>NZ_CP040748.1:964402-1285869 GCF_006007965.1 Nocardioides jishulii | reverse complement strand
GCGACCTGGTGAAGAACTCCCTGCGTATGCGCCCCGACCGCATCATCGTCGGTGAGGTCCGAGACGCCAGCGCGCTCGACATGCTGCAGGCGATGAACACCGGTCACGACGGCTCCATCTGTTCCCTGCACTCCAACGGTCCGCGAGACACACTGTCCCGCATGGAGACGATGGTGCTGATGGCCGGCATGGACCTGCCGATCAAGGCCATCCGCGAGCAGGTCGCCTCCGCGGTCGACCTGATCGTCCACCAGGCCCGTTTCAAGGACGGGTCGCGCCACATCACCCACGTCACCGAGGTGGAGCGGATGGAGGGCGACATCATCACCCTCCAGGACGTGTTCGTCTACGACCACTCCGCCGGTTTCGACTCCGAGGGCAGGACGCTGGGTGGGCTCAAGTCCACCGGCCTGCGCCCCAAGTTCCTCGAGAAGATGTCGTACAACAACGTCACCGTCGACCCGCGGATCTTCACTGCAGGAGGCTTCTGATGCGTCGACTCCTGACCGTGGGTGGGGCCACGGCCGTCGTCGCCGGTGTGGTGCTCAGCGCCGCCTCCGGTGCGTACGCGGCCGAGGGCCTGCCCAGCGCCCCCGACGGCCTCTTCCTGGCCGAGTGGGGCAAGTACGTGGCCATGGGCCTCGTCGCGCTTGCCGTGCTCCTCCTCGTCGTAGGGCTCTTCCTCAAGCCGAAGCGGGCCGAGCTCACCCTCGAGGAACGCGTCACCCTGTATGCCTCCGGTGGCGGCGCCGCCGAGGGTGCTGGCGCCCACGCTGCGCCGACGACCGACCAGCTCGCCCAGTTCAAGGGCGCTGCCGAGTCGGTGCTCAAGCGCAACACGTCGCTGGAGGCCCGGATCGGGGCACGGCTCGACGCCGCCGGAAGCGGCTTCAAGGCGCCGGAGTGGCTGCTCCTGCACATCGGTGTCGTCATCGTCGCCGGCATGGTCGGGCTCTTCGTCGGCGGCGGCAACATCATCGTCGGCATCCTCTTCCTCGTCCTGGGCATCATCGGCCCTTGGTTCTACCTGGGTTTCCTGAAGAAGCGCCGGGCAAAGAAGTTCAACTCCCTGCTGCCCGACACGCTCCAGCTGATGTCCGGCTCGCTCTCCGCCGGCCTGTCGCTCGCCCAGTCCATCGACACCATCGTCCGGGAGGGCAGCGAGCCGATCGCAGGAGAGTTCAAGCGAGTCCTGGTCGAGACCCGCCTGGGGGTGCCCCTCGAGGACGCCATGGAGGGCATCACCGAGCGCTTCGACAGCAAGGACTTTGCCTGGATCGTCATGGCCATCAAGATCCAGCGCCAGGTCGGTGGAAATCTCGGTGAGCTCCTGGACACCGTCGCCGGCACGATCCGCGAGCGTGAGTACATGCGACGCCAGGTGGACGCGCTGGCCGCCGAAGGCAAGATCTCGGCCTACGTGCTGGGTGGCCTGCCCCCACTGTTCGGCCTGTACCTGTTCCTCACGCAGCCGGGCTACATCAACCCCATGTTCGAGAGCCCTCTCGGCTGGGCCATGCTGGGCGGAGCGGTGCTCATGCTCGCAGTGGGCGCGTTCTGGATGAGCCGCCTCATCAAGGTGGAGGTCTGACATGGTGCTGCTTCTGGGATTCCTGTTCATCGTGTCCGCCGTCGTGCTGACCTTCCTGGCGTTCCCGAAGGCCGAGGCGGCGCAGTCCGGCGGGGTCGGACGTGCCATCAAGGCGCTCGAAGCCATGGGGCACTCGGCCACACCCGACCTGACCTCTGAGCTGAACCGCCCGTTCAGCGAACGAGTCCTGGAGCCCTTCCAGGAGCGAGCCCTCGCCATCGGTCGTCGGCTCTCCGGCGCGGACAATGCCGAGCGCCTCTACCGCAAGCTGGAGCTCGCGGGAAACCCGGTCGGGTGGTCCGTGGACCGGGTCGTCTCCATGAAGGTCATCGGCGCCGTGGGCGGGCTCGTCGCCTTCCTGCTGTTCTCCTTCATGCTGGACCTGAGTCTCTTCACCCGCCTGATCTTCACCGTCGGCGGTGGGCTGGTCGGCTACATGAGCCCAAACATGTACCTGTACCAGAAGGCCTACGACCGTCAGGCGCAACTGGCCCGGGAGCTTCCTGACGCGATCGACCTGCTCACCATCTCGGTGGAGTCTGGTCTGGCCTTCGACGCCGCCGTCCAGCAGGTCTCCAGGAACACCACCGGCCCGCTGTCCGAGGAGTTCACCCGGGTCCTGCAGGAGATGCAGATCGGTAACGGTCGCAGCGCTGCCCTGCGCGCGCTGGCCGACCGCACCAACCTCGATGACCTCCGCTCCTTCGTGAGCGCCATGGTGCAGGCTGACGCGTTCGGTATCCCGATCGCCCAGGTGCTGCGCGTCCAGTCCTCGGAGATGCGCACCAAGCGCCGCCAGAAGGCGGAGGAGAAGGCCCAGCAGGTCCCCGTGAAGATGACCGTCCCGCTGATCTTCTGCATCCTCCCGACCCTGTTCGTCATCGTCCTCGGCCCCGCCGCGCTGTCGATCATGTCCTCCTTCGGTTGATGACCCGCGGGCCCGACCTGCAGCATGCGGGTCTCATCGAGGGCTCACGTGCTTTCGTCCTGCTCGCCGTCGCGGCCGCCGTCGTCTGGAGCCGCGACGGCGAAGCCGTGTCCGGACTCCTGACCCTCGCCACGATCTGGGTCGCCATCTCGTGGGCCATGCGAAGCCCGGCCTCTCCCCTCCTTGCCTCGATCGTCGAGTCGGCGCTCGTCTCGGTCGTCGCGGGGCTCTACCTGGACGTCGCGCCGGCCCTGCTGGCAGCTCTGGTGGTCCCGCCCTTCGTCCATGGACTGGTCCGCGGGATCCGCGGCGTCGCGGAGACGTTCGCGGTGCAGATCCTCGTCCTCAGTTCCCTGGTGGCACTGCGTGACTCCTTCCCCGATCCCACCGAGGTTGCCGACCTCTTCACCTGGCTGGTGACGGGCCTCGGGTTGGGGCTGCTCGCCAGCTTCTTCGTCTTCTCGGCTGCACCGGACGACGGCAGCGCTGCCTACCACGAGGCCCGCGCCCTCATCAGCGAGCTCAACGCGCTCTCCGGACAGCTGGCAGGAGGACTCGACCCGATGAGCATGGGTGGAGCCCTCCTCGACCAGATAGGAGCCGAGCTCCCGTTGGCCTCGGTGGTGCTTCACGTGCAACGCGACGGCGTCCTGCTGCCGCTGGTGAGCCGCTCCGCGACGAACGAGGAGGGCGACTGCGACGGCGAGCTCGCCGAGGACGTGTGGCGTGATCAACTCACACGCGTGATCGGCCACGACTTCGCCTTTCCGGTCGTGAGCTCCGGCGCGACCGTCGCCGTGGTGAGCGGGCGACTCGCGCCGGGACTGCACGTGGACCGCGACCAGCTGGTCGCGGAGCTGAACCGGGTGGCGACCCAGCTGGGGCCAGAGGCACTGCAGCTGGACACCGCTCAACTCTTCGTCTCGTTCCGTGACGCCGCGATGTCGGAGGAACGGCGTCGTCTGGCCCGCGAGATGCACGACGGCGTCGCCCAGGACATCGCCTCCATGGGCTACGTCGTCGACGCACTCATCTCGACCGCCACACCCCAGCAGGAGCAGGCGCTGGTCCAGCTCCGCGACATGATTTCGCGCGTCGTCGCGGAGGTGCGCAGGTCCGTGATGACGCTGCGTACGCAGGCGGGCTCGAGCGAGAGCCTCGGCGCTGCCATCGCCACGTTGGCGCGCCACCTCAGCGACGTCTCCGGCACCCCCATCAAGGTCACCGTCGACGAACGCACCTCGCGGCTGCGCCACGAGGTCGAGGCAGAGCTGCTGCGCATCGCCCAGGAGGCGATGAACAACGCCGTCAAGCACTCGCAGGCTGCGCTCATCGACGTGCGCTGCCGGGTCCAGGCGCCGTACGCCGAGATCGTGGTCTCCGACGACGGGCTGGGGCTCCAGGCCGGCCGCCGCGACTCGCACGGCCTCTCGATCATGCGGGAGCGTGCGGCCCTCATCGGGGGCATCATCGAGGTGCGTTCCAGCCCCGCGCGAGGCACGACCGTGAGCGTCCGCGTGGGCAGCTCCCCCGACCAGGGCGGCAACCCCTCCCTGCAGAACGTCCCCGTCCCGGGGGCCCGAATCCACCGCTCAGCAGAACCCACCAGTCCCCCGTCTCGGGGCGCGTGACAGGAGAGCTCATGAACCTGACCGATGCAAAGTCACCGGGCGCCCCGACGCGCGTCCTGCTGGTCGACGACCACGAACTGATCCGGCACGGTCTGGCGACAGCGTTCTCGCTCGACCCCCAGACGGAGGTGGTTGCCCAGGCGGGGTCGGTCACCGAGGCGATGGAGGCGTTCGCCGACCACGCGCCGGCCGTGGTGGTCACCGACCTCCAACTTCCCGACGGCACCGGGCTGGACATCGTGCGAGCCATCCGGCGGGACTTCCCCGACACCGGCCTCGTGGTACTGACCATGCACTCGGGCGACGAACAGATCTTCGCGGCCATGGAAGCCGGAGCCTCGGCCTTCGTCGGCAAGGACGCCCCGTCGACCGAGGTGGTCAAGGCCGCCAAGCACGCCGCGGTGTCTCCTCGGACGTTCCTCTGCGCCAGCCTGTCAGCCGCCATGATCCGTCGGATGAGTGGTGAGACCAACCGTCTCACCGATCGCGAGCACGAGGTCCTCGTGCTGCTCGCCGACGGCCTGGGAGCCACGCAGATCGCCAGCACGCTCTTCATGAGCGAGTCAACGGCCAAGTCCCACATCACGCGGATCTACCAGAAGCTCGGCGCCACGAACCGCGCTCAGGCACTGGTCACGGCCATGAGGAGCGGGCTGCTCTCCTCCATGGGCCCTAGTGGCTACTGAGGCGCCCATAAATACCATGCCTGACATAGTCAGAAATGACTAGGTGAGCCTGCCTGTTCCTCTGAGCGCAGCTTCCGGACAAGTGGCACAGGATTGGTGTCAACGGATCAGGCGAATGCCTGCCGGACCACACCACAGCAAGCATTCTCCGGAAGGAATCACCACCATGCTTCAGTTCCTCACCATCATGCTGGACGCCAAGAAGGCCAAGATGGACGAGCGCGGCGCCTCCGCCGTCGAGTACGGCCTCCTCGTCGCCGGCATCGCGGCCCTCATCGTCGCCGCCGTCTTCCTCTTCGGTGGACTGGTCTCGGGCATCTTCACCAACACCAAGGACTCCATCGAGGGTTCCATGTGATCTGAGGCTCTTGCCTCTCTGGCGCGGCCCCGGAGGTCTCTCCGGGGCCGCGTCGCCCTTTTCGCCGCACCACCCACATCACACCAGGAGCACCGAGATGCAGTTCCTCACTCACGTCCGGCACCTGCTCGCCGGACGCGCCTCCGAGCGGGGCGCCTCCGCCGTCGAGTACGGCCTCCTGGTTGCCGGCATCGCGGGGATGATCGTGGCGATCGTCTTCCTCTTCGGTGGGTTCATGAACGAGCTCATGGGCGACTCCTGCGGCACCATCACCACGTGGGTCACCAAGAACGCCGAGTGCTGACGCACCCCTCCTGAGCGCTGGTCCCAGCGGCTCAGTCGCACCACTCGTCGTTCCCCCGCTCCTCCCACTCCCGGGCCAGGGTCACCCGGTCCAACACCCGCGGGTGGCTGCCCCACCACCACTGTGACCACGCCGGTGGTGTCGGGTCGCTGAGCGACCTGCGTGCCAGCTCGGACTGGACCGCCACGAACGCCTTGGGATCCTCCACCAGGCACAGCGCCTCGACGTCCGCACGCGTCTCGACCTGACGACTGATCCCGTTCTGCACGGGTGCCACCAGCTGGGTGGCGATCGTCACGGCGGCCAGCACGAACGGCACCGTCCGCGGCTGCGCCATCGCGCCCTCTCCGCGTACGCGGATCACGACCAGGGCCAGCAAGCCGACGACCACGAAGGCGCCCACGGCACCCAACGCCGTCCCCACCACGACGTCCTGCTCCCGCGCATGCGCCAGCTCGTGCGCCACGACGACCATCAGCTCGTCGGGTGACGTCTCGTCGACCAGGTTGTCGTAGAGGACGACCCGCCGCGTGGGTCCGAAGCCCGAGACCCACGCGTTCAGCGTCGTCGTGCGGCGCGACGCGTCCGCGACCACGACGTCATCGATGTGGACGCCCTCGGCCTCGGCGACCCCGGTGATGCGGTCCCGCAGCTCACCGCCCGCCAACGGTGCGAAGTCGTGCGAGAGCGGCTCGACCACGACCGGGTAGATGTAAGAGCCGAGAATGACCGTGGCTGCTCCCAGGAGCCCCAGCACCAGCGGCCAGGAGCGGGTCAGTCGCCGAGCCAGCCCCACAGCCACCACGACCGCCAGGCAGGTCACAGCGGCGTCCACAGCCAGCCCCACGGCGACGTCACGCAGGAAGCCGCCCAGGTCCTGGTTGCTGAGGCCGTAGTCACGGCGCAACCGCCACGAGCCCACCCGGAAACCGAATCCCACGGTGGCCTGGACGAGCACGAACCCGCCCGCCGCGAGCGCTGCGCGACTCCACCACGGCCCGGGAAGCCGGTCCACGAGACGGGCACCCCACCGCGTGAAGCCGAGGAGAGCGGCCAGGAGGAGTGACACCGCCAGCGAGCTCCAGCTCCACGCCCTGGCGGCGCGCGAGTACGACTCGGTGCGTGCGAGCTCGTCAGGGGTGAAGACCGCACCGGCGTCGACGAGGGGGCCGAGGCCCCCGGGGACGGGACGCCCACGGCACCAACCACCACGCAAGGGCGAGGAAGACGGCGCCACCGACGAGGGTCTGGACCACCGCGATGCGCGACGGGGTGGCATCGAACGCGTTGCTCACGACATTTCTCCGCACGGGAGAATCCTGTCAGAACATCGAGCACCGAGGGTCGGCGGACGGCCCCGAGCGGGGCCGGAGGAGCGGGCTGGATCAGCCGGGGCGCACGGCGCCCACGTAGGGCATGGAGAAGACGCTGTCGATGCGCACACCGGAGCTGGGGTTGGCCGCGTGCACGATCTGGCCGTTGCCGATGTACATGCCGACGTGGCTGATCGGGCTGTAGTAGAACACCAGGTCGCCCGGCTTGAGGTCGCCCTGGCCGACGCGCGCGCCAGAGCCGAACTGCGCGGAGGACGAGTGCGGAAGACCGACACCCGCAGCACCCCACGCCATCATGGTGAGCCCGGAGCAGTCGTAGGCGTTGGGGCCCACGGCGCCGTAGACGTAGGCGTCGCCCACCTGGGCCAGGGCAGCCTTGACCGCCGCAGCCGCACGACCACTGGCCGGGACGCTGGCCGGGAGACGACCGTGGTCACGCGACACGGTGAGCTCCTCGCGCTCCTCCGCCTCGAGCCGCGACAACAGCTTCTTGGCCTCGACCAGCTTGGCCTCGACCGCGGCCTTGTCGGCCTTCAGGTCGGCAGTGGTCTTCGCAATCTCCGCGCGACGCTCACGGGCGGTGCTCTGCCGCAGGTCGAGCGCCTCCACCTCGGCGGAGTAGTCGTCGAGCAGGTCGTCCTGGAGGTCGCCGAAGGCCTGCATGGTGGTCAGCTGACCGAGGAAGCTGGAGGGGTCGTCGGAGACGACGACCTGGCCGACGGTGTTGACGCCCTCGCCCATGTACTGACGCACGATCAGGTCCTGGACCTGCTCACGCACCTCGCCGAGACGACGCCCCTGGCGCTTCTCGTCGGCCTGCAGGGAGGAGAGCTCGGCGTTCAGGCCCTTGAGGCGGAGCGCGGAGTCGTTGTAACGCTCCTGCGCCTGCTCGGCCTGGTGGTACAGCCGATCGACCTTCACTCGCACGTCCTCGACGTCAGGCTCGGCCTGGGCAGGGACTGCGGAGACGACTCCCGTCACTGCGAGGACGCTCAGGAGAGCGACCGCCTTGGCACGTCGGTTCCGGCCGTGATTCACGATCGGTCTGTCTCCTCTGCTTCTTTGCGCCGCCGGGGCAGCCCCGATGACCGTGCTCGCGCACGGTGCTGACGCGCGCCGCGAGAACTTGCTCGGTCAGGCTAGCCGCACTGGGACGACCCACCAAAAGGAAGTCCACATTCAGTGATGCAGACCACACCTCGACGAGGTGTCCTAGGCGGATTCCATCGTCGGTCCCGCGAGCGGCCGGACCATCCTCAACGGAGGCACCAGCCCTCCGCAGGCCAGGGCATCGAGCGCCGCGCGCTCGTCGTCCTCGAAGGAGAGCTCCGCGGGCGGCCCCAGGAGCACGGTCACCACGCAGTCGTGGCAGTGCAGGCCACGGACCTCGCAGGAGTCACAGTCGATTCGTGTCGTCATGTGGGGCACTCAAACAGCGGCCTCCGACAATTCGCCTCGGCAGTGCCGCAAGCGGCGTGTCGAGGCGACGGCTCCGTCAGTCTCGCCCTTGGTGCACCGTCGCCGAGGTCCGCGTCGGGCGCGCGAGCCAGGCCAGGAGCGCGATCAGGAAGTCGGCCACCGTGTGCACGACCCGGGCGAGCACCGCCACGGCGGCCGCTGGGGCCAACCCCAGCGTGGGGGCCAGCAGCAGGACGACGACGCCCTCACGTGCCCCCAGCCCAGCAGGGGCGACGGGGACGGCCACGCCTGCGACGTAGCCCAGGGCGAAGGCGGCCATCAGGGCTGCGTACGACTCGACTGACCATCGGAGGCCGCCCTCGGGCGCCAGGAGCACCATCGCCAAGGCGTAGGCCGTCCAGACAGGCGTCATCAGCGCCACGGCGCTCCACGTGTCAACCACGCCCCACGCCGCGTCCTCGCTCCGTGCGAGCCATCGGGTCACCCCGTGCACCACCGTGGGCAGCAACGCCGCGAGACCTGTCAGGACGCACGCCCCGGACGCCACCCACCGGCCGCCGGGCAGCTCGTCGGCGCCGGGCACCCACGGCAGGGCCAGCCCCGCCGCGAGGGAGCCCGTCGCCAGGTGCACCCAGAGAAAGATGAGGGAGGTGGAGACCGTGGCGCGCGCTCCGACCGCGTGGCCGTGGGCCATGCGGGCCTGCACGCCGATGCTCCAGACCGAACCGGGGACGTACTTGCCCAGCTGCCCCACGAAGAAGATCGCAGCAACGTCACGCGCGGGCACCCGGGCACCGTGCAGGCGGAAGATCCGTCCCCACAGCGCCCCGGTCACCCCGAGACCCACGAGGACGAGGACCAGGCTGAGCGCCAGGCTGCCCACCGTGGTGGTTGCGAGCGCGGCGGCAACCTCGTCGCCCTCCTCGCGGAGGCTCCACCACGCCCCGGCCACGACCGCGACCAGGAAGAGGACACGGGCCAGGTGCCCCAGCAGCCTCCGTGGCTCCTTCACCCCTGACGCTCCTCCCGGAGCCGCAGGAGGGCCGTGCGTGTCGGGTAGGGCAACGACGGCGTCCGACCTCGGGTCCACAGGACCTCCAGTTCCGGGTGCTCGGCGATCGCGTCGCGGTAACGGCGACGATCGACGTTGTCGAAGACGACCATGCCACCCGGGGCCAGTCGCGGCAACGCGGCCGCCAGGCACGCCTCGCGCGCCCTGCCGTCGACGACGACGAGGTCGAACGCTCCGGGCTCGTCGTCGATGGCCGCCACGTAGGCGGTGAAGTCCTGGCCCTCGAACCCGGGCTTGCGTGAGGCCACCGCCGGCGTGCCCGTGGCCACCGAGGGCACGGTCTGCACCTGGGCGTGGTCAGGCAGCCGCGGACGCATCGACGCGGCCCACTCCGGGTCGTGCTCGACGGCGACGACGGTGGCAGCCCTGGCGGCCAGCCACACCGTTGAGGCGCCCGAGCCCCACTCGAGGATCCGCGCGCGAGGCGTCGCGGCCAGGTGTGCTTCGACGAGGTCGACGGCCTCGAAGGTCCACCAGGGCAGACCGATGCGCAGCATGTCGTCCAAGTCGTAGATGGCAAACCACGACCGCACCCACAGCGCAGTGCGCGACCTCTTGGCGGCGTGGTCCAGCAGCGCAAGGAGACCTGTCACCCGCAGCAGCCGCCGCAGGGCCCTCACGACGCCGACGTACGCACCCTTCATCGTCGTGCCTCCTTCGCCTCGTCCACCTGCACCGTCAACATCCTGACTTCTCCGCCCTCGGCCGCCCTCACCGTGATCACCAGACCACCCTCGACCACCCGGCCCCACCCGGCCGGCACGGTCAGTCGTCGAACGCCCGCCCCGGGTGCCCACCGTCCGAGGCGGACGTTGTCCACCAGCACCTCGACGGTGACGTCGTGCTCGAGGGAGAGCGCCACCTCCACGGGGCGTGCGTCATCCAGGTCCGGAAGGGCGAAGCCGAGGTCCCCCCGGCGGTCGAGCAGCTCGACACCGGGGTCGGACCTGTTACCCGTCCAGCCGCCCATGAGGAACTCCGACCCGTGGCCCTCCGGCGTGAACGTCATCCGGGCGTCAGGCAGGTCGAGGAGCACCAGCTGACACCGGCGCAACACGCTCATCCGGTGCACCCGCAGGTGTCGGTGGCGCTCGACCTGGGCGAGGTCGGTGCAGAGCCGCCCCGGGTCTGTGCTGCCGGACGAGGCCATCAGGAAGGTCGTCCCCACCGGCTCGTCGACCGCGACGTCGAAGGAGCGGTAGGGCCCGAAGGGACTCAGGTAGTCGGTACGACAGTCCCGGCTGCGCTCGACCGGCGATCTTCCCCCGTCGCGGGTCAGGCGCGCGTAGGTCTGCTGGCCCGAGATCATCTCTCCGGAGCAGACGAGGAACTCGTCGTCGGTGAGCAACGGCGCCAGCTCGCGGTAGCTCCCTCGCCAGTAGTCGTTGGAGGTGATGGCGCCACTGAGGTCGACCATGGCGCTGGAGTATCCGTAGCTGTACGGGAAGAGCCGAGCCTGCACGAGCGTGGGGGTCAGGAGCGAGACCGCCACCGCTGCCACCAGCACCCTCGCCGGCCATCGGCTCGGTGCCATGGGCTCGTCGGACGCGGCCTGCGAGCCTGCCCGTGAGGCGTGTGGAGACTGAGTCGCCGCGATCCACCGACTCAGACCCCACACGGCAAGGACGGCGACCGCGGGCATCGCGAAGAGCATCTGGCGAAGCCCGTGCAGCTGAGACCCCTTGGCGATCGCCAGGGAAGCGATGAGCAGTGCCTGCAGACCCACGAGCAACCAGCGGGTGGAGGGGACGTCGAGACGCCACGACCTCGGACGCGCCCGACGAGCCAGCCGTCCCCAGGCAGCGAGGCTGAGGACGAGGAGCAGGGTCGGGACGACGCCGAACACCTGGACCGGGGCGGTGTGGCGCGGGGTGGACTCACCGCGGTAGTTGGCGGAGGAGAAGACGGAGCGCAGCACCCAGTCGGGGTCGGCGAAGACGGCCGGGTAGACGAACGCCAGAACGACCAACGTCGCCACCCCAGCGGTCGTGGCCACGGCCAACCGCGCCAGCGCTGGACGCGTTCCTCCGGGGCGGCGCACCAGCAGGAGGAGGGCGACCAGGCCGTACGCCGCGGCGATGCCGGGCCAGATGCCCGGTCGTACGCCCACAGCCAGGAGCCCACCTGCCCAGGTCAGCAGCCCTGCCACTGGGAGCCGCCACCGCGCCGGCGTCTCGCCCACGAGCAGCACGAGGCCGAGCGTCACGAGGGTGTAGCCGACGGCCACGGGTGTGTCCTTGACGTTGACCATGGCCATGCCGGTCCACAGCGGCACCACCACCAGCGCGGCGGCGCAGACCACGCCCCAGCGCCAGCTGCGCAGCAGCACCCGTCCCAGCGCCGCGGTGGCGAGCACAGCCACGAAGGACATCGCGGCGACGGCGAGGTGGCGCACCGCGTAGGAATCGCTGCCACCGCCCACCGTGCCCCACGTCTCGTTGCCCAGGGCGACGTTGACCAGGTGAAGCAGCAGCGTCGCCACCGGTCCGTAGACGAAGGAGTCGTCGACCCACTCCCCCACCTCACCGTTCACCAGGTCGTCGTTGAGGAGGTACCAGCCGTGGTCGAACCAGTGCTGCAGCCGCATCACGTGGTAGGGCTCGTCGTAGGTCACGCCGATGGTGACCGCGCCCCAGAAGAGGATGACCAGGCTCCCCAGGAGCGCCGCGGACGCAGCCGCCAGCAGGAGCCGGGGCGGCTCGGGGACGTGTGACGGGGATGACGGGGTCGGGCGGACCTCAGCCGACATGGACGCTGCTTCGGACCTGACCCACCGAGCGGTTGCGCGCATTCACCACGAGCTCGGCGAGCAGGCCGAAGATCACGAACTGCAACCCCATCAGGACCGCCAGCACGCCGGCGATCAGCAGCGGCCGGCCACCGATGGGCTCACCCAGCAGCTTGATGGCGGTGAGGTAGCCCAGCACGACGCTGCCCAGCAGGAAGAGGACCATGCCGATCCCACCGAAGAGGTGGGAGGGCCGGTGCTCGTAGGAGAGGAGGAAGCGGACCGTGACGAGGTCCGACATCCCGCGCCAGAAGCGCGCGAGTCCGTACTTGCTGTCGCCGTTCATCCGGGGATGGTGCTCCACCGTCTCCTCGCTGACGCGGTAGCCGGAGTGGTGTGCCAGCACGGTCAGGTAGCGGTGCATCTCGCCGTACATCATCGGCAGCACGTCCTGGGCGACCTCGGCACGCATGGCCTTGTAACCCGAGTTGAAGTCCCGCCCCGGCGTCGCCGCGATCCACCTGGTGGTGGCGTTGTAGAGCCGCGAGGTGTGCCGCTTGACGAAGCGGTCGCGGCGCACGGTCCGGGCGCCGGTCACGAGGTCGGAACGCCCCTGCCTGATCGGCTCCAGCAGTCGCGCCAGCTCGGCGGGGTCATCCTGACCGTCGGCGTCCATCATCACGATGATCTCGGCGCCGCCCTCCAGCGCTCGATCGAAGCCGCGCTGCAGGGCAGCCGCCTTGCCCAGGTTGCGCCGCAGGGTCTCGAGGTGGACGTTGCCGAAGGTCTGTGTCATGGCCCGGACGACCTCAGAGGTCCCGTCGGTGGACCCGTCGTCGACGACGAGCACCTGTCCGTCCACTGCCACCGCGGCCAGAGCCGTCCTGATCCTGGGGACGAGGACCGCAAGGTTCTCGGCCTCGTCGAGCGCCGGAACAACCACCCACACCACTGCACTGTCCTCCTGGGATCATCTAGAGCACACACAGTGTGGCAGCGAAGAAGCCCCCGCGTAGGCCGTTCGGCGAGGCTCGTCGACGAAGACGCGAAAGCGTCGGCGCAGCGCTCTAGGTTGAGCCCATGAGTTCGACCACCGACGCACTGCTCCACCCTGGAAGCCCCGCTCCCTCCTCCGGAAACACCTCCGGGACGACCTCGGAGCGGCGCTGGGAGCAGCAACTGGGCCTGGACGACCTCGGCCGGCCGTTGAGCGAGGTGACCTTCACGGTGGTGGACCTCGAGACCACCGGTGGGTCGCCCGCCGGTGGTTCGATGATCACCGAGATCGGCGCCGTGAAGGTGCGCGGCGGCGAGGTGCTCGGGGAGTTCCAGACCCTTGTCAACCCCCACGCCGCGATCCCTCCCTTCATCGCTGTGCTCACCGGCATCACCGACGCAATGGTCGCCACCGCCCCGCCGATCGAGTCGGCGCTCCCGGCGTTCCTCGAGTTCGCCGCAGGAAGCGTCCTCGTGGCCCACAACGCCCCCTTCGACGTCGGTTTCCTCAAGCACTTCGCCGAGCAGCAGCAGCGGCCGTGGCCTTCCTTCGAGGTCCTCGACACGGTCAAGTTGGCCAGGCGCGTGGTGACCCGCGACGAGACCCCCAACTGCAAGCTGTCGAGCCTGGCCACCCTCTTCCGCGCCTCCGTCACTCCCGACCACCGGGCCCTGTCCGACGCGCGGGCCACGGTCGACGTGATGCACGGCCTGTTCGCCCGTCTCGGCGGACAGGGCCTTCAGACGCTCGAGGACGTCCAGAGCCTCAACGGCAAGGTCACCGACGCCCAGCGCCGCAAGCGACACCTCGCCGAGGACCTGCCCACCGGACCAGGGGTCTACCTGTTCCGCGGGGCGCGCGACGAAGTGCTGTACGTCGGCACCTCGCGCCACGTCCGCAAGCGCGTCCGGACGTACTTCACGGCCTCCGAGACCCGCAGCCGGATGAGCGAGATGGTCACCCTTGCCGAACGGGTGCAGGCGGTCGAGTGCAGCACGGCGCTGGAGGCACAGGTGCGCGAGCTGCGGCTCATCGCGAGCCATCGTCCCCACTACAACCGGCGCTCGAAATTCCCGGACAAGCACCACTTCCTCACGCTGACCGCCGAGCCGTGGCCGCGGCTCTCCCTCGTCCGGTCCGTCAAGGACCGCACGATGGCCCACCTCGGCCCGTTCTCGTCCCGACGCACCGCGGAGCGGGCACTGGCGGCGCTCCACGAGGCGTACCCGATCCGGCAGTGCACGCAGCGCCTAGGACGTCAGCCCACCGGCACGCCGTGCGCCCTGGCCGAGATGGGGCGCTGCCTCTCACCGTGCGACGGCTCGGCCGACGCCACGACGTACGCCGCCGTGGTCGAATCGCTGGCCAGCACGCTCGTTGCAGACCCCACCGATGTGGTCGAGGCGCTGGAGCAGCGGATGCGCGTCTGCGCTGAGGACGAGAGGTTCGAGGAGGCAGGCACCCACCGCGACAGGCTCGGCGTCTTCGTCAGGTCCGCCGCCCGCTCACAGCGCCTCCGTGCGCTCGTGGACTGCGCCGAGCTGGTGGCTGCCCGGCGCGAGGACGACGGTCGCTGGGCGGTCCACGTGCTGCGGCACGGTCGGCTCAGCGCCGCGGGCGTCATCCCGCCACGCGCCGATGCCAACACCTGGGTGGACAACCTCGTGGCCAGCGCAGAGACGGTGGTCGACTCCCGCGGCGCGCTGCCCGCATCCTCCGCCGAGGAGTGCGACCTGGTCCTGCGCTGGTTGGAGCAGCCCGGCGTACGCCTCGTCCGTGCCCAGGGCGAGTGGACGTGCCCGACGCGGGGCGCCGAGGGTCGACTGGCACTCATCAGTGCCATCGACAAGGCCCGCGACGCCGGCGTGCCGTCCGACGAGCGGGGGTTGCCTCGCACGGTGGCGCGTCCCACGCGCTGACAGATCAGTTGTCGGCGGAGTACCAGAGTGCCTCGAGGGCGTGGCGCTGACCGACGGAGAAGTCGTACTGCACGAGCCTGGCCTCCTCGAGAAGTTCCCGCTGGGCCTCGTCGAGCGATGCCAGCGCCACCTCGTCGCCCTCGGGCGTGACCACCGTGTCACCGCGCACGGTGCCGACCTCGTCCTGCAGCGCCTTGACGAGCAGCAGGTAGGGCGGGAGCGGTGCGCCGATGCGTTCCAGCACCATCGGCAGTGCCGCCGTCGGTGAGAGGAGCTCAGGGGCGCCCCCGACGGCACCCTCCACGTTCGACCAGACGAACCACGGCGTTCGGTGCAGGTTGAGTCCCTCGGCCCGCGTGTCGGAAGCGTCGAAGATCCCCGGGAAGTGGTCCCCGAAGTGCAGCACCACGGTCGGCTCGTCCAGCTCCTCGAGGGAGGCGAGGAACCCTTGCACCGCGGCGTCGGAGATCGCGAGGCCACGTGCCCACTGTCCGATCTCCTCCTCGCAGCACGCGGCACTCTCGACCTCCACGGGGTCGTCGTACAGCCCCGAGAAGGGGACGTGGTTCTGCATGGAGACCAGGTGGACCAGGGCCGGGGAGTCACTCTCCTCGAGCTGCTGCACGACCTCGGCGTAGGCGGACGCATCCGAGACGAAGCCGCCCGGGACGACGGCGGAGGCGTTCGCCATGTGCGCCTCGTCGACGAACTCGTCAAAGCCCAGCCGGTCATAGACCTCGGTGCGGGCGTACAGCTCCGGCCGGAAGGGATGGAGGGCGACGACACGGTGTCCGACCGTGCCCAGCCAGCCGACGGCGGAGGGATAGTCCTCCTGGTCCGCGACGAACTGCTGGTAGGGCGACACGATGTGCGGGCCGAAGAGCCCGGGGCTCTGGCCGGTGAGCACACCGAACTCCATGAGCGAAGTTCCGGTGCCGTAGTGGGCGGCAAACATGTGCCCCCCGCCCTGCGCCATGAGCCGGCGGACACCGGGGAGGGCGTCCTCCGCGAGGCGGGTGCGTTCCAGTGCCGAGGGATCACCCATCGACTCGCTCAGCACCACGACGACGTTGGTCCTGGCCAACACGTCCGCGTCGGCGCCCCGGTTGCGCTCGGCCGCCAGCCTCACCCACTTCTTGCTGATCTCTGCCATCCGGTCGGCTGAGTAGGAGGGCGGTTGCTCCATCGGTTCTGCCGGCAGGCTGAAGAGCGTCCCACCGACGAATCCGTTGCCCTGGTAGTTGGTCGTCGGCGACCACGCCAGCCACTGCGCCCCGGCGGCGTCGTAGATCGCTCGTACAGGGTTGCCCGGCGTGTTGAACCCTGCCGAGAGCCAGGCGAGCGTGATGGCGGTGCCGACACCGACGGCACGGAACAGGATCCAGGCCTCCCAGCCTCTCTGGCCACGCCGCGGTGGCGCCGGCCGCGATCGCCCAGCCACCCGGCCCAGCCAGAGGAGGAGCAGCAGGAGGGCCCCCAGAGCGCACACCCCGAGCAGGAGTGCCGGGACACCGACCATGTCGATGAGGAAGGCCGGCGCGCGCAGGTAGGCCACGTCGGACGGGACGAGCGGGGACTGGAGCACGTCCATCCGCGCCGCGTTGACGGCAGCGAGGAAGGCGACGACGAGGAAACCGACCTGGAGGCCGCGACGTACGCGACCGGTCAGCCCCACGAGGCCCAGGAGCAGTACCCAGAGCAGGGCCATCCCCACCAGGGCCGGACCGGGCTTGAGCGGCGCCTGCCCCCCGAGGCGCAACGACATCGCCAGGGCCAGGTCGCACAGAACCGCGGAGGCCGCGGTCACGACCAACGCCCACGCGATCCGGTTGCCGACCCCTCGCTGTGCGGCACCAGTGGCGGTGACCGTCGGGCCAGCGTCATCTTTCGTGGCAACGGTTCCGTCTGCCGGGATGGACGTGGCACTCACGCCCGCGAGGCTACGGGAGTCGGGTGCGGGCGGCCCGGAGAATCACCAACTCCGTCGCGGTCGAGGTTGTCGATTCAGGCCTCCCGTCGCCTCGGATCATGGGAGGCTCCGGGGGTGCCTTTTCCCGTCGACCACACCATGCCCGCCACCGCAGCACGCGCACCCGAGACGCCGGTCCCGGCATCTCCCGCACCGGAATCCCCTGCCGCTGCGGCCCCTGCCCCCTTCGGGCTGGTCGCCCTGCCGTTGATCCTCGTGCTGGGTGCCTTCGCGGTCATCGTCCAGAAGATGGCGAAACCGATCGACAACGCCGACACCTACTTCCACCTGAGGCTGGGTCGCGAGTTCCTCGAGGGCTGGTCACCGCGCGACCCGGGGAGTGTCACCCGCTTCGCCACCGCGGACTGGCTGCCCACGCAGTGGCTGGGGCAGATGGGGTTGGCCAAGTTCGAGGAGTGGTTCGGCCTGCCCGGTGCCGTCTGGCTCTCAGGAGCCATGGTGCTCACGTTCGCCCTCGTGCTCTTCCTGGTGGCGCGGCGCCGGAGCTCCTTGGTGGTTGCGTCGTTCATCGTGCCCGTTGCCGTGGTCGCTGCCTCTCCCAACCTGTCCGGCCGCCCACAGGTGGCGAGCTACCTCATCATCGCGCTGGTCACGGCAGCCTGGATGGCGGCCGGGCGCAACGGCCGGGTGCCGTGGTGGATCATCCCGGTGACCTGGCTGTGGGCGATGGTCCACGGCATGTGGTCCATCGGGGTGCTGATCAGCCTGATCGCGGTGCTGGGAATCGCTCTTGAGCGGCGTACGCCTCGAGGCGCCGTGCTGCGCATGCTTGTGGTGCCGGTCGGGTCCGTGGTGGCCGCCAGCCTGACCCCCATGGGGCTGGGGATCTTCACCTCGTCGGCGCGCGTCGGCGCGATCTCGAAGTACTTCGCCGAGTGGGGGCCGACGCAGTTCACCCTCCCGCACGCCGCCGTCGCCGCCTTGATGCTGGTGGCGGTGCTGGGCCTCGCCCTGCGCTCCGGCCCGGTGCCGTGGCTGGAGTTCATGCTGCTCCTCCTGGCGGGAGCATGGCTGGTCTACTCCGTCCGCACGGTGCCGGTGGCGGTCACCATGCTGGTCCCGCTGCTGGCCGCGCGGCTCGGCCGCGTCGTGCCTCGTCGTGCCGGGTGGCGGCTGGAGCTGCCGGTGATCCTGGGCGGCTTCGTCCTGGCGCTGGTCAGCCTCGCCCTGATCGTCGCGCAGACATCGGCCGACCCGATCAACCCGGACAACCGCGCCGAGGCGTCGGTACACACGCTGGCGGACGGCACAGGAGTGCTCAACGAGTGGAAGGACGGAGGCCACTTGCTGTGGCGCCACCCGCATCTCGACCCCGTCATGCACGGCTACGGCGACATGTTCACCGCGACCGAGATCCAGCGGAACTACGACTTCGTCCGACTCGAGCCGGGTTGGATCGACACCTTGCGCGAGCTGGAGGTCACCGAGGCCCTCGTTGACGCTGACGGCAAGATCGCCTACGCCCTGCGCGAGGCGCTGGGCTGGGAGGTCGTCGTCGAGGAAGCTCCACTGGTGCACCTGCGCGCACCGGCCGACTGGGCCACCGGCGCCGACGCGGAGGACTGACCCCGCAGCGACGGGTCGGCGTGGGCGTCAGTCCAGGCCGAGGGAGAACGCCGACTCCAGGTCGTGCTGTGAGTACGCCCGGAACGCGATGTGCGTCTCGGTCTCGGTCACCCCGGAGACCTTGTTGAGGCGGTCGGCGACGACCTCGGCCACCTCGTCGTGGCTGCGCACACGGACGAGCGCGATCAGGTCGATCTGTCCGGTGACGGAATACACCTCGCTCACGCCCTCCAGGGCCGCGATCGACTGGGCGACCTCGGGGATACGGGCGACGTCGGCCTTCACGAAGACGATGGCGGTGATCATGGGGACACGCTAGCGAACCGGGCTGCGCGCCACCTCGTTCGGCGCCCCCTCGTCTGTTCGGCTGCCCCACCTAGTCACAACGGACCATCTCGTCCTGATTCACCCGTGCCGACCAGCGCGCGTGCCTAGCCTCGGCATGTTCAGTGGGCTGACTAGGGAGACTCGCATGCCACCGACCGGAGTACGAACCGCCACCGCCAGCGCGGGAGCCGCCCTCGCGGTCCTCGCCGCCACGGCCACGGTCCTGCCCGCGGCCTCGGCGTCGACGCCGGCGCCCTACGGGCTGGAGGTCTCGTCGCCCAACACCACCACCACGGTGCTGTCCTGGGACCGCGAGCCCCAGGCTGCGAAGTACACGGTGCAGGTGGACAACGACGAGTCGTTCGGGAGTCCTGAGTTCAACCAGGTCACCACGAACGTGTCAGCCGTCCCCCACACCGCGCTGAAGGCAGGGCTCAACCACTGGCGGGTGCGCTCGATCTCGGCGTCCAACGTCAACAGCGAGTGGACGACCTCCACGTTCAACCGGCCCAACCCGATGGTGCCCTCGGCGGTCTCTCCCGTGGACGGCGCGACCCTGGCCCAGCCCGACGAGCCCCCGCTCCTCGAGTGGTCGGAGGTGCCGGGAGCCAAGTCCTACACCGTCGAGGTCGACGACGCCCCGGACTTCATCGGGTCATCACGCCTCACCACCAGCACCACGTCAGTCACCCCCAGCGCCCCCCTCCCGCTGGGCGCCTGGTTCTGGCGCGTCACGGCCACTGACGCAAGCGGCCAGGTCAGCGTCCCTTCGGCCCCGTCCGCCTTCACGATCGCGGCACTTCCGGCTCCCGAGCTGGTCTCCCCCGTCAACAGTCCGGACGAGGAGGTCGAGGACGTCGTCCTGGACTGGGCCCCCGTACGCGGCGCCAAGACCTACGCCCTCCAGGTGGCGACCAACGACGGCTTCGAGGCCGGCGACCTGATCACCGACCTCAAGGGCATCACCGGGACGAGCTACTCGCCGCCCGGTGGTTACGACAACGACCAGTACTACTGGCGCGTGCGTGCCGTCGACGCAGCTGGCTCCCCGTCCGCCTGGTCGGAGTCGCCCAACAACTTCAAGCGTCACTGGCCCGACCGCCCCTGGCCGGTCGCTCCCGTCCAGCCCGGTTTCCCTGCCTATCCCGCAGACTTCGACACCAGTGCCCCCTCGCACAAGGACCACCCCTTCTACGGGGCGTACGTCAAGAACCACGACCCGGAGGACCTGCCGATCGCGACACTGACCGACCGGTCCCCCTACCTGCAGTGGACACCGGTCCAGCACGCGAGCCACTACGAGCTCCAGCTCTCCAGCACCCCTGCCTTCGTCTCGACGAACACGAAGACGTGCAGCATCGCTGGCACCACCTTCACGCCGACCAACGCCAGCTTCCCGAAGGGCGGCCTCGACCACGGCTGCCAGGTCAAGGAAGGTACTCGCTACTACTGGCGCGTGCGGCCCATGGACCGTCCCTTCACCGTGGAGGGCATCTACTCCCCGACCCAGAAGTTCGTCTGGGAGCCGGAGTGGTTCACCGAGCTGAAGCCGGCCCACAACGCCACCATCTCCCAGCCCATCTTCAGCTGGAAGTCGGCCGTGGCCGCCGATGAGTACCGCATCGTCGTCTACGACAACACCGGCAGCCGGGTCGCTTCCGGCACCACTCGTGCCAACACCTGGACGCCGGTCGGCAACGAGATTGATCGCACCAAGGGTCCGTTCACGTGGGAGATCACGGCCTTCTCGGCCGACGGCACCCCGTCGCTCATCCGCAACCGATCATTCGATCTCACCCCGACCCCCGCGGTCGATCCCGGCACCGATTCCCTGCCCCCCTTGACCGCGCTGTCCGCGCGTGAGTCCGACTCGCCCACCATGCGCGCACCCACGATGTCCTGGACGCCCCACCCCAGGGCCAGCCACTACGTCGTGGACTTCGGCCACGCCGACCTCACGAGCTGGCTGGTGCCGGCCGGCGGCGAGTCGTTCGGCAAGGAGACTGCGTACACCACCTTCACCGACACCGGCACCCGCATCATGACGCCGGGCCGTTACCGCTGGCGCGTCCGCGCCTTCAGCGACGACGGCCAGCTGGTCGCGACCTCCGCCTCGAACATCGCCACGGTGGCAGGGTTCGAGGAGGTCACCGGGCAGACCATCGCTCTCGACGGCGCGAAGCTCGCTGCCGGAGGTGGCTGTGCCCTGCCCATGGACCTGGTCAGCAACGTCTCCACCTGCCCGGAGGTGCCCACGACTCCGGTGCTCTCCTGGGAGCCGCAGGAGGGCATCGCCTTCTACGGCGTCTACGTCTCCTACGACCAGAACTTCACGAACCTGACCGAGACCAACATCCCGGCCTCACTCGGCACCATGTACGCCTACGACATGCTGACGCTGGCTGACAACACATCCGGCGTGCCCTACTACTGGCACATCCGGCCCTGCAAGGCCGCCGGCATCTGCGCACCAGATCCTGTCTCCTCCGCGACCGGACTCGCCAAGCACGCCTTCAAGAAGGTCTCGCCGCGCGTGGAGACGCACCCCACCGACGACGTGGTCTCCACCAGCGAGGTCACCTTCACGTGGCGCGACTACCACGACACGAACCAGACCCATCTCGTCACCCGCGACGGTGCCCCGTCGTGGACCGCCACCTACCGCAGCGACGGCCCGCGGAACGGACCCATCAACCCCAGCGACCTCAGCAACCAGAGCGCAGCCCGCTACCGGGTCCGCATCGCGAAGGACCCGTTGTTCGCGGACGTGATCGAGACAGCCACGGTCGACCAGACCACGTTCACCGCCACGGGCAAGCTGTACCCCGAAGGCCCCGTCTACTGGCGTGTGTCTGCTCTCGACACCAACGGCAACGAGTTGAGCTCCTCGGAGACGCGCACGTTCACGAAGACGAGCCCGGCCGTCGAGACCATCTCGCCGCGCGCCAACGCCTCGGTGCTGGGTACGACGCCCTTCCGCTGGTCCCCGCAGGCCTACAGCGGCCAGTACGAGCTCGAGGTCTCGCGCAACGACGCGCTGTTCTCGTCGACGAACCGACTCTTCCTCACCAAGGTGTGGACCACGGCCTACACCTGGACCAAACCGATCCCGGTGAGTGCCGACCCGTACTACTACCGGGTGCGCCGCATCGACTCGTCGGGCAACCAGGGCGCCTGGAGCACCCCCGTGCCCTTCCGTGTCGTCTCCGACTCGGTCCGTCTCATCGGACCGGGCACGGGCAGCCTCCAGCTCCCGAACGGTCCCTCGTTCTCGTGGGAGCCGGTCAGGGGCGCGGCCACCTACCTCTTCGAGGTCAAGGACTCCAGCGGCAAGGTGATCGAGTCCCGCTCCACCCCCGCGACCGCCTACACCCTCTTCGGGTCTCTTGCGGCCGGCCGCCACACATGGTCGGTCACCGCCAGGAGCAACGACGGCGCCACCATGGCCCCGCCCAGCTCGGACGTCTTCACCGTCGACACGAGCCTGGTCCCCGGGGCGACGCCGGTCGTGGGCTACGACACCGAGCGGCCCGAGGTGGGCAGCGAGCTCTCCGTCGCCCCGCTGGCGTGGAACCGCGACGGTGTCACGGAGTCCTACCAGTGGCTGCGCGACGGAGCGACCATCAAGGGTGCGACGACGAACAAGTACCTCGCCACGACCGCTGACTACAACCGGTCGATCACTGTGCGCGTCACCGGCTCCCTGCCCTCATACACCTCCACTGCAGTCACGAGCCAGGCGGTCACGATCGGTGCCGGAGGCGCCGTCATCGCCACCGCCCCACCCACCGTGACCGGCAAGGCAGCAGTGGGACAGAAGCTGGGCTCCACCCCCGGCAGCTGGCCGGCGAAGGCCAAGCTGTCCTACCAGTGGCTGCGCAACGGCTCCCCCATCGCCGGGGCGACAGGCAAGACCTACACCGTCACCATGGCTGATGTCGCGAAGCTGATCTCACTGCGCGTGACCGGCACGCTGCCGGGCATGCGCGACGGCACGAGCACCTCATCGTCCGTCAGCGTCCCGAAGGCGTCCTCGACCACGTCGATGGCCCTGTCGAAGACGAAGGTGAAGCGTGGCGCCAAGGTCACGCTCTCCGGCACGGTCCAGGTCAGCGGCGTCACTGCTCCGACCGGTGCGGTCACCGTCCACCGCAACGGGAAGACGATCAAGACCATCAAGCTCGCCGTGAGCAAGAAGGGCAAGGTGACCTTCGTGCTGCCGAAGAAGTGGAAGAAGGGCAAGCACAAGATCCAGCTGCGCTACAAGGGCACCGGTCAGGTCGCGGCCTCCCGGTCGAAGGTCATCGTCCTGAAGATCACCTGACCCCTACCTGACGCGAAGGCCCCACTCCTGGTCGAGGAGTGGGGCCTTCGTCGTCCTTGGCCCGTCTGGTCACGTGCTTGGCACGTGGCCACGGGCACTCGTCAGCGGTGACCCGAGGAGTCACTCCCCCGACGGGTACCACATCTCCTCGAGTGCGTACCGCTCACCGATGGAGAAGTCGTACTGCACCAACCGCAGGTCACGCAGCAGTGCCTTCTGATCGGCCGACAGGTCCTGCACGGTGATCTCCTCACCGTCAGGAGTCAGGATCTTGCGGCCCCGGACGACGCCGACCTTCTCCTGCACCTCGGCCAGCAGGGTGAAGTACGGAGGCAGGGGGGCGCCGACCTGCTGGAGCGCGAGCTGCATGGCGGCGTTGGGCGCGACGTCGCCGCCGGACGGGTTGCCCACGAGGCCCCCGTTCTTCGGACCGGTCCCCTCCGGGTTCGCGCTGTCCCAGACGAAGAAGGGCGTACGGAAGATGTTCAGGCCCTCGGCCTTCACCTGCGCGTCGGAGAAGATGCCCGGGAAGTGGTCGCCGTACTGGATGACGATGGTCCTCTCCCCCTGGGTGCTGAGCTCACGCAGGAACTCGGCGACGGCCTCGTCGGTGCCCTTGACGCCGCGCGCCCACTGGCCCACGGCCTGGCGCAGGGGCTTGTCGCTCGTCACCTCGATCGGGTCGTCGTAGCGCCCCTGGTAGGGCAGGTGGTTCTGCATGGAGACCAGCTGGACCACCATCGGGTCGTCGTTCTCGCGCAGCTCCCTCAGCACCTCGCGGTAGCCCGACCGGTCGGAGATGAAGCCTCCGTTGCCGAGACGCGCGCGCTCCGTCATCGAGTCACGGTCGATGAACTCGTCGAAGCCGAAGTTCTTGTAGACGTCGGGGCGCTGGTACATGTGCGGCGTGTAGGGGTGGATCGCGACCGCGCCGTGACCCATCTGCTTCAGCCACCCCACGGCGTTCGGGTAGCCGGGGTAGTCGGTGACGAACTGTTGGTAGGGCGAGGAGATCTGCGGCTTGAAGAGCGTCGTGTTCTGCCCGGTCAGGACCGCGAACTCCATCGACGAGGTGCCGGTGCCGTAGAAGTTCGAGACCATCCGGGCGCCGCCGGCGCGCATCAGGCCGTGGATCTCAGGCATCGGATCCTCGGCGAAGGTGGCGTGCTCGAGGGCGGCGGTGTCCCCCATCGACTCACTCAGCACGATGACGACGTTGGTCTTCTCCAGCAGCGACGGGTCAGTGCCGCGGTTGCGCACGGCAGCCACCTTCGTCCACCGCTGGGCGACCTCCTCCATGGTGGCCTCGTCATAGCCGGGGGGCACATTCATCGGGTCCGTGGGGAGGTTGGAGAGGACTCCACCCACGAAGCCGTTCAGCAGGTAGTTGCGCGACTGCGCCCAGGGCCGCCAGTCAGCGCCGTTGCGGTCGTACGCGTCGCGCACGACGTTGCCCGGCGTGTTGAAGCCCGCGGCCAGCAGGACGAGCGTGACCGCCAGCGCCACCGCGACCCCACGGAAGGCCATCCATCCCCACCAGCCGGGGCGCCCACGGCGCCAGCGCGGACGGCGGCGCCCGGCCCGGGAGACCAGCCAGGTGAGGGCCGCTGCCACGGCCAGCACGGCCACGGCGCCCTTCACGAGGTCCCGCACGGGCACCATCTCGACCAGGAAGGCCGGGTCCTTGAGGAAGACCACGTCGCGGAACGACAGCGGGAGCCGCAGGATGTCCATGCGGACGACGTTGACCGCCGCCAGCACGAGGCCGAGGGTCACCACGACCACCGTGGCGGCCCTCAGGCTGCCCAGGAGGCCGACGACGCCGAGCACCAGGATCCACAGGATGGCGAAGCCGAGCAACGCGGGGCCGACCAGCGTCGGCTCGTCCGACTTGGCGCGGAGCGAGGCCTCCAGCATGCCGGTCACGACCGCCGTGAGCGCGAAGGACGCCCCCAGCACGAAGAGGATCCGGGCGACGACCTGGCGCGCGACCGCGCCGCGCTTCGGCGCAGCCGAGGTCACGTCGTCGCTGGCCGACGGGGCCTGGGGCCCGGTGACGCCCGCGGGGATGTCCCGAGGAACGGTGCCCGGCTCGGGGTACGCGGGCGGCGTCTGGTCGATGTCGGGGTGCTGAACCACGACGACAGCCTAGATCGGTGCACCGTGCGTGCCTGCTTCCCCGGACGGCGGTTCGGCGGGACAAACGCTGAGGTGTGGCGAACGGCACCTCGACCGTGGAGCGCCCCGGGACTCCCTGGCCGCCCAGCGCGTCCCGGGTCGCCGCGCAGCCTCAGGCCGTCGCGGCAACCCAACGCTCGAGCAACGCAGCCCCGCTGCCGTCGTCGAGCACGTCCGAGGCCCGGACGATGCCGCCAGCCAGACGCTCGTCGAGCGGCGCCTCCGAGGGGGCGTGCACCGCCAGCGCCGCACCGGCGTTCAGGACGACGGCGTCACGCACGGGCCCCCGCTCCCCGGCGAGCAGACGGCGTACGACGTCGGCGTTGAAGGCAGGGCTGCCACCGCGAAGCGCCTCCGCCGGGCTGTAGTCGATGCCGTGCTCACGGGGGTCGACCACGTGCTGGGTGACGACGCCGTCACGCGCTGCCCACAGCGACGAGGTCGTGGTGGTCGTCAGCTCGTCGAGGCCGTCGTCACCGCGGAAGACCCAGGCGTCGAGACCCCGACGGGCGAAGATCTCGGCCATGACCGGGGCCATCCGGGCGTCGGCGCACCCGATCGCCTGGGCTGCAGGCCGCGCCGGGTTCGAGAGCGGTCCGAGGAAGTTGAAGGTGGTGCCGATCCCCAGCTCGCGCCGCGGCACGGCGGCGTGGCGCATGGCGGGATGGAAGGCCGCGGCGAAGCAGAAGGTGATGCCGACCTCGTCGGCGACCTGCGCCACCCGCTCGATGGGCAGGTCCAACCGGATGCCAAGAGCCTCGAGGACGTCTGCCGAACCGCACTCCGAGGAGGCCGAACGGCTGCCGTGCTTGACGACCTTGGCGCCCGCGGCCGCGGCGACGATGGCCGACATCGTCGAGATGTTGACCGACATCGACCGGTCGCCACCGGTACCGACGATGTCGAGGAGGCGCCCCTCCACAGAGATCGGGTTGCCAGCCGCGAGCATGGCGTCGGAGAGCCCTTGGACCTCGTCGACGCTCTCCCCCTTGGCGCGCAACGCCACGGCGAACCCGGCGATCTGTGCCGGCGTGGCAAGACCCTCCAGGATTTCGTTCATCGCCCACGAGGCCTGCGCCACGGACAGGTCGGAGCGGCCGACGAGCGTGGTGAGGACCTCGGGCCAGGTGCTGGACACGCGCTCAGGCGGTCGCGGGAACGCGCGCCGCGAGGAGCGCGGTGACCGTCTCGGCAAGCTCGATCGGGTCCAGCGGGTGCGAGACCGCGGCGTCGGCCCGGGACCACGTCGCGAGCCAGGCGTCCTGGGGGCGTCCGGTCAGCACGAGGATCGGCGGGCACTGGTGCACCTCGTCCTTGAGCTGCTTCGCGATCCCCATGCCACCCGCGGGGACGGCCTCGCCGTCGAGGATGGCGAGGTCGATGCCTCCGGCGTCCATGTGCTGGACCACGACCGGCTCGGTCGCCACCTCGACGTACTCGAGCTCGGGGAGGTCCGGGTGCGGGCGCCGGCCCAGGGCCAGGATGACCTGCTGACGGATGTCGATGTCGTCCGAGTAGACGAGGACCTTCAGCGAGGAGGGCTTCGAGGCAGTCGTGTCAGTCACGCTCGCGACTCTACCGCCGACCCGGGCGCGCGGGTCGGCGAGGCGTCCACCGATCAGTACGCCCTCGCATTCACCTGCCCTCGCGCAGGCGTGCGAGCGCCGCGGAAACACACGCCCCGAGACCCCGAACGCCCAAACTCCGGGGGTGGGGGTGCCCTCGCCCCCGGCTACGTCCATAATGAGTGCGTGGCGACAGCAACGACGGCTATTCCGGCATCCCGACTTCACGGGCATCACGACCGACCCAGCATGGTCAGCGTGGGCACGATCGTCTGGCTCTCCAGCGAGTTGATGTTCTTCGCGGCTCTGTTCGCGGCGTACTTCACGATTCGCGCGGTGAGCCCCGAGCTCTGGGCCCAGGAGACAGCACTACTCAACGTGCCGTTCGCGGCGACCAACACGACCATCCTCGTGTTGTCGTCCGTGGCGTGCCAGATGGGTGTCTTCGCGGCTGAGCGCGGCCAGGTTGGCCGCACGGGCTCACTCTTCAACATCAAGGCCTGGGGCCTGCGCGAGTGGTTCATCCTGACCTACATCATGGGTGCCATCTTCGTCGCCGGCCAGGCGTTGGAGTACGTCGAGCTCGTGCACCACGGCGTGACGCTCCAGGACTCCGCCTACGGTTCGGCCTTCTACCTGGCCACCGGTTTCCACGGAATCCATGTGATCGGCGGCCTGATCGCCTTCCTGTTCGTCCTCGGACGGACCTACATGGCAAGGCGCTTCACGCACGAGCAGGCGGTCAGCGCGATCGTCGTGTCCTACTACTGGCACTTCGTCGACGTCGTGTGGATCGCGCTCTTCGCGGCGATCTACCTCATCCAGTGAAGTCCCGATCCGGATCTGAAGAGGATTTAGACAATTGCGTTTCCTGAACCGAACCGCTGGTCGGCTCTCCCGGCATCGCCGGGGTCCGCTCGCGGGACTTTCCGTGCTCCTGATCGGTCTCCTGATGACCGGCGGGCTGTACGCGGCGTTCTCACCTGCCACCGCGCAGGACACCAAGACCGACGCGGAGCTGATCGAGCAGGGGCGCGAGCTCTTCCTCGTGGGCTGTTCGTCGTGCCACGGCCTCAATGGCGAGGGCATCCCCACCCAGCGTGACGGCAACGTGTACGGCCCGTCGCTCATCGGTGTGGGCGCCGCCGCCGTCGACTTCCAGGTCGGCACCGGTCGCATGCCCATGTCGCAGCCCGGCCAGCAGGCCAAGCGCAAGGAGCGTGCGTTCGACGAGCAGGAGACCGCTGCTCTGTCGGCCTTCGTCGCGAGCCTCGGCCCCGGCCCGGCGATCCCCAACGAGACCGACTACAGCGTCGACGGCATGACCGAGGCCGAGCGTGAGGCTGCGATCGTCCGCGGTGGCCAGATCTTCCTGACCAACTGCACCGCCTGCCACAACTTCAACGGCCAGGGTGGCGCCATGCCCCACGGCGGCTACGCCCCGTCGCTGAAGGGTGTCGACTCCAAGCACATCTACGAGGCCATGCTGACCGGCCCCCAGACGATGGACGTCTTCTCCGACGGCAACATCTCCCCCGACCAGAAGCGCGACGTGATCGCGTACCTGCGCTCGATCGAGGAGCAGCCGGAGTACGGCGGCTTCACGCTCGGCGGTCTCGGCCCCGTCTCCGAAGGCATGTACGCCTGGATCATCGGCATCGGCGGCATGGTCGGATTCGCAGTGTGGATCGCGGCTCACACGACGCGCTCCAAGAAGGACAAGGTGGAAGCGTGAGCATCGAGACCAACCCCCACGAGGCCCTCCCGGCGGCGGAACCCATCGCCGACCCGGGCCTCCCGGCCCACACGTGGCGTCCCACCGACGTCGACGAGAAGGCCGAGAAGCGCGCCGAGCGCCAGGTCGCCGGCTTCTTCATCGCCTCCATCGTGATGGCCATCCTGTTCGTCGTGTCGTACTTCGTGTTCGACATCGGCGAGGACTGGGACACCATCGGCAACATGGGCGCGTCCAACGT
The DNA here is from genome assembly GCF_006007965.1 of Nocardioides jishulii. Classification (NCBI taxonomy): domain Bacteria; kingdom Bacillati; phylum Actinomycetota; class Actinomycetes; order Propionibacteriales; family Nocardioidaceae; genus Nocardioides; species Nocardioides jishulii. The sequence goes on along the minus strand of NZ_CP040748.1, from coordinate 1,256,976 downwards.
CGCCCTCGGCGTCACCATGGGCCTCTGCCTCCTCTTCATCGGCATCGGCATCATCCACTGGGCCCGCAAGCTGATGAGTGACGTCGAGCTCGTCGAGCAGCGTCACCCCATCGCCTCCTCCGAGGAGGACCGCGCCGTCGCCGTCGAGGCGTTGCAGCAGGGTCTGGAGGACTCGGGCATCGCCCGCCGTCCCCTCGTCCGCAACACGCTGCTCGGCGCCGTGGGTGCCTTCACCCTGCTCCCCATCCTGCTCCTGCGCGACCTCGGTCCGCTGCCGAGCCAGGTCGTCGACCCGGAGAACGGCAAGGGCCTGGAGCACACCTTGTGGAAGAAGGGCGAGCGCATCGTCCGCGACGTCGTCGGTACCCCGATCCTGGTCTCCGACCTCGAGGTCGGTGACCTGGTGAACTGCCAGCCCGAGATCCTCCTGGCCACCGACGAGAACGGCAACCACGTCCTGCACGGCGTCGACGTCCAGGTCGGCAAGGCGAAGGCCTCGCTGATCCTGCTCCGCATGGAGCCCGAGGACATCAAGCCCGGCAAGGGCCGCGAGAACTGGAGCGTCGACGGCATCGTCGCCTACTCCAAGATCTGCACCCACGTCGGTTGCCCGATCTCGCTCAACGAGCGAACCACCCACCACCTGCTCTGCCCGTGCCACCAGTCGACCTTCGACCTCGCCGACTCCGGTCGCGTCGTCTTCGGTCCGGCGGCCCGTGCCCTCCCCCAGCTGCCCATCGCAGTGGACTCCGAGGGTTACCTCATCGCGCAGAGCGACTTCACCGAACCCGTCGGTCCGAGCTACTGGGAGCGTGACTCGAAGTGAGTGTCGACACCACCAAGGTGGCGAAGACCAATGCCACGACGGCCGCTTCCCCGGCCAAGCCCTCCAAGCTCGCTGGCGCTGCCACGTGGGCGGACGAGCGCCTGGGCCTCGGCGGCGTGCTGAAGAAGAACATCCGCAAGGTGTTCCCCGACCACTGGTCCTTCATGCTGGGCGAGATCGCCCTGTGGAGCTTCGTGGTCCTGCTGATCACGGGCGTCCTGCTGACCCTGTGGTTCGTGCCCAGCATGTCCGAGGTCCAGTACCAGGGTTCGTACGACCAGCTCCGCGGCATCTACATGTCCGAGGCGATGGTGTCGTCGCTGAACATCTCGTTCGACATCCGCGGCGGCCTGCTGCTGCGCCAGATGCACCACTGGGCCGCGATGCTCTTCATCGGCTCGATGATGATCCACCTGATGCGCGTCTACTTCACCGGCGCGTTCCGCAAGCCCCGCGAGGTCAACTGGGTCATCGGCTCGCTGCTGCTGCTCCTCGGCACCCTCGAGGGCTTCACCGGCTACTCGCTGCCTGACGACCTGCTCTCCGGCACCGGCGTCCGTGCGGCCGACGGCTTCATGAAGGCCGCCCCGGTCGTGGGCACCTACATGTCGTTCTTCCTCTTCGGAGGCGAGTTCCCCGGCGAGGCGATCATCCCCCGCCTCTACATCATCCACGTGCTGCTGATCCCGGGCCTGCTTCTCGCCCTGATCGCGGCGCACATGATGCTGGTCGTCTACCACAAGCACACGCAGTGGCCTGGCCCCGGTCGCACCGAGGGCAACGTCGTGGGCTACCCGATGCTCCCCGTCTACGCGGCCAAGGCCGGCGGCTTCTTCTTCATCGTCTTCGGCGCCACGGCGCTCATGGGTGGTCTGATGACCATCAACCCGGTGTGGAAGTACGGACCGTACGACCCGTCCAAGGTGACTGCGGGCTCCCAGCCCGACTGGTACATGGGTTGGCCGGACGGCGCCCTGCGCATCATCCCCGGCTGGGAGTCGTCCTTCTGGGGCGTCACCCTGTCGTGGAACATCCTCCTCCCGATCCTGATCCTGCCGATCGCCTTCTGGCTGCTCGTCATGATGCTGCCGTTCATCGAGGCCTGGATCACCGGAGACAAGCGGGAGCACCACCTGCTCCAGCGTCCGCGCAACGCCCCGACCCGCACCGCCCTGATGGTCTCCTTCATGACCTTCTACGGCCTGCTCTGGGCCGCTGGTGGCAACGACATCATCGCCATCCGGTTCGACATGAGCATCAACGCCATCACGTACTTCATGCGTGGCGCTGTGTTCATCGGCCCGCTGGTCGCGTTCATCATCACGCGCCGCTGGTGCATCTCGCTCCAGCGTCACGACAACGAGCGTCTGCTGCACGGCTACGAGACCGGCGTGGTGAGCCGTTCGGCCGAGGGTGGTTTCTCCGAGCTGCACCTCCCCTACTCGGAGGAGAAGCAGTACACCCTCACCGCTCGCGACCGCGACGAGATCCTGCCCCTGGCCAGTGCCGAGGACGCCAACGGCGTGCCGGCTCCCGACGGTCGGGCCAGCAAGCTGCGGCTCAAGCTGCGCAAGTGGTGGTACGGCCACAACGTGCAGAAGCCCACGGTCGAGGACTTCGAGCAGGCACACCACCACGGTGACGACCACGCGGTGGAGGGTGAGAGCTCCAAGGAGCTGCACTGACCTCGGTCAGCACCTGACGTGCTGAAGGCCCGGTCCCCTCACGGGGCCGGGCCTTCTGCGTACCCGGGAACACTCGGCGACCCGCCGTGGTTGGGGTGTGACCCAATCAAGGAGTTCCCATGACGGCGATTCGCCTGCTCCCCCGCTCCCCCTACGACCTGTGGCGCTGGGCGGAGGAGCTCTTCTCCACCCGCGACTACCTCGGGGCAGCCACGACGCTCGAGAGTCTTCTGGTCCACCCCGAGGTGGACGAGCGCGACCTCGCCCAGGTCCGTGAGCTCCTGGTGCGGGCCTACTACCACTCGGCCCGCCTCGGCAAGGCTGCCGAGGCTGCGAGGGCCGCGCTGGCGGCCGACCCGGGCAACACCTACCTCCTGCTGCTGCTCGGTCGTAGCCTCGAGCGCGCCGGCCACGCCGAGGATGCACTCCCCTACCTCCGGATGGCCGACGCCACCGGCGTCGCCTGAGAGGATGCGTCCATGACGAACGTGACGCCTGAGCTCGGCCTCGACACCTTCGGCGACGTGACGGTCGACGAGTCCGGTACTCCCCTGCCCCACCACCAGGTCATCCGCGACGTGCTGGAGGAGGCCGTGCTCGCCGACCAGGTCGGTGTGGACGTGTTCAACGTCGGCGAGCACCACCGCGACGACTTCGCCATCGCAGCACCGGACATCGTGCTGGCCGCTGCGGCCTCACGCACCGCGCGGATCAAGCTGGGGACTGCCGTGACCGTGCTGAGCAGTGACGACCCGATCCGGGTCTACCAGCGGTTCGCCACGCTCGACGCCCTCTCGAACGGGCGCGCCGAGGTGACGCTGGGCCGAGGTTCCTTCACCGAGTCCTTCCCCCTGTTCGGCCTGGACCTGGCCGACTACGAGGTCCTCTTCGAGGAGAAGCTCGAGCTCTTCGCCGCGCTGCGCCGCGAGGGACCGGTCAGCTTCTCCGGGACCACCCGGGCACCGCTCCAGCCCACCCAGGTGCATCCGCACACGGCTGCTGGCTCCCTGCCGGCCTGGGTGGGCGTCGGCGGCTCCCCGGAGTCCGTGGTCCGAGCTGCGCGGCACGGCTTCCCGATGATGCTGGCCATCATCGGCGGGCAGGCCCAGCGCTTCGCCCCGTTCGTCGACCTCTACCGCAGGGCCACGACCCAGTTCGGGACCGGCGACCTCGCCGTCGGCGTGCACTCGCCGGGGTTCGTGGCCGCGACTGACTCCGACGCCCAGGAACTGCTCTTCCCCCACTTCAAGGCCAACAGGGACCGCATCGGCGCCGAACGGGGATGGCCCCCCACCAGCCGGATCGAGTTCGACCAGGAGGTCCGCCACGGCGCCCTGTACGTCGGCTCGCCCGACACGGTCGCGCACAAGATTGCGGACACGGTCAGGGCTCTGGGTCTCCAGCGCTTCGACCTGAAGTACAGCAACGGTCCCCTGCCACACTCCCAGCTGATGGAGTGCGTACGCCTCTACGGCGAAGAGGTGGCACCCCGCGTACGGCGTCTGCTCGCCGACGACTGAGACCCATGGCCCGGGGTGGCTACGCCCAGCCTGCGGGCACAGCGTGCCGCCCGAAACGACGAACCCGTGAAATGCAGGACGGGCGGAGAGAACCGAAGTTCTCCCCGCCCGTCCTGGCGGTGTCACACCCTCAGTGGGCGTGCTCCCCGCGGTAGTACTCGTAGATCCAACCGCAGGCGGCGATCATGCCCAGCGCGAAGGCCATGATGAAGAGCCACCATGCACCGATCGCGATGCCGTAGACACCCAGACCCATCGGCAGGGAGCACCACAGGGGCCACCACGAGTAGGGCGGGAAGAAGCCGTACTCGCCGGCGCCTTCCGCGATCTCGGCCTCCTTGCGGTCCTCCAGTCGGGCGTCCATGCGGCTCGCGTGGAAGCCCAGGTAGGCCGCGACCATGAGGGCCAGGAAGGTCGACATGGTGAGGGCCGAGGTGCCGGTCCAGTCATGCGTGATGACCCAGTAGGCAGGCGTGACCAGGGCGAAGAAGATGCCACACACGCCGAAGAGCCAAGCTTCGATCTTCATCAGGCGTCAACCCTTCTTCGTAGTTGCGGTGGTCTGTGCGACGGGCTCGTCGTCGTTGGCTGCGAGCTCCGGGTGGTGGAGGTCGAAGGCCGGGGACTCGGAGCGGATGCGCGGCAGGGAGTGGAAGTTCTGACGCGGCGGCGGGGAGGAGGTCGCCCACTCGAGCGAGCGGCCCCAGCCCCACGGGTCGTCGACGTTGACCGGCTCCGTCTTGGACGTCTTGTAGACGTTCCAGAGGAACGGAAGCGTGGAGATCGCCGTCAGGAAGGCACCCACCGTGGAGATCTGGTTCAGCGTGGTGAAGCCGTCGTCGGGCAGGTAGTCGGCGTAGCGACGCGGCATGCCCTCGACGCCCAGCCAGTGCTGGACCAGGAACGTGGTGTGGAAGCCGAAGAACAGGAGCCAGAAGTGGATCTTGCCCAGTCGCTCGTCGAGCATCCGCCCGGTGAACTTCGGCCACCAGAAGTGGAAGCCGGCGAACATGGCGAAGACGACGGTTCCGAAGACCACGTAGTGGAAGTGAGCCACCACGAAGTAGGAGTCCGACACGTGGAAGTCCAGCGGGGGGCTGGCCAGGATGACACCGGTCAGACCACCGAACAGGAAGGTGGTGAGGAAACCCATGGTCCACAGCATCGGGGTGTCCATCGAGACGGACCCACCCCACATGGTGCCGATCCAGTTGAAGAACTTCACTCCTGTTGGCACCGCGATCAAGAACGTCATTCCGGAGAAGAACGGCAGGTTGACCGCGCCGGTGACGAACATGTGGTGGGCCCACACGGCGATCGACAGGATCGCGATGGCCAGCGTCGCGCCGACCAGACCCACGTAGCCGAAGATCGGCTTGCGCGAGAAGACCGGCAGGATCTCCGACACGATGCCGAAGAACGGCAGCGCGATGATGTACACCTCTGGGTGCCCGAAGAACCAGAACAGGTGCTGCCACAGGATCGGTCCGCCGTGCGACGGGTCGAAGATGTGGGCGCCCAGCAGGCGGTCGGCCTCGAGCGAGAGCAGCGCGCCAGCCAGGATCGGGAAGGCAAGCAGCACCAGGATCGACGTGATGAGCGTGTTCCAGGTGAAGATCGACATCCGGAACATCGTCATGCCGGGGGCACGCAGGCAGATGATCGTGGTGATGAAGTTGACCGCACCGAGGATCGTTCCCAGACCGGCCATCCACAGACCCATGATCCACAGGTCTCCACCCACTCCGGGCGAACGGATCGCGTCGGAGAGCGGGGTGTAGGCGAACCAACCGAAGTCGGCCGCACCCGTGGGGGTGAGGAAGCCGGAAGCGGCGATCAGGCCGCCGAAGAGGTACAGCCAGTAGCTGAACATGTTCAGTCGCGGGAACGCCACGTCGGGCGCACCGATCTGCACCGGCATGATCACGTTGGCGAACCCGAAGAACAGCGGCGTCGCGAAGAGCAGCAGCATGATCGTGCCGTGCATCGTGAAGAGCTGGTTGTAGAGCTCGTCGTTGACGACCTGCTGACCGGGGAACGCGAGCTCCGCACGGATCAGCATGGCCATCAGGCCGCCCAGGATGAACCAGACGAACGACGTGACCAGGTACATCTTGCCGATGAGCTTGTGGTCAGTGGTGGTGAGCAGGCGTACCACCTGCTCGCCGAGCGGCTTGGCGCCCGGGTTGGGGGTCACCGTCTGGTCACCGAGGGGCTGCGCGCCCCGGTCGGTGGTCACCGTGGCGCTCACTGGTTTTCTCCTTCGGGAGTGAAGGGGTCGAGACCCGGCTGCGTGTTGACGTTCGAGCCACCGAGAACCGGAGCCTTGGCGACGTTGTCGGGGTCCTGCTGGAGCTCCGCCAGGTAGGCGTCGTAGTCAGCACCCGAGACCACCTCGACGTCGAAGAGCATGCGCGAGTGGTACACGCCGCAGAGCTCGAAGCACTTGCCGCGGAAGTCACCGATCTTGGTCGGCGTCACCTGGAACTCGTTCACACGGCCGGGGATCACGTCCATCTTCATGAGGAACGCGTCGACCTGGAAGGAGTGGATGACGTCCGGCGAGTGGAGTCGGAACTCCACCGTGCGGTCGACCGGGAGGACCAGCTTGGGCAGCTCGTTCGTCGTGCCGACGACGTACGGCGTGGTGCCGCCCTCGCCCTGCTCCGAGTAGTTGAACGTCCAGGACCACTGCTGGCCGACCACGTCGATCACCAGGTCAGGGTCGTCCTTCGTCTCCAGCACGGTGTTCTGCGTGTTGACCGTGTGGAAGAAGAAGACGATCACCATCAGGATGGGAGCGATCGTGTAGAAGATCTCGAGCGGCAGGTTGTAGCGCGTCTGGACCGGGACAAGGTTCGTGCTGCGACGGCGGTATCGCCACGCGGCGTAGAACATGAGGCCCCAGGTGAGCACGCCAACAGCCGCGGCGGCGATCCAGGCCCCCTTCCACAGTTCGAAGATGGCGGGCGCCCTGTCCGATGCCGGTGCCGGCATGGCAAGTCGTCCGAGCTGATCTTTGTCCTCAGCAGAGCACGCACCGAGGGCGAGCAGGCCGAGACCCAGCACAGCGCCTCGCACACCCTTCTTCAGGTGTGCCGCTGCGCGCGAGGGGAGTTGCAGACCCACGAACGAGCCTCTCTCTCTTGGGCAGTCACGTATAGGCCACAACAGTATCCGAACGGCTCCCGATGGTGCAGGGAGGGTCGAACCGGGCGCCCTGTTCTGGGTCGCTGTCCGAGTCCAGAGGGCGGCTCCACGGCTCCACGGGCTAGGTTCTGGGGCGTGACACCGCACCCTCCGGACGCGCGACGCCCGCTCGACGCCGCCTCCTCCGAGGCCCTCCACCCGCGGGCCCGTGAGGTCCTCCTTGCCGCTCTCGACGCCGGGTGGGCCGACCCGCGTCGGCTGCACCACGAGGGCCGTCGCGCGCGACTGCTCCTCGACAACGCGCGCGAGGTGGTCGCGGACCAGCTGGCCGTACGCCCCGACGAGGTCACCTTCACGCCGTCGGGCACCGACGCCGTCCACCGAGGGCTCCTGGGCCTCCATGGCGCCCGGTCACGCGCGGGGCGCACCGTCGTCGTGTCCGCGGTGGAGCACTCCTCCGTGCTGCACGCCGCCAGGTGGACCGGGGAGACGGTCGTCGAGGTGCCCGTGACGCCCACCGGCGAGGTGCTGCCGGAAGCCGCGGCCCGGGCAGTCGCAACGGCGGAGGGCTCGGTCTCGGTGCTGGCCGTGCAGAGTGCCAACCACGAGGTCGGCACCCTCCACGACGTCGCAGCGATCGCCCGCGCTGCCGGCGACGTACCGCTCTTCATGGACGCCTGCGCCAGCGCCGGACGTCTCCCCCTCCCCCCGGGCTGGAGCGCCGCCGCCGCCTCCGCCCACAAGTGGGGAGGCCCGGCGGGCGTCGGCCTCCTGCTCGTGCGCAAGGGCGTCCGCTGGCGCCAGCCCTTCCCGGGCGACGACCGCGGCGACGAGCGCGCCACCGGCTTCGAGAACGTCCCCGCCGCGCTGGCCGCCGCTGCGGCCCTCCAGGCCGTGGGCGACGAGGCCGAGGAGCTCGCTCGTCGTCAGCACGCCCTCGTCGACCGGATCCGGCGCGAGGTCGCGACGCTGCCGGACGTGGAGGTGGTGGGCGACGCCGAACGACGACTCCCCCACCTGGTGACCTTCTCGTGCCTCTACCTGGACGGCGAGGCGCTGGTGACCGAGCTCGACCGGCTCGGCTTCGGCGTCGCCAGCGGGTCAGCCTGCACGTCGTCGACGCTGACCCCGTCGCACGTCCTCGCGGCGATGGGCGCGCTCACGCACGGCAACGTACGGCTGTCCCTGCAGCGCACCACGACCGAGGCGGACGTCGACGCCTTCCTGGCGGCGCTTCCCGGCGTCGTCACCTCGTTGCGCGAGAGGATCGGCTGGTGACCCCGGACCTCGAGCTCGACTGTCGGGCCATGCTCTGCCCCCTGCCCGTGATCGAGCTGGCGAAAGCCTTCGACCGGGTCCCGCTGGGAGAAGTGGTGGGCGTCGTGACGCACGACGTCGCCGCACGCACCGACGTCCCGGCCTGGTGCCGGATGCGCGGGCAGGAGTACGTCGGCGAGGACGCGGCTGACGACGGGGCGCCGCGCCACCTCGTACGCCGTCTCTCCTGACGCCGCCCCTGGCCTCGCGAAAGAGCAGATCGGGGCAGGACGCCGCGACCGAGCCCGTCAGCGCAGGGTGTGCAGGTGCGGCGCGAGGACGGCCGCCGACTCCGGGCCGTACGCCGTCTCGCACCGCGCCAGGAACTTCTCCCGGTTGAGCGTGTACTCCTGGGTGCCGACCTGCTCCACGACGTGGGCGGCGAGCAGGCACCCGAGCTCTGCAGCGTGGCGGTGCTCCAGGCCCCAGGCCAGCGCTGCGAGGAAGCCGGCACGGAAGGCGTCCCCCACGCCGGTGGGCTCGACGGCCACCACCTCCGACAGGGCCGCGACCTCGATGGTCTCGGCACCGTTGGCGACGACCTTCACGCCGGCTGCCCCCAGGGTGATGACCCAGGTGCCGACCCGGTCGAGGACGTCCTGGTCGCTCCACCCGGTCTTCTGGGTGATCAGGGAGGCTTCGTACTCGTTGGAGAAGAGGATGTCGGCCCCGTCAACCAGCTGACGGATCAGGTCGCCGTCGCCGAAGGCGAGCTGCTGGGAGGGGTCGGCCACGAAGCGGTAGCCGCGCTGGCGACACTCCTCGGTGTGGCGGAGCATGCCCTCGGGGTCGTCCGGACCGACGAGCACGAAGTCGGGGCCGCCGACGCGGTCGACGATCGGCTTGAGCTCGATCTCGCGGGACTCACTCATGGCGCCCGGGTAGAACGAGGCGATCTGTGCCATCGAGGTGTCGTTGGTGCACACGAAACGGGCCGTGTGCCGGGTCTCGGAGACGTGGATGGAGTCGCAGTCCACGTTGTGGCGCTCCAGCCAGGCACGGTAGTCGGCGAAGTCCTCGCCCACGGCGCCCACCAGCACCGGGTTGAGCCCCAGGCTGCCGAGGCCGAAGCAGATGTTGGCGGCGCAGCCCCCACGCCTGACCTCGAGGTCGTCGACGAGGAACGAGACGGACAGCTTGTCCAGCTGGTCCACCACGAGCGAGTCGGCAAAACGACCGCCGAAGGACATCAGGTGGTCAGTGGCGATGGACCCGGCGATGAGCAGCGACATGTTCCGACACACTACCTGCGAGTACCGCTTTCGGTACCAATCGGTAACGCCTACGGTCCTTGACATGACCATCAGCACTGCAAGCTCACACCTGACCCACGACGAGTTGTCGGCCACTCCTGAACTGGTCGCCGACTGCCGCGAGGTCGTGTCCTCCCTCCGCTTGGAGCGCGTGGTCAAGGCCGTCAGCCAGGAGGCGCCGAGCATCCGCTTCGAGGACTACCCCCGCGAGGTGGTGAAGAACGAGATCCGGGTGAGCGCGGCAGCCGCCCGGATCGCCAACGCTCTGCACCTGCACATGGACTGACACCGGCCCGTCCGCCACCGTGCGGACATGGAGAAGCCCCCATTGCTCAGGTGGGGGCTTCTTCCTTGTTCCGGGGGCCCGGCGCGGACCTCGCCGCCGGGCTCACGCCGGCCGGGGTCGCCGCAGGCTCAGTGGAACGAGTCGCCGCAGGCGCAGGAGCCGGTGGCGTTGGGGTTGTCGATGGTGAAGCCCTGCTTCTCGATGGAGTCGACGAAGTCGATCTGCGCACCGTTCAGGTAGGGGACGCTCATGCGGTCGACGACGACGCTCACGCCGTCGAAGTCGGTGACGACGTCACCGTCAAGGGTGCGCTCGTCGAAGAACAGCTGGTAACGCAGGCCCGAGCAGCCACCCGGCTGCACCGAGATGCGGAGCGCGAGGTCATCGCGACCTTCCTGCTCCAGGAGGCTCTTCACCTTGGCAGCAGCGACCCCGCTCAGGTTGATCTGGTCGGTGCGGCGCTCTTCGGTGGTCTCGACCTGGTCGGTCATCTGAACTCCCATGGGTGGCTCGTGGTTGTTACCGACCTCAATCGTCTCACACCGAGGGTTATTCCCCGACCGTCCAACTACGGGCGACCCGCTCGGCGAGGTCCGCCAGCGCACCGGCCGGATCGGCGAACGAACGCTCCTCCCCCACCATCTCGACCATCGAGTAGGCGGCATCCATCCCCAGGGCCCGCATCTCCCGTGCACCCACGAGCACCTGCCCGGCCAGGGTGATGCAGGGGCGCAACGCCTCCCCTGCCCACTGGGCGACGCCGTAGGGGACCTTGCCCGAACGGCTGGAGAAGTCGAAGGCGCCCTCGCCGGTGACCACCAGGTCGGCGGCACGCAGACGCTCCGCCAGGCTCACGGCCTCGGCGACGACGTCCAGTCCCGGACGGCGCTGCGCCCCCAGGAGCAGGGCGGCGAAACCCAGTCCGCCCGCGGCGCCTGCACCCTTCTCGAGTGACGTACGGCGGTCACAGGCCACCGCGAACGCCTCGAGGAGCCGGTCGACCTCAGGCAGCTCTTCCTCGCCCAGGCCCTTCTGGGGACCGTAGACCTTGGCGGCACCGAAGAGACCGGTGAGGGGGTTGTCGACGTCGCTGGCCAGCACGAGCTCCACGTCACCGAGCGCCGTACGAGCCGGCGCGAGGTCCACGCGACTGACTCCCTCGAGTCCTGCCGGGCCACGTTCGAGCGGGACGTCGGCCGTGGCACCGAGGGCAGCCAGCAGGCCCGCTCCCCCGTCAGTCGTGCCAGAGCCGCCGGCGCCGAGGACGATGCGGCGCACGCCGGCGGCGAGGGCAACCCGGACCAGCTCCCCCACCCCGTACGTCGTGGCGCTCCGAGGCTCCCCCTCCCCCGACAGGTGCAGCCCGCAGGCCTGCGCCGACTCGACGTACGCGACGTCGGAGACCACCAGCACACGCCCGGGCGTCGGGCGGCCGTGCGGGCCGGAGACCATCGTCTCCACGACCTCGCCCCCCAACGAGGTGTGCAGGACGTCGACGAAGCCGGGGCCGCCGTCAGCCATGGGCGCGAGGTCGAACTCCACCCGCGGGTCGTGGCGTCGCCACCCCGTCGCCATGGCCTCGGCTGCCTCGACCGCGGTGAGGGTGCCGGCGAACTTGTCGGGGGCGAGGAGGACGCGCATGGCGCACATCCTGCCGTGTGCCGGTGGAGCGCCCGGCGTCGGGCGCGAGCAGGCACGGCAGCAGGACTCGGCAGGACGACGGCAGACCCTCACCTAGGGTGACGCCATGGATCCGACAGCCGTGGGACGCTCAGGCGCGGTGATCCTGCGCCCGATGAGGGTGGACGACGTCGCCGAGGCCGAGCGCCTCTCCGCCCTCGCCTTCGCGGTGCTCGAGGGAAACAGCGACCTCACCCGGCCACCCGAACGCGCCGCCGCCTGGCAGGTGCGCACCGCCCACCTGGTCAGCCGTGACGGCGCCGGCTGCTGGGTGGCAGACGCCGACGGCACGATGGTCGGCTTCGCCACCTCGTTGCGACGCGAGGGCCTGTGGATCCTGGCGACGTACGCCGTGCACCCGTCCTGGCAGGCGCGCGGCATCGGGCGCGCGCTGCTCGACGCCGCGGCCCACCACGGCCGCGGGGCCCTGCGCCGCATGGTCGGTGCCACCACCGATCCCAAGGCGTTGCGCCGCTACCGGTCGGCAGGGCTCGACCTGCACCCGACGATGGTCCTGGAGGGCACGGTCGGCGCCACCGCCATGGAGCTGCCGCTCCACGTGCGCGACGGACGTCCGAGCGACCACGAGTGGATGGACTCCCTCGACCGGGGCCTGCGCGGTGCGGGGCGCGGGGAGGACCACACCCTCCTCTCGGCGTTGCACCCGCTGCGCGTCATCGACCGGCCCCACCGGCGTGGGTACGCCTACCTGGCCCCGGACTCGACCGTGGAGCTGCTCGCGGCCAGTGACCGGCGTACGGCCACGGACCTGCTCACCGACGCCCTCAGCGGCGCGGTGGGGGCCGACGTACGCCAGGCGCACGTGACCGCGGCCAACCAGTGGGCGATCGACGTGGGGATGGCGGCCGGTCTCTCCCTACGGGCCCAGGGCTACCTGTGCCTGGCCGGGATGAAGCCCCCGTCGCCCTACCTGCACCACCGCGCGTTGTTGTGACGGGCAGCGTCGTCACGGGCAGCGTCGTGACCGCGCAGGGGCTGTGACGCAGCGCCGGGGTCAGTCCTTGGCCGTGCGCCCCGGCAGGTCGAGCATGCGCTGGAGCGCGACCTGGGCCCACTCCTCGGTGGCGGGGTCCACGGAGATCTGGTTGACGACGTTGCCGGCCACGAGGTTCTCCAGCGCCCAGACGAGGTGCGGGAGGTCGATCCGGTTCATCGTCGAGCAGTAGCAGACGTTGCGGTCGAGGAAGACGATGTTCTTGTCGGGGTGGGCATCGGCCAGACGCTTGACCAGGTTGAGCTCGGTGCCGATCGCCCACGTGGTCCCGGGGGCGGCCGCTTCGATGGTCTTGATGATGAACTCGGTCGATCCGACGAGGTCGGCCTTGGTGACCACCTCGTGGGTGCACTCCGGGTGGACGATGACGTTGAGGCCGGGGTGCGCAGCGCGCAGCTCGTCGATGACCTCGGGACGGAAACGGCCGTGGACGGAGCAGTGCCCGCGCCAGAGGATCATCTTGGCGTCACGCAGCTGCTGCACCGTGAGGCCTCCGTTGGGCAGGTGCGGGTTCCAGACCACGCAGTCCTCGAGGGAGTAGCCCATCTGCAGGACGGCGGTGTTGCGTCCGAGGTGCTGGTCGGGGAAGAAGAAGACCTTCGCACCGCCCTCGACCTCGGGCTTCTGGGCGAAGGCCCACTCCAGGGCGACCTCGGCGTTGGACGAGGTGCAGACCGCGCCGCCGTTGCGACCGCAGAAGGCCTTGATGTCGGCCGACGAGTTCATGTAGGTGATCGGGACGACGGCGTCCTGGATGCCGGCCTCGGCGAGCGCGTCCCAGGCGTCCTCGACCTGACCCAGACGGGCCATGTCGGCCATCGAGCAACCGGCGGCCAGGTCGGGCAGGACGACCTTCTGCGTGTCGGCCGTCAGGATGTCAGCCGACTCCGCCATGAAGTGGACGCCGCAGAAGACGATGAACTCGGCGGCCGGACGGGCAGCCGCCTCACGGGCGAGCTTGAAGGAGTCTCCGGTGACGTCGGCGAACTGGATGACCTCGTCACGCTGGTAGTGGTGCCCCAGGACGAAGAGCCGCTCACCCAGCGCCTCCTTGGCCGCCAGCGCCCGCGCCACCAGGTCCGGGTCGGAGGCAGCGGGCAGGTCCCCGGGGCACTCCACCCCACGCTCGGAGTCGAGGTCACGGCCCTTGCCCAGGGGCAGCAGCGGCAGGTCGATCGTCGTCATGCCCGAGATCCTAGTCGGGGCTGACCTGCCGCCCGGCCCCTGCGTGCCCTGACGGACCCGCAGCCGGCACCTCGAACCAGATCCGCGTGCCACCCCCGTGCGCCTGCTCAGCGCCGACCCGGCCACCGGCAGCGGCGACGATGCGGCGCACGGTGGCCAGCCCCAGGCCCATGCCGGGGATGCGCTTGTCGAGCCGCACGGTGGGGGCGAAGATCCGTTCGAGCTCCGCCTGGCCGATGCCGCGCCCGTTGTCCGTGACCCGGACGCGCCAGGCCTCGCCCACCTGCTCGGCGTCGACGACGACCTCGAGGTCGACCTCGTCGTCGCGGAACTTGGTGGCGTTCTCCCACAGGGCGGTGAGCACGGTGCGTACGTCGCCGGGCGACATCGCCACGACCGGCAAGGGTTCCACCACCTCGACGACCTCGTCGAGCAGCGGCTCGAACTCCCTCAGCAGCGCAGGGACCTCGACGGCCAGGTCGGTGGAGCCCTGGGTGATGCGTTGCCCGTAGTCATTGAGCGCCACGGTCATCCGCTTCATCCGGGCAGCGCTGCCCGCGGCGCGGTCGAGCAGCGACGCGAGCAGGTCGCCGTCGGGCACCTGCTCCCGCGCGATCTCCAGGCACATGGCGATCGCTGCCAGCGGATTGTTGAGGTCGTGCACGATCTGACCTGACGCCTGGGCCAGCTGGTCGTCGGAGCGTGCCACCGCCTCCTCCAGGTCGAAGATCCGGTCTCGGGCGACCTCCGCCTCCAGCAGAGCGGCGACACCCCCGGCGGCCACCTCCAGCAGGCCGGCGTCGACCGGCCGGTCGGCGTACGCGACGAGGCGGCCGAGCACACCGCCGTCCTCGTCGAGCAGGCCGGCGGAGGCCACCGCAGGCGCCTGTGCCGGGTCGCCGTCGGAGGCGACCGGTTCAGCGAGACCGTCCAGGTGCACCGCGACAGCGGCGGCACCGGTGGCCACCCGGGCCAGGCGGCACTGCGCCACCAGTGGCCCGGAGGGGACGCCGGGCACGATCCCGTAGCGCTCGAGAAGAGCCGCGGCGTCGGACACGGAGGGGTCGCCTGAGGTGTGCTCGCTCACAGTCCGGGAGCATTCCACAGCGCGAGCCAGCGCTGCAGATCTTTCTCCATGCTGAGCTCGCCCACCAACTGGTCACGCACCTGGAGCTCGAGCACGTTGTCACGCTTCTGCTCCCCGCGCATGGGCGCGAACGGGTAGAAGGTGCCCTGCTTGTAGAGGTAGACCAGTCCCACTCGGCGACCGTCGTGCCCCTCGAAGGGCACCATCGTGCAGAGCAGGCCGTACCCGAACCCCTGGGCCTCCAGCGTGCTGTTGACGACGTGGAGGTTGGTGCAGAGGGAGGAGAGGTCGGACGCCTCGCCCCGAACGGTCAGCCACGTGTAGCCGTAGCCGTCCACGCTGGTCGAGACGTCGGGGGCGTCCGCACCCGACTCGATGAGCGTGTCGATCTCCTGGGAGATCTCGGCGAAGGCGGCCCCGTCAGCTGCGCGGTAGCAGACCGACCCGAGGCCGGTCGGACGCAGACCCAGCGACGACTCCAACGTCAGCGCGGCGCTGGGAATGCTGAAGAGGGCGTCGAGGCGCGGCGGGGCAGGACGCGAGCGCCCCATGATCGCGTCGAAGAAGCCCACGGTCAGCCGGCCGTCCGTCCGAGCTCGGTCTGGATACGCGCGAGCTGGGCCAGCCGCTGCTCCAGGGGCGGGTGGGTGCTCGCGAGGCCAGCCATCCCCGAGCCCTTGGCCGCCGGGGTGATGAAGAACGCGTTCATGGCCTGCGCGCTGCGCAGGTCACGGTCCGGGATGGCTGCCATGCCGCCGCTGATCTTCTGGAGCGCCGATCCCAGGGCTCCCGGCTTCATGGTCAGGTAGGCGCCGGCCCGGTCGGCGGAGAGCTCGCGGTAGCGCGACAGCAGCCGGATGAGGAGGAAGCTGATCGCGTAGACGACCAGGCTGACCACCAGCGTGAGGACGAAGGCTGCAGCAGCACCGCCGTTGTTGTTGTTGCTGCGCCCCCGAGCCAGGCCGCCGTACTGGGCACCGCGCGTCAGCAGACCAGCCAGGATGCCGGCGGAGGCGGCCAACGTCATCACCAGCACGTCACGGTGGGCGACGTGGGCCAGCTCGTGGGCGAGCACGCCCTCGAGCTCCTCGGCGGTGAGCATGCCGAGGATCCCGGTGGTGACGCAGACGACGGAGCGGTCCGGGGAACGCCCCGTCGCGAAGGCGTTGGGGATCGCCATGTCGGCAATGCCGACGCGGGGCTTGGGCATGTCGGCGACCGCGCAGAGGCGGTCGATCATGGCGTGCAGCTCGGGCGCCTCAGCAGGGCTCACCTCACGGGCGCGCATCGCCCTCATCGCCACCTTGTCGGAGGTCCACCACTGGTAGAAGGCGATGCCGATGCCGATGACGGCGATGACGATCGCGTAGTTGGGGAACAGCGCCATCAGCACCCCCACCAGCGTGACGAAGAGCGCGCCCAGCAGGAAGAGCACCAACGTCATACGGACCGTCAGCCCGGTGTCCTTGATGAAACGGGAGTGCGCCATGGTCAGCCCGGGATGAGGCCGTCGTCGGCCAGCAGGTCCTGGACCTCCAGCAGCGTGGCGTCCTCCATGGGAAGGATCAGGTCGGAGGCGTCGAGGCTGTCGACCGCGTGCAGCGTGCCGACGCGGCGTACGCCCGCCAGCAGCTCTCGCAAGGCGTCGGCGAAGGCCGCTTCGTTGCCCGCCCGGACGGCACTGTCCACGACCGCGTCGAGGGCGTTGAGCTCGGCGACCGCTGCCTCGGGGACGTCGTACTGACCTTCGCCCAGGATACGGATGATCATCAGGCGTTCCCCTCCGTGCGCTCACGGGCCTCGTCGGTGGAGAGCACGTCGGTGCCCTCCGGGGCCTCGATGGCCTGCGTCCCGGACTTGCCCGACTTCAACGCGGCGAGCTCTGCCTCGACGTCGGAGGCGGAGCTCATCGCGTCGAGCTCGCGGGTGATGTCGTCGCCTCCGCCGATCGCGGTCACGTCGTCGAGGGCGCCAGATGCCAGGAGGTCGTCGATGGCACCCGCCCGCGCCTGCATGTTGGCGGTCTTGTCCTCGGCGCGCTGGATGGCCATGCCCACGTCACCCATCTCCTCGCCGATGCCGGACATCGCCTCGCCGATGCGCGTCTGGGCCTCGGCGGCGGAGTAGTTCGCCTTGATGGTCTCCTTGCGGGTGCGGAAGGCCTCGACCTTCGCCTGCAGACGCTGCTGCGCCAGGACGAGCTTCTCCTCCTCACCCTGGAGCTGGGCGTGCTGCGCCGTGAGGTCGTTGATCTGCGCGGAGAGGCCGGACTTGCGGGTCAGCGCCTCACGGGCGAGGTCCTCGCGGCCCATGTCGATGGCCTTCTGCGCCTGGCCGGACAGCTTGGCCTGCTGCTGCTCGAGCTGGTTGAGCTGCAGCTCGACCCGCTTGCGGCTCGTGGCCACGTCGGCCACGCCGCGCCGCACCTTGTTGAGCAGCTCGAGCTGACGCTGGTAGCTGTAGTCCAAGGTCTCGCGGGGGTCCTCGGCCCGGTCCAGGGCTCGGTTGGCCTTGGAACGGAAGATCAGGCTGATGCGCTTCATGAGACTCATGGGGGCGTGCCCCTCCTCGTGCGGGTCGGTGTCCTGCGAGCTTCGACGGTGTCCCAACCCTAGGACATTCACCAAGGCACGTCCTCCCCCCCACGTCCCGGTAGAATCGCAGTGCCCGAGCCAGCGGGTCCCCGCCACGTCGTCACGAAGGTCGTCCGCGTTGTTCCGTCGCAACCAGCCCGCCCCCTCCGCCCCGGAGACCACCGCTCCCCCCAAGCCCGGTGGCAAGGGACGTCCGACGCCCAGCCGCAAGGAGGCCGAGGCCGCAGCCAGGGCCCGCGCGAAGACCCCGCGCACCCGCAAGGAGATGGCCGCAGCCCAGCGCGCGGCCCGCGCCGAGTCGACCCAGCGCACCCGCGAAGCGCTCAAGACCGGTGACGAGCGCTTCCTCCCGGCACGCGACCGTGGTCCCGTGCGTCGCTTCATCCGCGACTACGTCGACGTGCGCTTCTCCTTCATCGAGCTGCTGATCCCGATCATGGTCATCAGCCTGATCCTGGGATGGACCGGCAACGCCTACCTGATGAACCTCAGCGAGGTCGTCCTGCTGGGCGCCATGGTCTTCATCGTCATGGACATGGTGTGGCTGCGGATGCGTCTGCGCCGCGAGCTCACGCAGCGCTTCCCGGGCGAGCCCCTGAAGGGCACGACCTACTACGCGGTGATGCGCGCCATGCAGATGAAGTTCATGCGCCTGCCCAAGCCGACCCGCAAGATCGGCGAGCAGCTTCCCGACACCTACCGCTGACCCGCGGGAGGGCCTGACCCGGCAGGATGAGGGCATGAGTGCTCCCTCCGCCGATGTCAGCGTTCGCGTGGCCTGGGCCGACGACGCCCCGGCCATCGCTGCCGTGCAGGTCCGGGCCTGGCAGTCCGACTGGGCCGGGACCGTTCCCGCCGACCGCCTGCCGGACGACCCTCGGGTGCTGGAGCCCGTCTGGCGCACGGCACTTGTCTCCCCCGGCGACGCCCGGCGACGCGTGCTGGTGGCACTCGAGCGCGACCGCCTGGTCGGGTTCGTGCTGACCGGTCCCGCCACCGACCCGGACTGCGACCAGGTGGTGGTCGGCGAGATGACGGACCTGACGGTGGAGCCGGGCGAACGCGGCGCAGGGCACGGATCCCGGCTGCTGCAGGCCGCCGTCGACACACTCGTGGCGGACCAGTTCACCACCGCCGTCACGTGGGTGGGGAGCCGCGACGACGCGCTGCGCACCTTCCTCACCGACGCAGGATGGGACGCCGACGGCGCGCACCGCGAGCTCGCACTCGACGAGGACGCCGCCACGGGCGTACGACAGGTGCGGCTGCACACCGCCATCGGCTGACGGCGCCCCGCCTCACGCGGCGGCACGGCCTCTTGATTTCCTGGCCGCGCGCGGCACCATGGAGTGGTGCACGTCACTGTCGACGTGCCAGCGTCGAAGGAGCGGCCGTCATGTTCGGACCCCTGCCGCGGTTCCACCGTCTCGTCATTGCCGGCACCCTGCTCGCCGTCAGCGTCGTGGTCGGCGTGTGGGTGGGGGCCAACCCCCAGGTGCCGGTCGTCACCTCCGCCGGCGTGGTCCTCGGCATCGTGGTCGGTGCTGCCCTGGCGTGGTTGACGGTGCACGAGAGCCGTCGTGAGCGCGCGGCGCTCCTGCGTACGCAGCGCCGTCGCTGACTCCTGGCCCGCGAAGGACGTGGGCTAGGGTCTGCGCGTGCCGACGCCCAGCCCGACCACCGACGGTGGGCCTCCGTGGCGCAGCGCCCTGGTGCGTGACTCGTGGGGGGTCGGCATCGCCACCGGCGTGTACGGCGTCTCGTTCGGCGCCATCTCGGTCGCGGCCGGCCTGTCGGTCCTGCAGACCTGCGCACTGTCGCTGGTGATGTTCACGGGCGCCTCGCAGTTCGCCTTCGTCGGCGTCGTGGCGGCAGGCGCGAGTCCGTGGTCAGCGGCTCTGACCGCGACCCTCCTCGGCACGCGCAACACCCTCTACGGACTCAAGCTCGCCCCGACCCTGGGCCTGAAGGGGCAGCGCCGTTGGCTGGCAGCCCACCTCGTCATCGACGAGTCGACCGCCATGGCGGTGACCCGCGACACCCCCGAGCAGGCCCGCGTGGGGTTCTGGCACACCGGCGGCTCCATCTTCCTGCTGTGGAACCTGGCCACGCTCGTCGGCGCGGTCGCGGGCGACCACATCGGTGACCCACGGGTCTACGGGCTCGATGCGGCGGTGGGGGCGGCGTTCCTCGCCCTGCTGTGGCCGCGCCTCGCCTCACGCAGCAACCAGGCGATCGGCCTGCTCGCCGCCGTCGTGGCACTCGGACTGGCCCCCTTCACAGGAGCTGGGGTCCCCGTGCTCGCAGCCGGAGGCGTCGCCCTGCTCGCCGGCCTGCTGCGACCGGCTGCCCCGGACGGCCCCGGAGCGGTGCGATGACTTGGGTCGCCGTGGCAGTCGCGGGCGTCTCCTGCTACCTGCTCAAGCTCGCCGGCATGTCACTGCCCCCGGCCGTGCTCGCCCACCCGGTCGTCCGTCGGGTGGCCGACCTGATCCCGGTGGCGCTGCTGGCCTCCCTGATCGCGGTCCAGGTCTTCACCTCGGGCAGCACGCTCACGCTGGACGCACGCCTGGCCGGGCTCGCCTTCGCCGTGGTGGCGCTCGTGCTCCGCGCGCCGTTCCTGGTCGTGGTCTTCGGCGCGGCGCTCACCGCCGCGCTCGTCCGCCTGCTCTGAGCTGCGTACGCCGGCGGGCTCAGCGTGGCAGGTCGAGGAAGTGCTCGAGGCCCACGGTGAGGCCGGGGTGGTCCTCGATGGCGCGCAGGCCAGCGAGCACGCCCGGGCCGAACCCGGCGCGGTCGAGCGAGTCGTGACGGATCGTGAGGGTCTCCCCCAGCTCTCCGAGGATGACCTCCTGGTGTGCGACCAGGCCGCGGACGCGCACCGAGTGGACCGGGATCCCCTCGACGTCGGCTCCGCGGGCACCGGCGAGGGCGGTGCTGGTGGCGTCGGGCATCGCTGCGGAGCCTGCGGCGCGGCGTGCCTCGGCCACCAGCTCGGCGGTGCGCCGGGCCGTGCCGGAGGGCGCGTCGGCCTTGGTCGGGTGGTGGAGCTCGACGATCTCGACGGAGTCGAAGAAGGGCGCCGCCTGGGCGGCGAAACGCATCATGAGGATGGCGCCGATGGAGAAGTTGGGAGCGATGAGCACGCCCGTGCTCGGCGCCCCCTCCAACCACGTACGCAGCTGCGCGAGGCGGTCGTCGTCGAAGCCGGTGGTGCCGACGACGGCGTGGATGCCGTGGTCGATGCAGTACTCCAGGTTGCCCATGACGACGTCGGGGTGGGTGAAGTCCACGACTGCCTGCGCCCCGGCCTCGACGAGGACCTCGATGCTGTCGCCCGCGTCGACCTCGGCCACGAGGGTCATCCCCTCGGCGTCCTCGACGGCTCGGCAGATCTCCCTGCCGACCTTGCCGCGCGCCCCCAGGACGGCGACTCGGAGCTCAGAGGTGGCAGCGTGGGTCGCGGTGTTCACGAGGCACAACTTAGCGTCCTCGGCGTTTCCATCGGGTGGCGGTGCCTGACTAGGTTCCGCAGTAGTGGCAGGCTGTACCCCATGGCTCTGCAGACGATTCCGCCCAGGATCAAGTGGGCGGTGGACGTGATGGACGTGCAGCCCACCGACCAGGTGCTCGAGATCGGCTGCGGCAACGGCGCCGGCGCCGAGCTCATCTGCTCGCGCCTCCAGGGCGGCAAGCTGTTCGCGATCGACCGGTCCGAGTCGGGCGTCGACCGCACGAAGCGACGCAACGTCCAGCACGTGGAGGCCGGGCGGCTGACGGTGCGCCAGATCGACCTCGCCACGCTGCGCGTGCCCGTGAAGCGGCTGACGAAGGTCTTCGCCTTCAACGTCAACCTCTTCTGGGTGCGCGACTGTCCCGACGAGGTGGCGCTGCTGCACGAGCGCGTGGTGCCCGGCGGAGCGGTCTACCTCTTCTACGAGGCCAACCGCCCCGAGCTCGTGCCCAACATCGTGAAGAAGGCGTCCAAGTCGTTGGTGGACGGCGGCTTCCGGGTCTCGATCGTGGAGAACAAGGCCCCGGCCGTGATCGGCCTGATCGCCCGCCGCTGAAGGTTTTTCCCTTATGCCTTGCGTCCATAAGGGTTTGACCTAATACTGGTCGGCATGAGTCCTGCTTCGCTCCGAGCGGTCGTGCTGACCGTCGACCAGCGCGGAAGCCGTCGCTCCGACGACGCCGTGCCGGCCGCCCTCGCGCTGCTGGCGGACGTGGAGGTCCTGCGCCCCTGGGAGCGGACCGCAGGAGACGAGATGCAGGCCGTCCTCGACTCCCCCGCCTCCGTGACGGCGGCGATCGAGAGGCTCGTCCGCGACGGACGCTGGCACGTCGGTGTCGGGATCGGCGGGATCGAGGCCCCTCTCCCGGACTCGACGCGCGCCGGGCGCGGCGAGGCGTACGTCGCCGCACGCGCCGCCGTCGGGGCCGCCCGCACGGCCCCGCACCACCTCCGGGTCGAGGGCGACAACGCGTGGTGCCGCCACCTCGAGTCGGCCCTGTGGCTCTGGGCAGGCGTGCTGGAACGCCGCTCCCCCAAAGGCTGGGAAGTCGTCGACCTCCTGGCCGCAGGCACGACGTACGAGCACGTCGGCGCGACCCTGGGCATCAGCCAGTCGGCGGTGAGTCAGCGGGCCGCCGCGGCAGGTGTGGTGGAGGCTGGACGCGCCGCCGACCTGGCCACCTTCCTGACCGCCCACGCCCTGGAGACCGCATGACGACCGCCGCTGCCCTCACCACCAGCGCCCTGCTCGCCGCCGCCCTCGTCCTCGCGGCCTGCGGCTGGCGCCTGCACGGGAGTCGACTCGTGGCCGGTGGCCTCGTCGCCGTCGTGGCAGTGCTCGCTGTCGTCCTGCAGGGCGCCGACCCCGACCTCGGCTCCGGGTTCGCCGACCTCTCCGTCGTCGCGGCCCTGGGCCTGCTCGCCGTCTTCGGTGGCGGACCCGTGACCGCAGCCACCTTCCGCCTCGTTGACGGGCCCGGCGCCCCGGCCGCCGGGTCGACCCGCCGGGCCGCCGAGGTGCTGCGTGGCGGCGCCTGGATCGGGGCCCTCGAACGGGTCGCGATCTTCGCGGCCCTGCTCAGCGGGTGGCCCGAAGGCCTGGCGCTCACGCTTGCTCTCAAAGGGCTGGGGCGCTATCCCGAGCTGCGCAACGAAGAGCGCACGGGCATCGCCGAACGCTTCCTGATCGGGACCTTCGTGAGCGTCCTGTGGGCCTGTGCCTGCGCCGGACTGGCCCTGCTGGCCCTCTGACGTACGAGGGCCCCGACACCACCACGGTGTCGGGGCCCTCCTAACGTTGTGCGTCTGCGGTTGCGCGTCCGCCTCAGGGACCGACGGTGGCCAGGACCTCCGGCTGGACGAAGAGCTCGGCGGCCAGTGCGTTGACCTGCTCGAGGGTCACGGCGTCGATGGCCTCGAGCACCTCGTCGATGCTCATCAGGCGGTCGTAGACCAGCTCGGCCTTGCCGAGGCGTGACATCCGAGCGGCGCTGTCCTCGAGGCCCAGCACCAGCCCACCGCGCAGCTGCCCCTTGCCGCGGGCCAGCTCCTCGGGGGTGATCCCCTCGGCCGCCAGCCGGGCGAGCTCAGCTCGGACCACGGTCAGGGTGTCCTCGACCTTGGCAGGCAGGCAGGCGACCCCGACACCGACCAGGCCGGCCACGTCGTGGTGGGAGGAGAACGAGTAGACCGAGTAGGCGAGCCCGCGCTTCTCCCGCACCTCCTGGAAGAGCCGGGAGGAGGTGCCACCACCGAGGGCGGTGTTGAGCACCCCCAGCACGAAGCGCCGCGGGTCGTTGCGCGTCAGTCCGCGCACGCCCAGCACCAGGTTGACCTGCTCCAGCGACCGGGTGACCGTACGGCTGCCCGGGGTGACCGGGTCGGCGGCGTCGGTGATCGTCGGAAGGACGGGCGTGCCGGTTCGCTCCAGGAAGCCGTTGCGGTTGAACGCCGCCTCGGCCGCCCGGACCACGGCGTCGTGGTCGACGTTGCCCGCCACCGTGACCACCATGGTGGCCGGCCGGTAGTGGGTCTCGTAGAAGTCGAGGATCTGCTCGCGCGTCATCGACTCGATGGACTCCACCGAGCCGGCGATCGGGCGGCCCAACGGCGAGTCCCCCCACGCCTGGAGGGCGAAGAGGTTGTGCACGACGTCGTCCGGGTCGTCGTCGTGCATGGCGATCTCGTCGAGGATCACCTCACGCTCGGCCTCGACGTCCTCGTCGGTGATCACCGAGTTGGTCACCATGTCGCCGATGACGTCGACGGCGAGCGCCATGTCGGTGTCCAGGACCCGTGCATGGAAGCAGGTGTACTCCTTGGCGGTGAAGGCGTTGAACTCACCGCCGACCTCGTCGAGGGCCACGGAGATGTCCATGGCGGAGCGCTCCCGGGTGCCCTTGAAGAGCAGGTGCTCGAGGAAGTGGGAGGCGCCGTGCAGCGCCCCTTCCTCATCGCGCGAGCCGACCGCGATCCACACACCCACGCTGGCCGAACGCACCCCGGCCATCTGCTCGCTGAGGATCCGCAGCCCGCCGGGGAGCAGCGTGCGGCGTACGACCGAGGTCACCTGGCCGTCGGCGTCACGCACGGTCTGCAGGGTCTCGGTGGTGCCCGCCTGCTGGGGCGCAGGGGCGGGCTGGGCGTCACTGGAAACGGCCGACCGGCCAGCAGAATCCTGCTGGCCGGTCGGTCGGTGGTTCGCGTGGGTCACTCGGAGTCGGATCCCTCGGCGTCCTCGGCAGCCGCGTCGTCACCCTCGACGACGGGGACCAGCGAGAGCTTGCCGCGGTCGTCGATCTCGGCGATCGCCACCTGGATCTTCTGGCCGACCGAGACGACGTCCTCGACGTTCTCGATGCGCTTGCCGCCGTTGAGGGCCTTCAGCTTCGTGATGTGCAGCAGGCCGTCCTTGCCCGGCATGAGCGAGACGAAGGCACCGAAGTTGGTCGTCTTGACGACCGTGCCCAGGTAGCGCTCACCGATCTCCGGCATGGTCGGGTTCGCGATCGCGTTGATCGCGGCCTTCGCAGCCTCGGCAGCCGAACCGCTGGTGGCGCCGATGTAGACGGTGCCGTCGTCCTCGATGGAGATCGAGGCGCCGGTGTCGTCCTGGAGCTGGTTGATGATCTTGCCCTTGGGACCGATGACCTCGCCGATCTTGTCGACCGGCACCTTCACGGTGATGATGCGCGGAGCGAACTCCGACATCTCGTCAGGACCGTCGATGGCCTCCGCCATGACCTCCAGGATCGCCGAGCGGGCGTCCTTGGCCTGGTTGAGCGCCTTGCCGAGGACCTCGGCCGGGATGCCGTCGAGCTTGGTGTCGAGCTGGAGCGCGGTGATGAACTCCGAGGTGCCGGCGACCTTGAAGTCCATGTCGCCGTAGGCGTCCTCGGCACCGAGGATGTCGGTCAGCGCGACGTACTCGGTCTTGCCGTCGACCTCGTCGGAGATGAGACCCATGGCGATGCCGGCCACGGGAGCCTTCAGCGGCACACCGGCGGCGAGCAGGGCCAGCGTCGAGGCGCAGACCGAACCCATCGAGGTGGAGCCGTTGGAGCCCATGCACTCCGAGATCTGGCGGATCGCGTAGGGGAACTCCTCGCGGCTCGGGAGCACCGGCAGGATGGCGCGGCGCGCGAGCGCACCGTGACCGACCTCGCGACGCTTCGGCGAGCCGACGCGGCCCGTCTCACCCGTGGAGAACGGGGCGAAGACGTACTTGTGCATGTAGCGACGGTGCTTCTCCGGGGAGAGCGTGTCGAGCTGCTGCTCCATCTTGAGCATGTCGAGCGTCGTGACACCCAGGATCTGGGTCTCGCCGCGCTCGAAGAGCGCCGAGCCGTGCACGCGCGGGACGACGCCGACCTCGGAGTGCAGCGGGCGGATGTCCGCCAGGCCACGGCCGTCGATGCGGACCTTGTCGCGCAGGACGCGCTGGCGCACGAGAGCCTTGTTCAGCGCGCGGAAGGCCGCGCCGATCTCCTTCTCGCGACCCTCGAAGTCACCGGCGACCTTCTCCAGCAGCTCGGCCTTGATCTCGTCGAGGCGCTCCTCGCGCTCCTGCTTGCCGGCGATGGTGAGCGCCTGGGCGGTGGCGTCGGAGACGGCGGCCTCGACGGCTGCGTAGACGTCGTCCTCGTAGTCGAGGAAGATCGGGAACTCCTGGACCGGCTTGGCGGCGGTCTTGGCGAGCTCGACCTGGGCCTCGACGAGCTGCTTGATGAAGGGCTTGGACGCCTCGAGGCCACCGGCCACGACGGCCTCGGTGGGCGCGGTGGCGCCGTTGCCGACGAGCTCGAAGGTGCGCTCGGTCGCCTCGGCCTCGACCATCATGATCGCGACGTCACCGGTGTCGGTGACACGACCGGCGACGACCATGTCGAAGACGGCGTCCTCGAGCTGGGCGTGGGTCGGGAAGGCCACCCACTGGCCGTCGATCAGGGCCACGCGGGTGGCGCCGACGGGACCGGAGAAGGGCAGGCCGGAGAGCTGGGTCGACATCGACGCAGCGTTGATGGCCAGCACGTCGTAGGGCTGGTTGGGGTCGAGCGACATGACGGTGATGACGACCTGGACCTCGTTGCGCAGACCCTTCTTGAAGGTCGGGCGCAGCGGGCGGTCGATGAGGCGGCAGGTGAGGATGGCGTCCTCGCCCGGGCGACCCTCGGAACGGAAGAACGAGCCGGGGATCTGACCCACGGCGTACATGCGCTCCTCGACGTCGATCGTGAGGGGGAAGAAGTCGAAGTGGTCCTTCGGCTGCTTGCCGACCGTGGTGGCCGAGAGAAGCATGGTCTCGTCGTCCAGGTAGGCCGTGACGGCACCGGCGGCCTGACGGGCCAGCAGGCCGGTCTCGAACTTGACGGTGCGCTTGCCGAACTTTCCGTTGTCGAGAGTGGTCTCGACGGCAGAGATGATGGGTTCCACTGTGTGGGGTGGTCCCTTTCTGTACGCGGAGCCCCGGCGATGACCTGTCCCCGACGGGGACGTGGGCCGGTCTTCGATCGAGACCCGCAGCCGACGTGTGTCGCCTGCAAGCCACTACCGAGGACCGGGCCGATTCGCGGGTCGCTCCTGATGGTTGTCTTTTCAGTTGTACGGGGGGCGCGAGCTGATGTCGCGACTCACCGATCGAATCCTACCGAGAAATGTGCGAAAGGGCCCACCCCGCGCGGGGTGAGCCCTTTCGCATCGTTCAGCGTCGGAGGCCGAGGCGCTCGACGATCGAGCGGTAGCGCGCGATCTCGGTCTTCTGCAGGTAGTTGAGCAGACGACGGCGCTGGCCGACGAGCAGGAGCAGACCACGACGGCTGTGGTGGTCGTGCTTGTGCTGCTTGAGGTGCTCGGTCAGGTGCGAGATGCGGTGGCTCAGGAGAGCGATCTGCACCTCGGGCGAACCGGTGTCACCCTCGGTCGTGGCGTACTCGGCGATGATCTTCTTCTTGGTCTCCGCGTCAGTTCCGATCGACATGCGGGGCTCCCTTCGGTTCGTTGCGCGGCGCGCCCGGGCCTGTTCACCGGGGCACTGTGGATCCGCGGCCGTTTCACGGCAACCGGACAAAGTTACCCCACCGGCGCGGAGGGACCCAAAACGTGCACGCGGGTGCAGCGAAGCAGGGTCCGCCAGCGCCGGCGTGACTCAGACGAGCGCGCGGCGTACGGCCTCGCGGGCGGCCCGGGGGTCGCGCGCGGAGAGGGCCGCCTCGGCGGCCGCCTCGCACGCGCCCATGGTGACACGGGACAGCTGGGAGCCGACGCTGCGGACGGCCCGGGCGGCCATCGACAACGAGGTCACCCCCATCCCGACCAGAGCGGTCGCGAGCAACGGGTCGGCGGCTGCCTCCCCGCAGACGCCCACCGGCTTGCCGACCTCGGCGCCTGCATGGGCGGTGATCGCGATGAGCTGGAGCACGGCCGGCTGCCAGGGG
This sequence comes from Nocardioides jishulii, assembly GCF_006007965.1. Taxonomy (NCBI): domain Bacteria; kingdom Bacillati; phylum Actinomycetota; class Actinomycetes; order Propionibacteriales; family Nocardioidaceae; genus Nocardioides; species Nocardioides jishulii. The sequence goes on along the minus strand of NZ_CP040748.1, from coordinate 1,229,430 downwards.
TCGGTGAGGTGGGCCAGGTCGGCGGCCGTCCGATCGGCGGCCATCGTGTACTGGGTCAGGTCGTTGGTGCCGATCGAGAGGAAGTCGACGACCTCGAGCATCTGGTGGGCGAGCAACGCGGCACTGGGCACCTCCACCATGACCCCGGGCTTGAGCCCACGACTGCGCACCACGGCGGCGAACTGCTCGGCCTCCGCGACCGTGGCCACCATCGGCGCCATCACCCAGGCGTCGGCGCCGGTGCGCCCGGCCGCCAGGGCGATCGCGTCGAGCTGTCGCTCCAGCAGCCCCGGGTTGCCGAAGGCGAGGCGCAGGCCCCGCACGCCGAGGGCCGGGTTCTCCTCCCCCTCGTGGGTGGCGAAGGCGATCGGCTTGTCCGAACCCGCGTCCAGGGTGCGGACCACGACGTGGCCGCGGTCCCGGAACGGGTTCAGGACCTGCGCGTAGATGTCGGCCTGCTCGTCGACGCCAGGCTCCTCGGCCCGGTCGAGGAAGCAGAGCTCGGTACGGAAGAGACCCACCCCATCGACCGGCTCGTCGCTGGCCCGCTGCGACGACCGCCCGTCGGCGACGTTGGCGAGCAGCTGCAGGCGTACGCCGTCAGCGGTCGCCGCAGGACCGGCCCAGGCCTGGAGCAGCTCACGCTCGGCGCGGCTGGCCTCGACCAGGCCCCGGGCCTCGTCCGGGTCGGCGCCGCGGACGACCGTGCCGGCCTCACCATCGACGAGGACGTACTCCCCCTCCACCACGTCGGTGACCCCAGGGACCCCGACCACGCACGGGATCCCGAGCTGACGGGCGATGATCGCGGTGTGGCTGGTCGGGCCGCCGCGCTCGGTGACCAGCGCGACGACCTGGTCGGCGTCGAGACCCGAGGTGTCGCTGGGAGCGAGGTCGGAGGCGACGAGCACCGAGGGCACCAGGGGTGTCGGGACCCCGGGCGCGGGCTCGCCCACGAGCCGGGCCACCAGCCGTCGCTCGATGTCGCGCAGGTCGGTGGCCCGCTCGGCCATCAGCCCACCCATGGTGGTGAAGACGGTGACGAACTGCTCGACCGCCGCATGCACCGCGGCGACGGGTCCCCCGCCGGACCCCAGCGCCTTGGCGACCGCTGAGCGCAGGCCCTTGTCGCGCACCAGCCCGGCGCTCGCCGTCAACACCTCGGCGGCCGGCCCGTGCGCCACCGCGGCCTTCTCGGTGAAGGTCTCGGCAACGAAGGCAACCGCCTCGTCGTAGGCGGCGAGCGCCTCGTCCTCGGTCGCGAAGCCACCGTCGCCGAAGCGGGCGACGGCCTCGGGCGACACGTCCGTGGTCACGTGCACGGCAGGGCCGGCCGCGATCCCCGCGACGACCGGCGTACCGGAGAGCGAGTGGGCGCCCGGGTCGGATCCGGAGGGGGTCTCAGTGGTCATGGTCACACCGTATGCCACGAATCTCTTGACTCTCAACACATTCGGGACTAAAACAACAGATACGCAGATCCACATTTGGGGTCGTCCCACCAGGAGGTCCGGTGTACGCCGAGGAACGGCAGCAGTCGATGGCACAGCTGATCAGCCGCACAGGGCGGCTGGCGGTCGCCGACCTCGCGCAGGAGTACGCCGTCACCACCGAGACCGTGCGGCGCGACCTCTCGACGCTGGAGCGGATGGGGCTGGTGAAGCGGGTGCACGGCGGCGCCGTCCCGGCCAGCTCACTGCGGATCATGGAGTCGGTCGTCGGCGAGCGCGAACGGGCCAACACCGCCGCCAAGGACGCGATCGCGCAGGCCGCCCTGATCTTCCTGCCCCCGCCCGACTCGGTGGTCGTGCTCGACGCCGGCACCACCACCACCCGGCTGGCCACGGCGCTGCCCCGCGACCACCGCCTGCACGTCGTGACCCACGCCGTGCCGGTGGCCGCTCGACTGGCCGGGTCGCCCCACATCGACCTGTACCTGCTCCCCGGACGCGTGCGCGCCACCACCCACGCCGCCGTCGGCGCCGACACGGTGGCAGCCCTGGCCGACCTGCGGGCCGACGTCGCCTTCGTCGCCACCAACGGCCTCAGCGTCGACCACGGGCTCACCACGCCGGACCGCGACGAGGCGGCCACCAAGCGGGCCATCGTGGCCTCGGCCCGGCGCGTGGTCGTCCTGGCCGACTCGAGCAAGATCGGAGTGGAGATGGCCCAACGCTTCGCCACCCTCGACCAGGTCTCCGCCCTCGTCACCGACGACGGGATCGACAGGCACGAGCGCACAGCACTCGAGCGCGCCGGGGTGGAGGTGGTGGTCGCATGATCGTGACCCTCACCCCGAACCCGAGCATCGACCGGACGATCACCCTCGGCGGCCCGCTGCGTCGCGGAGGCGTCCAGAAGGCCACCTCCACGGGTGACCAGCACGGCGGCAAGGGCGTCAACATCTCCCGTGCCTGCCTCGCGGCCGGCCTCTCCACCGTCGCCGTCCTGCCGGCCCACGAGGAGGATCCCTTCGTCGTCGGCCTGCGCCACAGCGGCGTCGAGTGCCGCCCCGTCCCCCCGGCCGGCCCGATCCGCACCAACATCACGATCACCGAGCCCGACGGCACCACGACCAAGGTGAACACCCCCGGCGCCCGGGTCACCCCCGAGCACACGGAGGCGATGGCGCGGGCCGTGACCGACCTGGCGCCGCACAGCGCCTGGACCGTGCTGGCCGGATCCCTGCCGCCCGGTGCCGAGTCGACCTTCTACGCAGACGCGGCCCAGCGCCTCCACCCGACCCCCACCAAGGTCGCCGTCGACACGAGCGGCGCCGCGCTGGCCTCACTGGCCGCCGCCCTCCCGGTCGCCGCCCCCGACCTCATGAAGCCCAACGGCGAGGAGCTCGCCTCCCTGACCGGCGTCGACCCGGTGGCGCTGGAGGCCGACCCCCTCGCCGTCGCCGCCGCCGCCCAGGCCCTCGTACGCCGCGGAGCCGGCGCCGTGCTCGCCTCGCTCGGCGCGAACGGGGCAGTCCTGGCCACGGCCGAGGGATCGTGGCACGCCACTCCCCCACCGACCACGGTCGTCAGCACGGTCGGCGCGGGCGACTCGTCCCTCTTCGGCTACCTGCTGGCCGACCAGCGGGGCCTCGACGCACCCGGCCGGCTCGCCATGGCCGTCGCCTACGGCAGCGCCGCCGCCGCTCTGCCCGGCACCACCGTTCCCACCCCCGACCAGGTCAACCCCGACCTGGTCACCGTCACCGTGCTCGGAGGATGACATGTCAGAGCTGATCACTGCTGACCTCGTACGACTGGACGTCGACTGGGGTGAGGACAAGCACGACGTCATCCGGGCGCTCGCCGGTGTCGTCGCCGACAATGGCCGGGCGACGGACGTCGACCAGCTGGTCGAGGACGCGTTGGCCCGCGAGGCAACCTCCTCGACCGGGCTGCCGGGTGGCATCGCCATCCCCCACTGCCGCACCACCGGCGTCGCGGAGCCCACGCTGGCCTTCGCCCGGCTCGCTCCGCGGGTCGACTTCGGCGCGAAGGACGGCCCCGCCGACCTGGCCTTCCTGATCGCCGCTCCCGCCGGCGGCGACGCCACCCACCTGGAGCTGCTCACCCAGCTCGCTCGGTCGCTGGTCCGTCCCGAGTTCACCACTTCCCTGCGGGAGGCTGCCAGCCCCACCGAGGCCGAAGGCATCGTCCGCGAAGCACTCGGGCTCGGCCCGGCGACGCCCCAGGGCGATGCCCCGACAGCCCCGGCGGCCCCGGCGGCGGCCCCAACGGCCCCGGCTGCCGCCCCGTTCGGCTGCAGCTGCCCGCCGCGCCGGAGGCCAGCGCCGCAAAGCCCTCACTGGTCGCGGTCACCTCGTGTCCCACCGGCATCGCGCACACGTACATGGCCGCCGAGGCGCTGGAGGCGGCCGCCGCCCGCGCGGGCGTCGAGATCGCCGTGGAGACCCAGGGATCCGCAGGGTCCACTCCCCTGCGCCGCGAGCAGATCGCTGCTGCGGGCGCGGTCATCTTCGCCGCCGACGTGGGCGTGCGCGACCGCGGACGCTTCGCGGGCAAGCCGGTCGTCGTCTCGGGCGTGAAGCGGCCGATCGACGAGGCCGACGCGATGATCTCCGAGGCGCTCGCCTACGCGGCAGCGCCCGACTCCTCACCCCGCGTCGAGGGCAGCGCCGCCGCCGAGGACACCGCGACCGACTCCGAGTCGTGGGGTGCCCGGACCCGCCGGGTCCTGATGACCGGCGTCTCCTACATGATCCCGTTCGTCGCGGCGGGCGGCCTGCTCATCGCCCTCGGATTCCTGCTCGGCGGTTACGAGATCACCGGCCCGGCGGCGGACATCGTCACCGGCAACACCCTCTTCAACCTGCCTGACCCGGCCGCGTTGGAGCTCGAGCACGTCCCGTTCGACTCCGGCCTGATGGCCTACCTCGGTGCGTTGATGTTCATGCTCGGGTCGACCGCGTTCGACTTCCTGGTGCCGGCCCTGGCGGGCTACATCGCGTACGCCATCGCGGACCGCCCCGGCATCGCTCCCGGCTTCGTGATGGGTGCCGTCGCCGGCTTCACCAACTCGGGCTTCCTCGGCGGCATCGTCGGCGGAGTCCTGGCTGGCGTGGCAGCGCACTGGGTGTCGTCGTGGAAGGTCCCGGTCTGGACCCGTGGCCTGATGCCGGTGCTGGTCATCCCGCTGCTCGCCACGCTCATCTCCGGCTTCGTGATGATCGTGCTGCTCGGTCGGCCGCTGTCGCTGCTGATGAGCTCGCTCACCGACGGCCTCAACAGCATGTCGGGCGGCTCGGCCGTCCTGCTCGGTGCCCTGCTCGGGCTGATGATGGCCTTCGACATGGGCGGTCCGCTCAACAAGACCGCGTACGCCTTCGCCACCGCGGGCCTCGGCGCCGCCGCGACCGCCACCGAGGCTCCCGAGCTCAAGGTGATGGCCGCCGTGATGCTGAGCGGCATGGTGCCCCCGCTGGCGCTGGCTCTGGCCACGCTGGTGCGACCAACCCTCTTCAGCCCCGCCGAGCGCGAGAACGGCAAGGCCGCGTGGTTGATGGGCGCCTCGTTCATCACCGAGGGCGCGATCCCCTTCGCCGCCGCCGACCCGCTGCGCGTGATCCCCCCGATCATGGCCGGCAGTGCCTTGACCGGCGCACTGGCCATGGGCCTCGACGTCCAGCTGCGCGCGCCGCACGGAGGCATCTTCGTCCTCTTCGCGGTCGACAACGTCGTCGGCTTCCTGATCGCACTGGTGGCCGGGACGCTGCTCTCCGCCGTCCTGGTCGTGCTCGCGAAGAGCTGGCGTCGCACCCCCGCCCCTGCCCCCGCCACCAGCGCCACCGTCTGACACCCCTCACCACCTGCCCACCCGTCACCACCCGCCCACCTCAAGGAGCTCGCATGCCCACCCAGAACGTGACCATCGGATCCTCCGTCGGCCTCCACGCCCGTCCTGCCGCGATCGTCGCCGAGGCGGCCGAGGCGCTCGGCTCGGACGTCACCGTCAACGGTGTCGACGCCTCCTCGTCGCTGATGCTGATGACGCTGGGCGCCAAGTGCGGCGACAGCGTCGAGGTCGCCGGCAGCGACGAGGCCGCCGTGGCCCAGATCGCCGACCTGCTGGCCCAGGACCTCGACGCCTGACGACCCGACGCACGACGAGGGCCCCGCTACCGTGATGGTCGCGGGGCCCTCGTTCGTGTGGTGCCGGTCGTGTGGGGACCGGGGTGAACGTCAGGCCAGCAGCTGGCGGGCCCGCTCCACGTCGTCGTGCATCTGCTCGACCAACGTCTCGACGCTGTCGAAGCGGACCATCCCGCGCAACCGGTCGACGAAGGCGACCTCCACCTCCACGCCGTACAGCTCGAGGTCGTCGCGGTCGAGGACGTACGACTCCACGCGTCGCGCGCGCTCACCGGAGAACGTGGGGTTCGTGCCCACCGAGATGCCGGCGGGATAGCGCTCGCCGGTGTCGCGGCGGGTCAGCCAACCGGCGTAGACGCCGTCGGCGGGAGCAGCCTCGGCGTGCGGGGTGGGCACGTTGGCCGTCGGGTAGCCCAGCTCACGTCCGCGCTGGTCACCGCGGACCACCTCACCGCGCACGGTGAAAGCGCGCCCCAGTGCCTCAGCGGCACCGGCCACGTCGCCCGTGGCGAGGCACTGGCGGACGTAGGTCGACGACCACACCTGCGGTCCACCGTCGAGGGGGACGCCGTCCACGCCGAACCCGTGCTCGACGCCGGACTCGCGCAGCGTGGCGACGTCACCGGCGGCGCGGCTGCCGTAGCGGAAGTTGGCACCGACCACGACCGCCTTGGCGGCGAGCGAGCTCACCAGGACACGCTCGACGAACTCGTCGGGGCTCCAGGCGGCGATCTCGCGGTCGAAGGGCACCACGAGCACCGCGTCGACGCCCTGCTCGGCCAGCAGTGCCACCCGGGTGTCGATGGAGGTCAAGGTGGGCGGAGCGTGCTCGGGGCGCAGCACGGCGATCGGGTGGGGGTCGAAGGTCACCACGACGACCTTCTCCAGCCCGAGCTCGTCGGCCGCTGTACGCGCCTGACGCAGGACGTGCTGGTGGCCGCGATGGACACCGTCGAAGTTGCCGATGCTCACCACGGTGGGGCCCAGGTCGCTGGGAACCTCGTTGAACTGACGCCAGACATGCACGCGAGAACTGTGCCACTTCCGGTCGTGCTCGTGCACCTCGGCCCCTTCCTCAGGCCTGCGCGACCCCTCGTCGGCAACCGCCGGGTCGCCGGAGGAATCGGTGGCGTGTGGCATCACTGGACGAAGACGGCGAGCGGCTTGGCCACCGCGCCGGCGGGCTCGTAGAGAGCCAGGAACTCGCCCTCGGGTGAGAAGACGGCCGTGATCGCCTCCACCTCGACCGAGAGGCGGCGACCGAACCGCACGTCGGCGGCCTGCTCGGCGTCCAGGTCGAGCGTGGGGAAGGTGGCCCGGGCGGCGTCCTCCAACGGGACCACCTCGAACGACTCCTCGAGCTGCTCCAACGTCCGCGCGCGGGCGAGGTCAAAGCCACCCACCGCGGTGCGACGCAGGGCGCCCAGGTGTCCCCCGACGTCCAGGGCGGCGCCGAGGTCCCGGGCGATGGCACGGATGTAGGTCCCGCTGGAGCAGCGGACCGAGACGTCGACCTCGACCGTCTCGCCGACGGTCTCCACGCGGTGCACGTCGATGGAGTCGATGGTGACGGGGCGCGCCTTGAGCACGACCTCCTCACCGTCGCGGACCCGCGCGTAGGCCCTCTTGCCGTCGACCTTGATGGCCGAGACGGCCGTGGGCACCTGCTCGATGTCACCGACGAAGGCCTTCAGCGCCTCGCGCACCTGGGCCTCGTCGACGTGGGCCGCCGACCGGGTCGCGGTGACTTCTCCCTCGGCGTCGTCAGTGGTCGTGGAGACCCCGAGCACGATGGTGGCGTCGTACGCCTTGCGCGTGAGCATCAGGTGCCCCAGCAGGCGCGTGGCCCGGTTGGTCCCCAGGACGAGGACGCCGGTGGCCATCGGGTCGAGCGTGCCGGCGTGGCCGACCTTGCGGGTACCCGCCAGACGGCGCACCCGGGAGACCACCCCGTGGGAGGTGATGCCCCCGGGCTTGTCGACGACGACGAGCCCGGAGACCGGGGACGAGGAGCTCACTCCTCGTCGTCCGCCTCGTCGTCCTGGCCGACCTCGCGCGGCTTCTTGTACGGGTCCTCCTCGGAGGCGTACGTGGCGTTCAGGCGCTGGGCGGCCACGGCCTCGTCCTGCTGCCGCGCCTTGGCCAGGACCTCGTCGAGCTGGCGTGCGGTCTCGGGCAGGGCGTCGTGGAAGAACTCCAACGTCGGGACCGTCCGCATCTGGAGCTGCTTGCCGACCTCGGAGCGAATGAGGCCCTTGGCCGACTCGAGTGCGGCGGCGGTGTCCGCCAACGAGTCCTCCTCGCCGAGGACGGTGTAGAAGATGCTGGCGTGCTGGGAGTCGCCCGTCACGCGGACGTCCGTCACGGTGACGAAGCCCAGGCGCGGGTCCTTGATCCGGCGCTCGAGCATCTCGGCCACGACCACGTGGATCCGGTCGGCGATCTTGCGCACTCGGGGGCTGCTCATGGTTCCTACTCTCGGTGGAAATGGGAGTCGGCGCCAGCCGTGAGGCGGGCGCCGACTCCACTGGGGGTGTGTCAGGCGCGCGGGATCTCGCGCATCTCGAAGGACTCCACGACATCGCCGATCTTGATGTCCTGGAAGTTCTTCAGCACCAGACCACACTCGAAGCCCTCGCGGACCTCGGAAGCGTCGTCCTTCTCGCGGCGCAGCGAGGCCAGGTCGAGGTTGTCCGCGACGATGTTGTTGTCGCGGAGCACACGGACCTTGGCGTTGCGGCGAACCGTGCCCGAGGTGACCATGCAACCGGCGATGTTGCCGGTCTTGGACGAGCGGAAGATCTCGCGGATCTCCGCCTGGCCCAGGGTGACCTCTTCGTACTCCGGCTTGAGCATGCCCTTGAGGGCAGCCTCGATCTCCTCGATCGCCTGGTAGATGACCGAGTAGTACCGGATCTCCACGCCTTCCTTGTCGGCCATCTGGGCAGCCTTGCCCTGGGGGCGGACGTTGAAGCCGATGATGATCGCGTCGGAGGCAGCAGCCAGGTCGACGTTGGTCTCGGTGATCGCACCGACGCCGCGGTCGATGACCCGGAGGGTGACCTCGTCGCCGACGTCGATCTGGGCCAGCGAGTCCTCGAGGGCCTCGACCGAACCGGACACGTCGCCCTTGAGGATGAGGTTGAGCTCCTGGCTCTCGCCCTTCTCCATGGAGGCCATGAAGTCCTCGAGGGTGCGACGGACGCGACGCTTGGCCTGCATGGCCGCACGCTCGCGCGCCTCGCGCTTCTCGGCGATCTGGCGAGCCATCCGGTCGTCCTCGACCACGATGAAGTTCTGACCGGCACCGGGGACGGCGCTCAGACCCAGAACCATCGCCGGACGCGACGGGGTGGCCTCGGTGAGCTCGTTGCCGAACTCGTCGAGCATCGCCCGGACACGGCCGTGGGCCGGGCCCGCGACGATCGAGTCGCCGACGTGGAGCGTTCCACGCTGGACGAGGATCGTGGCGACCGGGCCGCGACCGCGGTCGAGGTGCGCCTCCACGACGAGACCCTGCGCGTCCTGCGTCGGGTTGGCCCGCAGGTCGAGCGAGGCGTCCGCGGTCAGGATCACGGCCTCGAGCAGCTTGTCGAGGTTGAGCTCGGACTTGGCCGAGACGTCGACGAACATCGCGTCGCCGCCGTACTCCTCAGGGATCAGGCCGTACTCGGTCAGCTGGCCACGGACCTTGGTCGGGTCGGCGTCCGGCTTGTCGATCTTGTTGACCGCGACCACGATCGGCACGCCGGCGGCCTTGGCGTGGTTGAGCGCCTCGACCGTCTGCGGCATGACGCCGTCGTCCGCCGCCACCACGAGGATCGCGATGTCGGTGGCCTGGGCACCACGGGCACGCATGGCGGTGAACGCCTCGTGACCCGGGGTGTCGATGAAGGTGATGCGACGCTCGGTGCCGTCGACCTCGGTGGCGACCTGGTAGGCACCGATGTGCTGCGTGATGCCACCGGCCTCCTTGGCGCCCACGTTGGCGTTGCGCAGGGCGTCGAGGAGCTTGGTCTTTCCGTGGTCGACGTGACCCATGACCGTGACGACCGGGGGACGGACGACCAGGTCGCTCTCGTCGCCCTCGTCGGCACCGAACTCGAGGTCGAACGACTCGAGCAGCTCGCGGTCCTCGTCCTCGGGGCGAGACGACCTGGACGTTGTAGTTCAGCTCGTCACCGAGGAGCTCCAGGGTCTCGTCACCCACGGACTGGGTGGCGGTCACCATCTCGCCGAGCGAGAAGAGCATCTGCACGAGGGCAGCGGCGTCGACGTTGATCTTCTCCGCGAAGTCCGTCAGCGAGGCGCCGCGGGCCAGGCGGATGGTCTCGCCGTCACCCTTGCGGACACGCACGCCGCCGATGGTCGGGGCCTGCATGGCCTCGAACTCCTGACGACGCGCCCGCTTCGACTTGCGACCGCGACGCGACGGACCACCGGGGCGACCGAAGGCACCCTGGGTCTGGCCGCGCTGGCCGGGACGGTTGCCGCCGCCACCGGGGCGGCCGGGGCCACCACCGAATCCACCGGGACCGCCACCGGGACGACCGGCACCAGCGCCAGCACCGGGACCGCCGGGACGACCACCGGGACCGGGACGGCCCGGAGCGCCGCCGCGACCGGGGGCACCACCGCGAGCGGGGGCACCACTGGGGCCACGACCGAACGCAGCCGGGGACTTCGGCATCATCGCCGGGTTGGGGCGAGGCATGCCGCCGCCACCGCCGGGACGCGGCGCGGGTGCGCCACCGTCACGCGAGGACGGGGGACGCGGAGGACGGTTCTCGTCGCTGCCGCCCGGGGCGGGCGCCGACGAACGGCGTCCCATGCCCTGGCTCGGGGCGAACGGGTTGTTGCCGGGACGCGGGGCGCCCGGCTTGCCGACGGGACGCGGGGCGGGAGCCTTCGGGGCACCCGGACGCGGCGCGCCACCACTCGGCTTCGGGGCCGGGGCGGACGGCTTCGCCGGTGCGGCAGGTGCTGCCTCGGCGGGAGCCTCGGCAGGAGCCTGGGCGGCAGCCGGCTTGGCGGCGGGCTTCGGCGCGGGCTTGGGGCCCGGACGCGGAGCGGACGGTGCGGACGGCTCAGCGGCCGGAGCCGCGGGAGCGGCAGGCTCAGCAGCGGGAGCTGCCGGGGCGGCAGGCTCAGCAGCCTTGGGGGCTGCGGCCGGCTCGGCCGGCGCAGGCTCAGCAGCCTTGGGGGCCGAGGGCCTGGGGCCTGGGGCGGACGGCTTGGCGGCCGGCTTCTGCTCCGCCTCGGCGGGCGATGCGGCGCCAGCGGCGCGCAGCTCGGCGCCGAACTGCTTCTTGAAACGCATCTCGACGGGAGGCTCGACGGTCGACGATGCCGACTTGACGAACTCCCCCATCTCCTTCAACTTCTCGAGAACAAACTTGCTCTCGACTCCGAACTCCTTGGCGAGTTCGTGGACTCGGGTCTTGGCCACGTAGAACGTTGCTCCTTCTGGCCCGAGCCCCTGTCAATGGGGTGATCCCGGACCGTTTAGTGGTGGTGCTGGCTCATCGGAAAGTACTCATCGAGTGCTCATGAGCTGCTGCTCCAGTTTCTGGTCGGTTGATTACTGATCGGTTGCACGAGTGGTGAGGTGCTCCCCCACCGGAACTGCTGGGAGTCCTTCCTTGACCCTGAGGGCCCGGGAGAACGCCCGACGGCGCACGGCGAGCTCGTAGCACTCGACTGTCGGGTGCAGGTGCGCCCCACGGCCAGGTGCGGTGGAGGCAGGATCGGGGACGACAGCCGGTCGACCGTCGGACCCGGGACCGACCACCACACGCAACAACTCACTCTTGGCGGCCCGCTGACGACACCCGACGCATGTCCTGACTGGACCCACGTACGGGTTGATCGCTGCACGAGCCACCGGAGCCACATTACCGCGTCGGGCCCACGAAACCGAACTGGGTTGTCTGCACCACCCCCGCGTGGGCCCCGCCCATCCCCTCGGGAACGCCGCCGGGGCGCCCGCCTCCCGAAGGAGGTGGGCGCCCCGGACGTGGTGCGGTCCCGTTCAGCGCGTCACTGCGAGTCGGTCTCCTCGTCGGAGCGGATGTCGATGCGCCAACCGGTGAGGCGGGCAGCGAGGCGGGCGTTCTGGCCCTCCTTGCCGATCGCCAGCGAGAGCTGGAAGTCGGGCACGACGACACGACAGGCCTTGGCTGCCGCGTCGAGGATCTCGACCGACGTCACCCGCGCCGGCGAGAGCGCGTGCGCGACGAGCTCGGCCGGGTCCTCGGAGAAGTCCACGATGTCGATCTTCTCGCCGCTCAGCTCCGACATGACGTTGCGCACGCGCGACCCCATCGGACCGATGCAGGCGCCCTTGGCGTTGACGCCCGAGACCCGGGAGTGCACGGCGATCTTCGTCCGGTGGCCGGCCTCGCGGGCGATGGCGGCGATCTCGACCGTTCCGTCGGCGATCTCCGGCACCTCGAGGGCGAAGAGCTTCTTCACCAGGCTCGGGTGCGTGCGGGAGAGGGTGATCTGCGGCCCGCGCATGCCCTTGCGGACGGAGACCACCAGGCACTTGATGCGCGTGCCGTGGCTGTAGTCCTCACCGGGGACGCGCTCGCTGACGGGCAGCACGCCCTCCAGCTTGCCCAGGTCGACCATCACGTCGTCGGCGTTGCGACCCTGCTGGATCACGCCCGAGACGATGTCGCCCTCCTTGCCGGAGAACTCGCCGAAGCGCAGCTCGTCCTCGGCGTCGCGCAGGCGCTGCAGCATGACCTGCTTGGCCGTCGTGGCCGCGATCCGCCCGAAGCCGTCGGGGGTGTCGTCGTACTCCCCGATCTGGGTGCCGTCGTCGTCCAGCTCGGGGACCATGACGGCGACGTGGCCGCTCTTGCGGTTGACCTCGACGCGCGCACGCGACTGGGCGCCGGGCGTCTTGTGGTACGCCATCAGCAGGGCCTGCTCGATCGCCTCGACGAGCACGTCGAAGGAGATCTCCTTCTCGCGCTCCAGCATCCGGAGGATGCTCAGGTCGATGTCCATCAGTTCTCGTCCTCGTCCTTGGTCCTGCGGTTGAACTCGACCTGCACCAGCGCCTTCGCGACGTCGGTGTAGACCACCTCGTGGTCCTGACCGTCCACCTCGAGGGTGACGGTCGCGTCGTCACTGGCGCCGATCCGCCCGGTCACCTCGCCACCCTCGACCATGACCACCTTGACCAGGCGTCCGGCGTTGCGGCGCCAGTGGCGCGGCAGCGTGAGGGGACGGTCGACTCCTCGTGACGTCACCTCGAGGAGGTAGGGCATCTCGCCCATGACGTCGGAGTCCTCCAGCACGCCGTCGACGGCGCGCGTCGCCTCAGCGACGTCGTCGAGGGTCACGCCACCGTCCTTGTCGACGGCGACCCGGAGGACCCGGCGCTTGCCGGCCGCGGAGAGCTCGACGGCCTCCACGTCCAATCCCAGCTCACTGAGGGGTTCGATCAATGCTGCCTCGACCCGCTCCCTGGTGGCGTCTGTCCTGGCGTTGCTCACTGGGTGGACCTCCTGTTCTGTTGTCGCGGCCACCCTATCGCTGCAGACCCGTGGGGGCCATTGGCGGTCGGGCCTCTAGGCTCGCGCCATGCGCTCTTCCACCAGTCTCACGCGACGCGGCGTCCTCGCCGCGGGTGGCGCGCTGACGTTGGCCGCCGCGACCAGCGCCTGCGACCTCCTCCCGGTGCCCTCCTCCGACGAGACGGACTCGCCCCGCGTCGACCCCGACCTGCGCCGCGTCGAGACGGTCACGGCCCAGGTGCGCGAGCTCGTCGCGCTCACCGTCTCGGTCGGCCTCGCCCACCCGTCCCCGGCCGTGGCGGCCCTCGAGGAGTGCCACCGCGCCCACCTCGCGGTGCTCAGCCCCTCGGACGAGGTGGAGGCGACGCCCTCCCCCGCCACGAGCCCCACCGCGAGCCCCACCGTCAGTGCAGACGTCAGCGTGAAGTCCCTGGCGGCGCTCGAGCGGACCCACGTCACCACGCTCACCGCCGAGGCCGGCGTCGCGGAGTCCGGCGCCCTGGCCCGGTTGCTGGCCTCCATGGCAGCCGGCGTCGGCATGCACCTGCCGGCGCTCGTCGAGGGAGACGACGCATGAGCACCTCCGCGAGCCAGGTCGAGGCACTCCAGGACACCTTGGCCGCCGAGCATGCCGCGGTCCAGCTGCTCGGAGCCTTCGGAGGCGCCCTCTCGGCCACCGCCGACCCCGGACTCCACCTCCTCCTCGTGGCTCGTCACCGGCGCCACCGCGAGCGCCGCGAGTTCCTCACGGTGACCCTGCGCGGCCTCGGGGAGACCCCGGTGCCGGCCGCGGCGGCGTACGCCCTGCCCGACGACCTGGGCGATCCGGTCGTGGTCCGCGAGGAGGGCGCCCGCACGGAGGATCGCTGTCTGCAGAGGTACGCCACGCTGGTCGCCGCCAGCACCGCCGAGCTCCGCGCCTGGGCGATCGAGGCGCTCGCCGAGTCGGCGGGGGCACTGGTGAGCTGGGGCAACCCGCCGACGGCCTTCCCCGGCGCTCCCGAGCTCCAGGACTGACGCGCCGGGCGTACGCCCGCCCACCGACGGCACCTGCTGCCTGCCTGCTGCCAGCTGCCAGCTGCCCGCTGCCCGCTGCCAGCTGCCCGCTGCCCGCTGCCAGCTGCCCGCATTGACCGCGCTGCGGCCACCCGAAATGGAGGGCGGCCCGGGGCCACTTCCTACTGGGGGAGTCCCGAGATCTCCCCCAGCGGGTGGGCCGCCGGGCCGCAACGGGGTTGGTCAGCAACAACCCCTGTGGTCAGAACCTGGGTCGAGGATTCCTGCCACTGACATGAGTGTGCAGCACGGGCTGATCGGATGGAAGCACTTCCCAACTGCATATTCTTGCAGTGCGCAAACGCGCAAACATGCGCGCCGTCAAGGGCCGCGCCACAAAGCAGGACAGCCCGCCCCAAGAAAGGGCGGGCTGCTGCGGAGAAACGCGTGGCGCGAGGTGGAGAAGTCAGCCGCGCACGACCCCGATGAGGTGGGTCACGGCGTCCGCCACGGGCACCTCGACCTTCTCCCCCGTCGCCCGGTCCTTGACCTCCACCACGCCGTCGGCGAGCCCGCGCCCGACGGTGAGGATGGTGGGCACGCCGATGAGCTCGGCGTCCTTGAACTTCACTCCCGGGCTGACCTTGCCGGCGCGGTCGTCGTAGAGGACCTCGACGCCCGCGGCGTCGAGCTCACCAGCGATCCGCTCGGCCTCGGCGAAGAGAGCCGGGTCCTTGCCCGCCGCCACGATGTGGACGTCGGCAGGAGCGACCTCGCGCGGCCAGCACAGACCGATCTCGTCGAGGGTGTTCTCGGCGATGGCGCCGACGGCACGGGAGGGACCGATGCCGTACGAGCCCATGGTCACCGTGACCAGCTTGCCGTTCTCGTCGAGCACCTGCAGGCCCAGCGCCTCGGCGTACTTGGTGCCGAGCTGGAAGATGTGCCCCATCTCGATGCCGCGGGCCGCCTTCAGCGAGCCCTCCGCGCAGTTCGGGCACTCGTCCCCGTCGCGGACCTCTGCTGCCTCGATGGTGCCGTCGGGCGTGAAGTCCCGCCCGACGACGAGGTCGAGGACGTGCTGGCCCTCGACGTTGGCGCCGGTGACCCAGCGGGTGCCGGCGACGACGCGGGGATCGACCACGTAGCGGATGCCGGAGTCTGACTCCTCGCCCAGCACGGCGGGCCCGATGTAGCCCTTCACCAGCGCGGGGTACTTGCGCAGCTCGGCCTCGTCCATGGGCTCGACCTCGATCGGCTCGAGCTGTCCCTCGAGGCGCTTCGCGTCGACCTCCCGGTCGCCGGGCACGCCGATGGCCAACGGCTCGCGGGTGCCGTCGGGGTGCTTCAGCATGACGAGCACGTTCTTCAGGGTGTCGCCCGCAGCCCAGGGCCGGTCACTGCGCGGGAACTCGGCGTTGAGGTGGGCCACCAGCGTCTCGATGGTGGGGGTGGCCGGGGTGGCCTCGGCGTGGGCGACCGGCGCGCCTGCGGCGTCGACCTCGGCCGGCCGTCGGGTCGTGACGGCCTCCACGTTGGCGGCGTAGTCGCAGTGCGAGCAGCGGACGAAGGTGTCCTCGCCGACGTCGGCCTTGGCCAGGAACTCCTCGCTCGCCGAGCCGCCCATGGCTCCGGCGGTCGCACGGACGATCGCGTACTCGAAGCCGAGGCGGTCGAAGATGCGGATGTACGCGGCGCGGTGCGCGTCGTAGCTCGCCTGCAGGCCGGCCTGGTCGATGTCGAAGGAGTAGGAGTCCTTCATCGTGAACTCGCGTCCACGCAGGATGCCGGCGCGCGGACGCGCCTCGTCGCGGTACTTCGTCTGGATCTGGTAGATCGACAGCGGCAGGTCCTTGTAGGACGAGTACAGGTCCTTGACCACGAGGGTGAACATCTCCTCGTGCGTGGGACCGAGCAGGTAGTCGGCGTCCTTGCGGTCCTTGAGGCGGAAGATGTTGTCGCCGTAGCCCTCCCAGCGACCGGTCGCCTCGTAGGGCTCCTTGGGCAGCAGCGCCGGGAAGAGCATCTCCTGCGCACCGATGGCGTTCATCTCCTCGCGGATGATGCTCTCGATGTTGCGCAGCACCTTCAGGCCCAGCGGCAGCCAGGTGTAGACGCCCGGAGCGGCGCGGCGGATGTAGCCCGCCCGGACCAGCAGCCTGTGGCTCGGGACCTCGGCGTCGGCCGGGTCGTCACGGAGCGTGCGTACGAAGAGCTGGGACATCCGCATGATCATGGGAGCAGGCTACTGGCGAGCGGCCCCGACCCGTGAAGCGCGACCCCGCCGGGCCGCAGGCGTGACTCACCCGTCACAGGAGGTCACCACATGACGGTGGCGAAACGCGCGGTCTCCACGAAGCCCACCTTCTCGTAGACCGCCCGGGCGCCCACGTTCCAGTCGTTGACGTAGAGGGAGACCACCGGCGCCACCTCCTGGCGGACCTTCTCGGCGACGGCCGCCATCCCGGACGTGGCCAGCCCCTGCCCCCGCAGGTCGGGGCGCACCCAGACGCCCTGCACCTGGGCTGCGGACGGCGAGGCGCAGGCGACCTCGGCCTTGAACTCCACGCGGCCGTCACCGTCGAAGCGGGCGAAGGACCAGCCCCTCGCGACGAGCTGCACCACGCGTGCCCGGTAGAGCTCACCGCCCCCGCCGGCCTCGGGCGAGACGCCGACCTCCTCGGTGTACATCGCCACGCAGGCCGGGTAGAGCCGGTCGACGTCGGTCAGCACACTGGCGCGCACCGCCGGGTCCGGCGGCACGGACGGCGGGCCGGCGTACTCCAGGTGCGGTTGGGACCAGCGTTCCTCCCGCGGACTCCCCCAGCTGGAGCCGAGCTCCTCGCGGAAGGCCACGACGAGGTGGGCGGGGCCCACCAGCGTGCTGGCCCGTCGCCCGAGCGCCAGCGCATGACGGGCGAAGACCCGGACGTCGTCCTCGTCGCACCCGACGGGCACGACGTTGGCCGCGACGTGGCAGGCGGACACCAGCGTGCGGCCGTCGAACCGGCCCCAGACCTCACCGCCGAGCCACCGGGGATCGAGTCCCGTGGTGCGGGCGCGGTGCTCGGCGAAGACGTTGACGACCGGGTCCTGGGCGCAGAGGGCCAGGAACGCAGGCAGGTCGTCGCGCCCCAGGACGCGTACGCCGCCGGAGCTCACGCCAGACCTCGCCGCCGTCGCGGCCTCAGGAGACCTGGACCTCCGCGGTGGCGCCCTCCACGGGCTCCATCCCCTCGGCGATCCGCATGGCCTCCTCGATGAGGGTCTCCACGATCATCGACTCCGGCACGGACTTGATGACCTCGCCCTTGACGAAGATCTGGCCCTTGCCGTTGCCCGAGGCGACGCCGAGGTCGGCCTCACGGGCCTCGCCGGGACCGTTGACGACGCACCCCATGACGGCGACGCGCAGCGGCACCTCCATGCCCTCGAGTCCGGCGGTCACCTGCTCGGCGAGCGTGTAGACGTCGACCTGGGCGCGGCCGCAGGAGGGGCACGAGACGATCTCCAGCTTGCGCTCGCGCAGGTTGAGCGACTGGAGGATCTGGATGCCGACCTTGACCTCCTCGACCGGCGGCGCGGAGAGCGAGACGCGGATCGTGTCGCCGATCCCTCGGCTCAGCAGCGCACCGAACGCGGTCGCGGACTTGATCGTGCCCTGGAAGGCGGGGCCGGCCTCGGTGACGCCGAGGTGCAGCGGCCAGTCGCCGGCCTCGGCCAGCAGCTCGTAGGCACGCACCATGACGACGGGGTCGTTGTGCTTGACCGAGATCTTGAAGTCGCGGAAGCCGTGCTCCTCGAAGAGGCTGGCCTCCCACACCGCGGACTCCACGAGGGCCTCGGGGGTGGCCTTGCCGTACTTCTCCAGCAGGCGCTTGTCGAGCGACCCGGCGTTGACACCGATGCGGATCGACGTGCCGTGGTCGGCCGCCGCCCGGGCGATCTCCTTCACCTGGTCGTCGAACTTCTTGATGTTGCCGGGGTTGACGCGGACTGCCGCGCAGCCAGCCTCGATCGCCGCGAAGACGTACTTGGGCTGGAAGTGGATGTCGGCGATCACCGGGATCTGCGACTTCTTCGCGATGCCCGGCAGTGCCTCGGCGTCGTCGGCACTGGGGCAGGCCACGCGCACGATGTCACAGCCGGCGGCGGTGAGCTCGGCGATCTGCTGGAGCGTCGAGTTGACGTCGGACGTCAACGTGGTGGTCATCGACTGGACCGAGATCGGGTGGTCGCTGCCCACCCCTACGGAACCGACCTGGATCTGGCGGGTCGGACGGCGCGGCGCGAGGACCGGGGGCGGAAGTGCGGGCATGCCCAGACCGATGGAAGTCATGCTCGCAAGATTACTGGTCCGTGGGTCGGAGTCCCGACCGGGCCGGATCAGCCCGCCAGACGGACCGGGACGACCAGGTCGCCCACGATGAGCACCACGCCCATCACGAGCATCGCCAGTCCGACGACGTAGGCCACCGGGAGCAGCTTCGCCACGTCGAAGTAGCCGGGGTCGGGGCGGCGGAACACCTTCGCGAAGCCACGGCGCACCGCCTCGTACAGGGCGCCGGCGATGTGGCCCCCGTCGAGCGGGAGCAGCGGGACGAAGTTGAACATCCCGATGAAGAAGTTGAAGCCCGCGATCAGCATCAGCAGGTAGGCGGCCTTGTCGGCGCCGGGGATGACCTCGTGGGAGACGGTCTCGCCAGCCAGGCGGCCACCGCCCACGATCGAGACCGGCCCGAGGGGATCACGGTCCTCCACCCCGATGATCGCCATGGCCACGCCCCACACCTTCTGGGGCAGCTGGACCAACGCCTCCAGCGTGCGCACGGTCATGTCGCCCATCTGGTCGAGCGTGTAGAGCACCCCGCCGGTCTGCGGCGCCGCGGTCGGCGTGACACCGAGGAAGCCGACCTGCTTCAGGGGCTCGTTCGAGTCGCCGCTCGGACGGGCGGTCACGGTGGTGTTGGTGACGAGGGTGCGCTCGGCGCCGTCGCGACGCACCACGATCTCGGCGCGGCCGTCGGAGTTCTCACGGATCGCCTTCTGCACCGTGTCCCAGTCGGTGGCGGGGACCCCGTTGAAGGAGACGATCTCGTCGCCGACCTCGATGCCGGCGGCCTTCGCCGGCGCCACCGGGTCCTTGTCGGTGCACAGGCGCTGGTCCTCGCTGGCCGGGACCACGCAGGCGGAGACGTCGGCGACGACCGGGGTGATCCGGACGTCGGCCATGTTGCCGTAGGTCGCGAAGAGCGGGACGAAGATCGCGAAGGCGATGAGCAGGTTGACCGCCGGGCCGGCGGCCATCACGGTGACCTTCTTCCACCAGGCCATCCGGTAGAAGAGCCGCGGCTCGTCCTCGGCCGAGATGGTCTCCCACTCGGCCGCGCGGGCGTCGGAGACCAGTTGGGTGAACATGCCGGTGTTCGACTTGCGGATGCGGTGCACGGGGTTGCCGTGCTCGTCCACGCCGGCGGGCTCGGTGATCTCCTCCGCGCCGGGCGGAAGCATGCCGACGATCTTCACGAAGCCACCCAGCGGGATCGCCTTGAGACCGTACTCGGTCTCGCCGATCTGCTTGCTCCACACGGTCGGGCCGAACCCGACGAAGTACTGCGTGACCTTGCCACCGAACTTCTTGGCGAAGGTCATGTGGCCGACCTCGTGCAGGGCGATGGAGACCACCAGGGCGAGGGCGAAGAGCAGCACCCCGAGCGTGTAGAGCAGAACGGTCATGAGCGGTCAGTTCCCCGTGTGGTGGACGACTTCAGGGCAGTCACACGTCGCTCGGCCTCGAGGCGGGCCCACGCGTCGGCAGCCAGCACGTCGTCCAGTTCGAGCGGCTGCGCCGTCGAGCCTACGTCGTGAGCGGTCACCGTCGCAGCCACTACGTCGACGATGTCGGTGAAACCCAGTCGTCCCTCGCGGAACGCCTGCACGCACACCTCGTTGGCGGCGTTGTAGACCGCAGGAGCGGTACGCCCGGTCGCACCGGCCTCGCGGGCGAGCCGGACCGCCGGGAACGCCTCGTCGTCGAGCGGGAAGAACTCCCAGGTCTGCGCCGTGGTCCAGTCGACCGCGGGGGCGGCGTCGGGCACCCGGTCGGGCCACGCCATGCCCAGCGCGATCGGGATGTGCATGGTGGGCGGGCTGGCCTGGGCGAGCGTCGAACCGTCGACGAACTCCACCATCGAGTGCACGACGCTGGTCGGGTGCACCACGACCTCGATGCGGTCGAAGGGGATGTCGAAGAGCAGGTGGGCCTCGATCACCTCGAGCCCCTTGTTGACCAGGGTGGCCGAGTTGATGGTGATCACCGGCCCCATGGCCCAGGTCGGGTGGTTGAGCGCCTCGGCAGGCGTCACCTGCGACAGCTCGTCACGCGTACGCCCGCGGAACGGGCCGCCCGAGGCTGTCAGGACCAGCTGGCGCACCTCGGCCTCGCTGCCCGAGCGCAGGCACTGGGCGAGCGCCGAGTGCTCGGAGTCGACCGGGACGATCTGGCCGGGCCGGGCGGCGCGGGTGACGACCTCGCCCCCCATGATCAGCGACTCCTTGTTGGCCAGCGCGAGGACGCTCCCGGCCTCGAGGGCCGCGAGCGTCGGGCGCAGGCCCACGGCGCCGGTGATCCCGTTGAGGACCACGTCGGCCTCCATCCCGGCGGCCTCGACGGAGGCGTCCTCCCCCAGGCCCGAGCGGGCCGGGGAGAACTCCGCCACCTGCTGCTCGAAGAGCTCCGGGTTGCTGCCGCCGGCCGTCAGGCCGAGGACCCGGAACCGGTCGGGGTTGGCCCGGACGATGTCGAGGGCCTGGGTGCCGATGCTTCCGGTGCTGCCGAGGATGACCACGTCGCGTCGCTTCACGCCCGTCAGTCTGTCAGGCGTACGTCGTCGGCCCGGGCGTGGCGTGACTCTCACCCCCGAGACCGCCGCCACGACACGCCGCTGCGGTGTGGCAACCTCGTTGCATGAGCACGACCCCCGACTCCCCCTCCTGGCACCCGGCGACCCAGGCAGTGCGCGCCGGCCTCGCGCGCAGTGAGTTCGACGAGACCTCCGAGGCTCTCTTCCTCACCAGCGGCTACGTCTTCTCCTCCGCGCAGGACGCCGCCGACACCTTCGCCGGCGACCTCGTCCACGACGTCTACTCGCGCTACACCAACCCCACGGTGCGAATGTTCGAGGAGCGTCTGGCCTCCCTCGAGGGCGCCGAGGCGTGCGCCGCCACGTCGTCGGGAATGGCCGCGATCTTCTGCTCGCTGGCCGCGCTGCTCGAGAACGGTGACCGGGTCGTGGCGTCCCGGTCGATGTTCGGCGCCATCATCTACGTGGTCAACGAGTTCTTCCCGCGGTGGGGCGTCGAGACGGTGCTCGTCGACCCGACCGACCTGGACGCCTGGGCGGAGGCGCTGTCGGTGCCGACCAAGGCGGTGCTCTTCGAGAGCCCGTCCAACCCGCTGCTCGCCATGGTCGACATCGAGGAGGTCTCCGCGCTCGCGCACGCTGCCGGAGCCACCGTCATCGTCGACAACGTCTTTGCCACCCCGGTCTTCTCGAAGCCGCTGCAGCAGGGCGCCGACGTCGTCGTCTACTCGGCCACCAAGCACATCGACGGCCAGGGCCGCGTGCTCGGCGGCGCCGTGCTCGGCCGCAGCGACTACGTCGCCGAGATCGTCACCCTGCTCCGCAACCTCGGCCCGACGCTGTCGGCCTTCAACGCCTGGGTGCTGCTCAAGGGCCTGGAGACGTTGGACCTGCGGGTGCGACGCATGGCCGAGAACGCCGAGGCCGTGGCGCGCTTCCTGGAGTCGCACCCCAAGGTGGCCACCACGATCTACCCGACGCTCGACTCCTTCCCGCAGAAGGAGCTGGCCGACAAGCAGCTCACGGGTGGCGGCACGGTCGTGGCGATCAAGCTCGAGGGCGGCCAGGACGAGGCGTTCCGGTTCATGGACGCGCTGGAGATCTTCGACATCTCCAACAACCTCGGCGACGCCAAGTCACTGGTGACCCACCCCGCCACCACGACCCACCGCCGCATCGGCCCCGAGGGTCGCGCTGCCGCCGGCATCACCGACGGCACCGTCCGCTTCTCCGTCGGCCTCGAGGACGCCCGCGACCTCGTCGCTGACCTCGAGCAGGCGTTGGCGCGGCTCTGATTCTCGCCCGGGAGTCCTAGGTCCACCAGGTGGCCCCAACGCTCCCCGATCAGCAGTCTGGGCAGGGGCGGAGCGCGCCCTCCCACCCTCGCAGGGAGAGCAGAGCCGCAATCTGGGTCGCCGTACGACACGGCTGACCGACCACCTGCCCCCACCCCAGCCGCACGGTCACGTGCCCCACGAGCAGCGCTGTGGCGTCCCGGTCGAGGTCGGCGAACCGGTCGCGCACGAGCGAATGGTGCGCCCGACCATCGAGCTCCACGATCACCCGGGCGGCCTCGTAGAGCACGTCATGCACCGCCGTCGCTCCGGGCAACCTCGCCTGACGGCGACCTCGTGGGAGTCCGTGACGCCGCTCCACCCGAACGAGGTACCGGTGCTCGAGGACGGAGTCGCTCCCCTGCTCGAGATCGTCGAGCACCTCTGCCAGCCAACGACGCCGGGGTGCGCGTACGCGGGTCTCCAGGGCCGCGGACAGTCGTGCGGCCGTCGTGAGCCGTCGTTGTACGACGTCGGCGAGCGCTGCGACGGCTGCAAACTCGTCCGGGGCGGTCGCGGCCACGTCCAGCGCGGCCTCCTCGACGTACATCCGCGGCGGGGAAGCACTCCAGCGCACCCTTGGTCCGAGGCCCACGACCCGATGCAGCACCACTCCGGGCAGCTGGGTGACACGACGGTCATGGTCGACCGCCAGGTGCAGGGGCGCATCGCTCATGGGCTCACGAGACTCCAGGACAGCCAGCGCGGAAGGCCCCCACAGCGCTGCTGGCCGGAGAGCGAGGGCACCCGCCCACGCGCGTTGCCGCCAGGTCAGGACGCCCGTGTGGGTGGCGTAGACCGCGCGGTGCACCGGGACCAGGTCACGCCTTCGCACGAGCCGCTTGACGTCGTGCGGCTGGAGTTCGTCGTTCCGGAGCTGAGCACGGGTGACGATCCCGTCCTGCGCCCGAGCCACGTCCCGCCATGCCATGCCATGCAGCATGGCGGACCTTCAAGGCTCGCCGCCCCAGCTCCTGTGGAGAACTTCGCCTGCAGGGTCGTCGGGGAGCGCTGGGGCTACCAGGTGGCCCCGACGCTCCCGATCGTCAGTCCTGGCGCAGCACCGGCCGCAACGTGTCGAGCACGTCGGCGTCCTCGATGGTGCTGGGCACGGGGACGTCCTTGCCGTCGGCAATCTCGCGCATCGTGCGTCGCAGGATCTTGCCGCTGCGGGTCTTGGGCAGGCCACCCACGACGACCACCTCCTTGAAGGCAGCCACGGCGCCGATCTCGGCGCGGACCCGAGCCACGAGCTCGTCACGGATCTCGTCGGGGTCGGCCTCGACGCCGCTCTTCAGCACGACGAACCCGCGGGGCAGCTGGCCCTTCATCGGGTCGGCGACGCCGATGACCGCGCACTCGGCGACCGCGGGGTGGCGCGAGATGACCTCCTCCATGGCGCCGGTGGAGAGCCGGTGGCCGGCCACGTTGATCACGTCGTCGGTGCGACCCATCACGTAGACGTAGCCGTCCTCGTCGACGTGGCCGCCGTCGCCGGAGAGGTAGTAGCCGTCGAAGGCCGACAGGTAGGAGTCGACGTAGCGCTGGTCGTCACCCCACAAGGTGGTGAGGGTGCCCGGGGGCAGCGGGAGCTTGAGGCAGATGGCGCCCTCCGCCCCGGCCGGCACCTCGTGGCCCGACCCGTCGAGCACCCGTACGTCGAAGCCGGGGACGGGCACCGACGGGGAGCCCGGCTTGATCTCCATCGGCTCGAGGCCGCGGAGGTTGGAGGCGATCGCCCACCCCGTCTCGGTCTGCCACCAGTTGTCGACCACCGGGACGCCGAGCTTCTCGCTGGCCCACTCCCAGGTGTCGGGGTCGAGGCGCTCGCCAGCGAGGAAGAGCGTCTGGAGGGTGGAGAGGTCGTACTCCTTGACCAGGCGCCCCTCGGGGTCCTCCTTCTTGATGGCGCGGATGGCGGTCGGAGCGGTGAAGAGTGCCTTCACCCCGTACTCCGAGACGACGCGCCAGAAGGCGCCGGCGTCGGGGGTGCCGACCGGCTTGCCCTCGTACAGGACCGTGGTGGCACCGCTGATCAGGGGCCCGTAGACGATGTAGGAGTGGCCCACGACCCAGCCCACGTCGGAGGCTGCCCACCACACGTCACCCGCGTCGCAGCCGTAGACGTTCGGGAAGGACCACGCCATGGCCACGGCGTGACCCCCGTTGTCGCGCACGATGCCCTTGGGCCTGCCGGTCGTGCCGGAGGTGTAGAGCACGTAGAGCGGGTCGGTGGCCGCCACCTCGACGCAGCCTGCCGGCTGCACGCGGCCGGCGGTCATGGCCACGTCCCAGTCCAGGTCCCGCTCCTCCGCCAGGTCGGCGGGCAGCTCGGGGCGCTGCTTGACGATCACCGTCTCCGGGGCGTGGGAGGCCAGCCGGAGCGCCTCGTCCAGCATCGGCTTGTAGGCGATCGTGCGTGAGGGCTCGATCCCGCAGCTCGCGCTGACGACGACCTTCGGGGTCGCGTCGTCGATGCGGATCGCCAGCTCCGCAGGGGCGAAGCCACCGAAGACGACGGAGTGCACCGCCCCGATCCGGGCGCAGGCCAGCATCGCGACGACGGCCTCGGGGATCATCGGCATGTAGACGACCACCCGGTCGCCCTTCTCGACGCCGAGCTGCTGGAGCGCACCGGCGAAGGCCGCGACCTCGGTGAGGAGCTCGGCGTAGGAGTAGGTGCGCCTGGAACCGGTGACCGGCGAGTCGTAGATCAGCGCCGTGCGCTCGGCTCCGCCCCGGATGACGTGCCGGTCGAGCGCGTTGTAGCAGGTGTTGAGCGTGCCGTCGGGGTACCAGCGGTGGAAGGGCGCCCTGGATGAGTCCAGGATCTGGCGCGGCTTGCGGAACCAGTCGACGAGCGCGGCCTGCTCGCCCCAGAACTCCTCAGGGCTGGTGATGGACTGCCGGTGGGCCTCGCGGTAGCTCATGACAGACATGGTGCCGTGGACGTGAGACGCACGACACCCCCGGTCCCGGCAGCGGCTCGTCGCGCCGACGAGCGGCAGGATTCAGCCGCTCGGCGGTCGCGTCGTCACAGACCGTTGTCGCGGTTCGCGGCCGGCTTGCCGGGCGTACGCAGCCACGCGGTGAAGAAGCTCCGCAGGTCCTCGCCGCTCACCTCGGCCGCCAGGGCCTCGAACTGCGCGGAGGTGACGGTGCCGCCGTCGTGCGTGGCGAGCCAGCGCCGCAGCAGCGCCCAGAAGTCGTCCTCGCCGATCCGCTGACGCAGGGCCTGCATCGTCATGCCTCCACGCTGGTACACCGCGTCGTCGAACAGGTGCTTGGCGCCGGGTCGACCGATCGTGACCTGCCAGAAGGTGTCCTGCGGCGCGAACGCGTCGTACTGCTCCCGCAGCCACTGCGCCGCGGTCGGTCCCCCGGACCGCTCGACGTGACGCGCCTCCATGAAGGTCGCGGCGCCCTCGTTGAGCCAGATGTCACGCCACCGGTCGACCGAGACCGCGTCACCGAACCACTGGTGGGCCAGCTCGTGGACGAGGAGCCAGGTGCTGCTGGAGTCGAGGGACCAGTAGGTGGGCCGGGTCTGGTTCTCCAGGGCGAAGCCCGCCATCAGCGAGGTCACCACTCCCCCGGTCGTCTCGAACGGGTAGGGGCCGAGGTCACGCTCCATCTGGCGCACGAGGCGGGCGCTGCGCCGCAGCTGGGTCAGCGACCGGCGCTGCTCACGCTTTCCGAGGCGCGCGGAGACCGCGTTGTACCAGGGCAACCCGTCGGTGGTGCCGCGCTCGACCACGAAGTCACCGGCGGCGAAGAACGCCAGGTAGGTCGCCATCGGGTCGCGCGCAGCCCAGTGCCACGTCTGGGTGCGTCCCTTCTTCACCCGGCTGAGCAGGCGGCCGTTGGAGATGACGCGCTTGCCCTTGGGCACCGTGACGGCGACCCGGAAGGTGGCCTTGTCGCTGGGGTGGTCGTTGGCGGGGAACCACCACGGAGCCATGTGGGGCTGGTTGATGGTGAGGACCTCGTGACGGCTGGCCAGCCAGTTGCTCTGCCCCTGGTAGCGCTGCCGGTCGGGGAAGCCGGAGTAGCGGACGGTGACCTTGACGGCACGGCCTGCCTTCAGGACCTTCCTCGGCGTCACGACCAGCTCGTGGGCGCCGTCCTTGCGGAACGTCGCCTTCACCCCGTCGACCTTCACCGAGGAGGCCTTGAGCAGCAGGTCGAGGTTGAACCTCTTCAGCGGGGCCGACGGCACCAGCATGAGCGTCGCCGTCCCACCCAGGTGGCGGCGAGCGAAGTCATAGCGGACCCGGACGTCGTAGTGGCGCACGTCGTAGCCGCCGTTGCCGTCGAGCGGGAAGTAGGCGTCGCCGATGCCGCGGCTGCCCACAGCGGGGCTGGTCTCCCCCGCGGTCGGTGCGACGAGGCCCGCCGTGCCGGCGACGAGGCCCAGCACCAGGGCGGTGATGACCGCGCTCAGCCACCGGCGCGCGCGCGTACGTCGGGACGCACGACCCCCATGTCCCCCGTCGTTCATGCCCTGAAGGTACCTCTGGGCCGCCGCTGTGTGCGCGGCGAAGCGGCGCGTGCCCACGCAGGAAAACCAGTTGCGCCGTCCTCGCTCGTCGCCAGACTGGAGGGACCCCGACGTCCCGGGGTCGTACGCACGTGAGGAGGAGCCATGACGGTGACCACCCGTTCCACCGCGCCCTGCATCGTTCGTCCGACCCATCGGAGCTGGCATGTCCTTCCACCACCCGTCATCCGACGAGGAGCCCGAGAACGGCTCCCCTGACTTCTCCTTCGACTTCGTGGCCCTGCCCGACCACCTCGACGCCGGGCAACGCTGGTCCACCTGGCCAGCGGTGGAGCCCCTGATGCGCGGCCCCGCACCGCTGCCCGACTGGGTGGTGACTGCGTCGGGTGCCGTCGACACCGACCTCGGCGTCCTGAAGGGCGGCAAGGAGGCCGACGTCTTCCTCCTGGAACGACAGGACCTGCTGCACCCTGACGACGCCGTGGTGATGGCCGCCAAGCGCTACCGCGCCTCTGGGCACCGCAACTTCCACCGCGCCGCCGCCTACACCGAGGGACGCTCGGTCAAACGCTCACGCGACCAGCGAGCCCTTGACCGCAGGTCCACGTGGGGGCGCACCGTCGCTGCTACGGAGTGGGCCGTCTCGGAGTGGAGCGCGCTCCTGCGGTGCTGGGAGCTGGGCCTCCCGGTGCCCTACCCGGTGCAGTGCGACGGGACCGAGATCCTCATGGAGTGGATCCAGCACGACGGGGAGACCGCCCCGCGCCTGACCGGGCTCCGGCCCGACCGGACGTTGCTCGACGAGTGGTACGCCCAGGTCCGCGACGTGCTCCACACCCTGGCCGGGGCGGGACTCGTCCACGGCGACCTCTCGCCCTACAACGTGCTCGCTGCCGGCGATCGGCTGGTGGTCATCGACCTGCCGCAGGTCGTCGACCTCGCCGGGAACTCCCGGGCAGGCGAGTTCCTGCGCCGCGACTGCACGAACATGGCCGCGTGGTTCACCTCGCGAGGTCTGGAGGTGGACGCCGAGGAACTCTTCGCCGACGTGGTGACGCGCGCCTGGTGATCCCGCGTGGGAGCTGTGGACCCGGGCGCCTGCGTTAGGTTCTCGACGTGAAACGCACCCGTGGACGCATCGTCGAGGTTGACCGCCTCACCGAGTTCGACCGCCGCCTGGCCCGGGGCGCCGGCTCGCTCAACGGCTGGCGGGTGCGCGGCCTCGACCTCTCGGGTCGTGCCCGGCAGCTGGCCGCCGCCGACGTCACCGGCGCCCTCTTCCTGGGGTGCACCTTCGCCGACGGCGGGGACGACGACGTACGCCGTCGCGGCGCCATCGTCTTCCCCCGGTTGCCGGACGTTCCGGTGGAGGTCTACCGCAGCCGGCTCTACACGCCGCCGGAGCTCTACGACACCGCCGACTACCAGACCTCGCTCGACGCCCGTGCCTACGCGTGGGCGAGCTCGGGGAACGACCCCGACCTCGCGGCGGCGTTGCACGACCACGCGATCGACGAGGCGCTGGACGAGTGGGTCAAGGGCCGTCACCTGGTCGGCGTCATGGGTGGGCACTCACTGCAGCGGGGAGGTGCGGAGTACGCCTACGCGGCCCGGCTCGGCCGGGCGCTGGGCCGGACGCACGTGGTCACCACCGGCGGAGGACCGGGCGCGATGGAGGCGGCCAACCTCGGCGCGTACCTCGCCCACGAGCCGGAGGAGGCCCTGACCGAGGCCCTCGAGGTGCTCGGGCGGGTCCCGTCGTTCACGCCGGACGTCGGGGCCTGGGTCGACGCGGCCTTCGCGGTGCTGCGCGAGCACCCGCACGGCACCGACACCCTGGGCATCCCCACGTGGCACTACGGCCACGAGCCGCCCAACCCGTTCGCCACCAGGATCGCCAAGTACTTCCGCAACGCCACCCGCGAGGCGATCCTGCTCGAGATCTGCGAGCGCGGCATCGTCTTCCTGCCCGGCGCGGCCGGCACCCTGCAGGAGGTGTTCCAGGACGCCTGCGAGAACTACTACGCCGACGAGTCCGCGATCGCCCCGATGATCCTGGTCGGCCGCGAGCACTGGACCGACACGGTCCCGGCCTGGCAGCTGCTCACCACCCTGGCGCGCGGGCGGGCCATGGAGCCACACGTGCACCTCGTCGACACGATCGAGGAGGCCGCTGCGCTCGTACGCAGCCCCACTGCCTAGGCAGGGTCGACGGTGGCCCGGAAGGTCACCGCTCCGGGGTCACTCAGCGGCAGCGAGCTGGCCGCAGGCGGCGTCGATCTCGTCGCCACGGGTGTCCCGGATGGTGGTGCTGATCCCCTTGGCCTCGAGCCGGCGGACGAACTCGGCCATGTCCTCGTCGCGCGAACGCGTGTACTTGGAGCCCGGGACCTCGTTGAGCGGGATCAGGTTGACGTGGACCCACGCCCAGTCGCCGTACGAGTTCAGCACGTCGGCGAGCAGGTCGGCACGGTGCGCCTGGTCGTTGATGTCGCGCATCATCGCGTACTCGATGGAGACCCGGCGCTTGGTGACTCGGGCGTAGTTCCACGCGGCCTCGACGGTCTCGGCGACCGAGAAGCGGTTGTTGATCGGGACGAGCTCATTGCGCAGCTCGTCGTCGGGCGCGTGCAACGACAGCGCGAGGGTGCAGGGGATGCCCTCCTCGGCCAGCTGGTTGATGCGCGGGACCAGGCCGACGGTGGAGACGGTGACGCCGCGGGCACTCATGCCCAGGCCGGCCGGCGAGGGGTCGGTGAGGCGGCGGACCGCACCCACGACCGCCTTGTAGTTCGCGAGCGGTTCGCCCATGCCCATGAAGACCACGTTGGAGATGCGGCCGGGGCCTCCGGGGATCTCGCCGCTGCCGATGGTGCGGTTGGCGGAGACGACCTGCTCGACGATCTCGGCGGTCGACATGTTGCGCTGCAGGCCGCCCTGGCCGGTGGCGCAGAACGGGCAGGCCATGCCGCACCCGGCCTGGCTGGAGACGCAGACCGTGGCGCGCGTCTTGTAACGCATCAGGACGGACTCGACGAGGGCACCGTCGAAGAGCTTCCACAGCGTCTTCACGGTGGTGCCCCTGTCGGCGGTCTGGACGCGGATCGGGTCCATCAGCTTGGGCAGGAGGGCGTTGGCGAGCGCGTCGCGCTGGCCCGCCGGGAGGTCGGTCATCTCGTCGGGGTCGGTGACGAGACGGCCGAAGTAGTGGTTCGAGAGCTGCTTGGCCCGGAAGCCGGGCAGGCCGGCCTCGACGAGCAGTTCCTTGCGGCCGGCCTCGTCGAGGTCGGCGAGGTGGCGCGGCGGCTTCTTGCGGCCGCGAGGCTCGTCGAACACCAGGGGCAGGAGGGCAGGATTCTCAGACATCAGGTCCATCCTCCCACCGTTGCGCCAACGGCGCGAAAACCTCAGGCGTCGAACTCGACCATGTACCAGAGGACCAACGAGGCGACGCCGAGCACCACCAGCAGGGTCAGCACCATGCCGATGACCATGTAGGTCCCGAAGCGCCGCGTACGCGGGGCGAGCAGCAGGCCGAGCGGCACGACGAGGGTGAGCGCCACGAGCGGGAACCACCGCTCAGCGCTCTGGTAGGACAGCAGCAGGCGCAGCAGCCCGGCGAATCCACCCGGCACCGCCGTGACGAAGAGCATGCCGGTGAAGAACCCCGACAGCGCGGTGAAGGTCGGGTGGTCCCGGTGCCACCAGTCCGTGGTCGGGACGTCGGACGTCGGCGCAGGCTGCGCCTCGACCTGGGCCTGCTCCTGAGTCTCCCTCATGCGGGAATCCTAGGCGGACGAGGGCGCCCCGCGTCCAGGGGACCGTCGGCGCGCCGCAAGTCCTGCCCCGGCAAGGACCTCAGAAGGCGAGGTAGTGCAGCAGCAGCCAGACCGGGGCGATGGTGGCGAGCAGCGAGTCGAGGCGGTCCATGATGCCCCCGTGGCCGGGGATCACGTGGGACATGTCCTTGACGCCCAGGTCGCGCTTGATGACCGACTCGACGAGGTCGCCCAGGGTGGCCATCACCACGACGATCATGCCGAGCAGCACGCCCACCCAGGGCTCGGCGTCGAGCAGGGTGGTGACCAGGAACCAGCCAGCCGCGATGCACGCGACTGCCGAGCCGGCGAAGCCCTCCCAGGACTTCTTGGGCGAGATGACCGGAGCCATCGGGTGCTTGCCGAAGAGCACACCTGCGACGTAGCCCCCGGTGTCGGAGGCGACGGTGACCAGCACGAAGACGACGATGCCGCGTACGCCGTCGTCGAGGCGCTCGAACCCGGTCGCCCCGCCCTCACGGAGCATCAGGCTGACGAAGGAGGCCAGGAAGGGCAGGTAGACGAGCACGAAGACGGAGGCGGTCGCGTTCTTGACGAAACCGTCCACCCCCCGGCGCAGCAACCAGAGCATGGTCACCAGCGCGGTCACCGCCGTGGCGGTGACCAGCGCCGCCGGTCCGGAGAAGTAGGCGACGACCACCATCACCACGGCGCCGATCATCAGCGGCTGCTCGGGGACGTCGATCTCCTTGGCCCGCAGGCCACGTCCGAGCTCCCAGATGCCGATGACCACCGCGACGGCGACCACCGCGATGAACGCGGTCTTCCAGAAGTACAGGGCCGCAGCGATCACCGACAGGAGCACCACCGCTGACGTGATGGCTGCGGGCAGGTTGCGGCCGGCACGGCCGTGGTCCTTCTTGGGCGCCGGCGCCGGGAGTGAGGGGGTCGTCATCTCTGTGTGCTGGCTGCTCAGACTTCGAGCAGCTCTGCTTCCTTCTTCTTCAGCATCTCGTCGATGGCGTCAGTGTGGTCCTTGGTCATGGCGTCGAGCTTCTTCTCGGCACCGGTGACGTCGTCCTTGCCGACCTCGCCGTCCTTCTCGAGCTTCTCGAGGGCCTGCTTGGCCTGGCGGCGTACGTTGCGCACCGAGACGCGGCCGTCCTCGGACTTGCCGCGGGCGAGCTTGATGTACTCCTTGCGGCGCTCCTCGGTGAGCTCGGGGAAGACGCACCGCAGCACGCGACCGTCGCTCGAGGGGTTCACGCCCAGGTCGGAGTCACGCACGGCCCGCTCGACGCTGTCGACCGCGCTCTGGTCGAAGGGCTGGATCAGGATCGTGCGAGCGTCCTGCGAGGTGAAGGTCGCCAGCTGCTGGAGCGGGGTCGGCGTGCCGTAGTACTCCACCACGATCTTGTTGAAGACCGTCGGGCTGATGCGCCCGGCGCGGATGGTGGTGAAATCCTCACGGGTCGACTCGACCGACTTGTCCATCTTCTGACCGGCTTCGCGGAGGATGTCGTTGATCACGGCTGCCTTCTCTCGTTCGTGAATGCTCTGGGTTGGTGCCAGTGTCCTGCTGGTGGTGCGGCGCCGCAGTGCGGCGGAGTACGCGGGTCGGTCAGCCGTGCGAGCTGACCAACGTCCCGATCTTCTCACCCTGCACGATCCGCAGGATCGCACCCTCGTCCTCCATGCCGAAGACGATGAGGGGCATGTCGTTCTCCATGCACAGCGCGAAGGCGGTGGCGTCGGCCACCTTGAGGCCTCGGGTCAGGGCCTCCTGGAAGGTCAGGGTGTCGAGCTTGGTGGCGGTGGGGTCCTTCGCCGGGTCGGCGGTGTAGACGCCGTCGACGCCCTGCTTCGCCATCAGCACGACCTCGGAGCGGGTCTCGAGCGCACGCTGGGCCGCGACGGTGTCAGTGGAGAAGAACGGCATGCCGGCGCCGGCGCCGAAGATCACGACGCGGCCCTTCTCCATGTGACGGATCGCCTTGCGCGGGATGTAGGGCTCGGCGACCTGGCCCATGGTGATGGCGGTCTGCACGCGGGTCTCGATGCCCTCCTTCTCCAGGAAGTCCTGGAGGGCGAGGCAGTTCATGACCGTGCCGAGCATGCCCATGTAGTCGGCGCGTGCCCGGTCCATCCCCCGCTGCTGCATCTCGGCGCCGCGGAAGAAGTTGCCACCGCCGACGACGATGCTGACGTTCACGCCGGCGCGGACGACCTCGGCGATCTGACGGGCCACCTTGGAGACGACGTCGGGGTCGACGCCGACGCTCCCGCCTCCGAAGACCTCGCCGGAGAGCTTGAGCAGGACGCGGGTGTAAGCGGTCACGTCAGATCCTTTCGAACAACAGCTGGGCGTGCAGGCGTGGTGCGGGTGCGAGAAAGGCCGGCTCGATGGTCATCGTGTGATCCACCGAACCGGCCTCCTCGAATGATGGTGCTTGATCAGAACCTGTCAGGTTCTCAGGCGCCGACCTCGAAGCGGACGAAGCGCTTCACGGTGGTGCCGGCAGCGTCCAGGACCTGCTTGACCGACTTCTTCGACTCGACGATCGACTCCTGCTCGAGCAGGACGATCTCCTTGAAGAAGGCACCCAGACGACCCTCGACGATCTTGGCGACGGCAGCCTCCGGCTTGCCCTCCTCCAGCGTCTTGGCCGTCAGGACGTCCTTCTCGCGGGCGACGACGTCGGCGTCGACCTCGTCGCGAGTCAGGAACTGCGCCTTCATGGCGGCCACCTGCATGGCAGCAGCCTTGGCGGCAGCCTCGTCACCCTCGTACTCGACGAGGACGCCGACGGCGGCGGGGAGGTCAGCGGCACGCTTGTGCATGTAGGTGACCGTGTTGCCGTCGAAGTAGGCGACCTGGCCCAGCTCGATCTTCTCACCGATGGTGACGGCCAGACCCTCGACGATCTCGCCGACGGTCTTGCCGTCGAGCTCGACGGCCTTGAGGGCCTCGGCGTCGGTGGTCTTGTTGGCGTCGGCCGCCGCGGCGATCTTCTCGGCGGTGGCGATGAAGTCGGCGTTCTTGGCGACGAAGTCGGTCTCCGACTTCAGCTCGACCAGGGCGCCACCGGAGGTGACGACCAGGCCGGAGGAGGCCTCACGCTCGGCGGCACGGGCGGCAGCCTTGGCGGTGCCCTTGACGCGGAGCAGGTCGACGGCCTTGTCGAAGTCGCCGTCCGTCTCCGTGAGCGCCTTCTTGCAGTCCATCATGCCGGCGCTGGTGAGCTCACGGAGCTTCTTGACGTCGGCAGCGGTGAAGTTGGACATGAATCCTCTTCCTCGAAGTAGTCGGTTCGCTGAGACTGACGGAGGTCAGTTGGTCTCGGCGGCGGGGGCCTCGTCCGCGGCGGCCTCGGCGGCGGGCGCCTCGGTCTCAGCAGCAGCCTCGGCGGGAGCCTCGGTCGCAGCCTCAGCGGCGGGGGCCTCGGTCGCAGCCTCAGCAGCGGGGGCCTCAGCGGCGGCCTCGGCGGGAGCCTCGGTCGCAGCAGCCTCGGCGTCACCGGCGAGGATCTCGCGCTCCCACTCGGCGAGCGGCTCGGCGGTGCCACCGGACGACTTGGCGCCGGAGCGGGCGACGAGGCCCTCGGCCACGGCGTCGGCCACCACGCGGGTCAGCAGGCCGACGGCGCGGATCGCGTCGTCGTTGCCCGGGATCGGGAAGTCGACCTGGTCGGGGTCGCAGTTGGAGTCCAGGATGCCGATGATCGGGATCCGCAGCTTGCGGGCCTCCTCGACGGCGAGGTGCTCCTTGTTGGTGTCGACGATCCAGATGGCCGAGGGGGTGCGGGTCATCTCGCGGATGCCGCCGAGCGACTTGTTGAGCTTGTCGCGCTCGCGACGCATCTGCAGCAGCTCCTTCTTGGTGCGGCTGCTGGAGGACTCGTCGAAGTTGATCTCGTCGAGCTCCTTGAGACGGTTGATCCGCTGGTGGACCGTCTGGAAGTTGGTCAGCATGCCGCCGAGCCAGCGCTGGTTGACGTAGGGCATGCCCACGCGGGTCGCCTGCTCGGCGATCGCCTCCTGCGCCTGCTTCTTCGTGCCGACGAACATCACGGTGCCGCCCTTGGCGACGGTCTCCTTGATGAAGGCGTACGAGCGGTCGATGTAGCCCAGCGACTGCTGGAGGTCGATGATGTAGATGCCGTTGCGCTCGGTGAGGATGAAGCGCTTCATCTTCGGGTTCCAGCGGCGGGTCTGGTGTCCGAAGTGGACGCCGCTCTCGAGCAGCTGGCGCATGGTCACGACTGCCATGATGATTCTCCTGTGTCGGACGCAGGACGATCCGCCCCGATCTCTCGGAGCGGCCTGCGCGGGTTTTCAGTTCGTCGCCGCCGGCTGGTGCCGGAAGCCCTGACGCCCACGCGCGACCCGATCCTCCGAGGAGGAACTGAGGGCCGCGCCCACGATGGTTCGAAGCCTGACTCGACCTCGTCGCAGCACGTGGGCGTGCGAAGTCAGCCCGTGAGGACTGCTCCGGACACCCTACGGCACCTGCGGGGCCCCCGGCGAATCAGCAGCAACGCCCTCCGGCGTGCACAGGGAGCGTCGTACGTCGGCGGTCCACAGCCCCGCCCGCGAGCCTCCCGAGCGAGGATCGTCAGGCGTGAAGGTGGCGCGATGAAGCACCCCTGCTCCCCCGCCGCCACCAGCGCCGAACGACCTCGTGCCAGGAGGCTGGCGACGAGGCTGCTGGCCCTGTCACTCCTCCTGCCGGTCGCCCTGTCGCTTCTCCCGGCGGCTCCTGCCGAGGCCGCGATCGAGGGTCCTGCCGTCACTCCCCGGGGCGTCTGGCCCCTGGACGGCGAGACCCGGGTGGTCCAGGGCTTCACGCCGCCCGACGAACGCTGGGGACGCGGGCACCGCGGCGTCGACCTGGCCGGCACCCCGGCCCAACAGGTGAAGGCCGCGCTGGAGGGCACGGTGGCCTTCGTCGGTCGGATCGCCGGTCGCGG
Organism: Nocardioides jishulii; assembly: GCF_006007965.1. Classification (NCBI taxonomy): domain Bacteria; kingdom Bacillati; phylum Actinomycetota; class Actinomycetes; order Propionibacteriales; family Nocardioidaceae; genus Nocardioides; species Nocardioides jishulii. The sequence continues at coordinate 1,193,846 of NZ_CP040748.1, read as the reverse complement.
CGTCGTCGTCGTCTCGCACGGGGAGACCCGCACCACCTACGAGCCGGTGCTCGCGGCGGTGGCGAAGGGTGACACGGTCGCAGCCGGAGAGCTCCTCGGGTGGTTGCACCCGACGGGGTCGCACTGCGCCCCGGCCGCCTGCCTGCACTGGGGATGGCGACGCGGCGAGGAGTACCTCGACCCGCTGACGATCGTGGGCGGCGGGCCGGTACGCCTGCTGCCGCTCTGGCGGGAGGAGCCCGCTCCCGGTGGCTGGTCGGTGCCGACCTGGGTGGCGAACGGGTTGGCGCCCCTCGGCCTCCTGCCCCGGCCGACTCACGCCCGCGGGTGGGCCTGGCGGTAGGCGGCGCGGAGCCGGTCGGTGCTCACGTGCGTGTAGAGCTGAGTGGTCGACAGGGAGGAGTGACCGAGCAGCTCCTGGACGGTGCGCAGGTCCGCCCCGCCCTCCAGCAGGTGCGTGGCGGCGGTGTGTCGAAGACCGTGCGGACCCATGTCCGGAGCACCGGGCACCTCGGCCAGGCGACGGTGCACCATGTCGCGCACCACCCGCGGATCGATCCGCCCACCACGAGCACCGAGCAGGAGGGCGGGGCCCGACGCCTCCGTCGCGACCGCGGGCCGCCCCTCCCGCAGCCACTGCTCGACGGCTCGGGCCGCAGGGAGGCCGAACGGCACGCTGCGCTCCTTGCGGCCCTTGCCCAGGACTCGTACGACGCGTCGTTCGCGGTCCACGTCGTCGACGTCGAGGCCGACGAGCTCGCCGACACGGACGCCCGTCGCGTACAGGAGCTCGAGGATGGCCACGTCGCGCAGGCCGACCGGGCTCCCGTCCTGCGCCCTGGCGGTCGCGGCGCCGATGAGGTCGCTGGCCTCCTCGACGCGCAGCACCGAGGGCAGCGTCTTCGCCAGCTTGGGCGAGAGCAGCAGGGCTCCGGCGTCAGTGGGTGTTCGCCCCGTCCGGGCGAGCCAGGTCGTGAAGACCCGCACGGCACTGGCCCGGCGCGCCACCGTCGCGCGTGACTTCCCCCGGCTCTGCAGCTGCGCGAGCCAGCTGCGCAGGGTGCGCAGGTCGATCTCCTCGACCGACACCATGCCCAGGCGCCGCGCGTGCTCGAGCATCCCGGCCACGTCGCCCAGGTAGGCCCGGACCGAGTGCTGCGACAGGTTCCGCTCGTTGACCAGGTGCCGCTCGTACTCCCCCAGCACCCGTGCCATCGCCTCGGGCAGCAGGGCCTGCTCCTCGGGCGCCGCCCCCTCCTCGGAGGACGGGGTCCCGGACCGGTCACCCACGGGGCCAGCCCGCACGGGAGGACGGACGGGAGCACATGGCCGCCATGCTAGGCCGCGAGCTGGTCAACCTCAGGGAACCGACGCGCGTTCCAGCACCCACGCGTCGCCGTCCTGACGCACCCAGCCACGGGACTCCAGCGCGTCCAGCGCCGACTGGACCTCACGCAGCCCGACGCCGGCGACGGCGGCGATCCGGTCGGCTCGCCGCGCCGTCGAGACGCCGACGGCATCGAGCACCTGCCGTTGACGCAGGGTGAGGCGGTCGCGGGGCGTTGCGGCCTCCCGCCGGTCCTCCAGCAGGCCCTCCCCCGCCTCGGCGAGCAGCTCGGCGACGTCCTCGGCGCACGTGACCAGGTGCGCCCCACCGGTGCGGAGCCGTTCGTGCACTCCCTGGGACTGTGCGCTGGTGACGGGGCCCGGTACGCCCATGACAGGGCGACCCAGTCGCTCGGCCCACGCTGCGGAGCTCAGGGCTCCCGAGCGAAGCGCCGCCTCCACCACGACCGTGCCGCCGGACAACGCTGCGATCAGCCGGTTGCGGGCGAGGAACCTGACCCGCATCGGAGCCCCACCCAAGGGCGCTTCGGAGACCAGCGTCCCGACCTCGCGCAGGTGCTCGACCAGGCCTCGGTTGGCCGCCGGGTAGACCCGGTCGACGCCGCAGGCGAGCACGGCGAGGGTGGGCCCCTCCACCGCCAGTGCCCCGCGGTGGGCGGCGAGGTCGATGCCCAGGGCCGCCCCCGAGACCACGGTGCGACCCGTCGAGGCGAGCTCGGCGCCCAGCTCCGCCGCCACCCGGGTGCCGTACGTCGTCGCTGACCTCGCCCCGACCACGGCGACGCAGGAGCGCCACGCAGGAAGCAGTCGCGGCCCGCGGACCCACACCCCGATCGGCACCCCTCCGCGCTCGTTCACCGTGCCGGCCAGGGTCAGGTCGTCGAGGCCGGTCGGCCACTCGGCGTCACCCGGCACGACGAATCGGATCCCGACCTTCGACGCGGCCTCCAGCTCACGGACCGGGTCGATCGTGCGGAGCCGCTCGGCCACGTCGTCGTGCAGCGTCGAGAGCCCGTGCTCGGCCAGCAGGTGGTCGCGTACGACAGTCGCACCGAGGTCGCCCACCAGCCTCGTCATCCGCACGTCGCCGGGCTCAGCCAGACGGTTGAGGGCAACCCGGGCCAGACGCTCTTCCTCCGTCACCGCCACGCCTCTCACTCGACCCGTCCGAGAGGAGCGAGGGAGAGTGGTTCTCCGGTGCGCAGGCGCAGCGCGGTCTCGAAGGCCACGGCCTCCGGCGCGTCCACGCCCATCAGGTCGGCCACCGTCCAGGCCAGTCGGTGCACCCGGGTGGCTCCACGTCTGCTCAAGCGTCCGCTGTGCACCTCGTCGTCCAACCTCGTCTCCACCGCGGGCGGCAGGGGCCAGCGGGCACGCAGCAGGTGCCCGGGCACCTGCCCGTTCAGCCGCCATGTCTCACCTGCGTACCGCTCGGCCTGCCGGATCCGCGCCTGGGTGACCCGGGTGCGGACGGCCGAGCTGGGCTCGCGGTCCGCGAGGGGTCCTCGGTCGGCCCGGGTCGGGCCGAGCACGTGGCGCACCACGTCGATGCGGTCAGCGATCGGGCCGGTCATCCGACGGCGGTACTCGCGGCGAGTCACCTCGCCGCAGGTGCAGTTGTTGACCCTCGCGATGGGGTGGTAGTCGCCGCACGGACACGGGTTCGAGGCCAGCACCACCATGCCCCGTGCCGGGTAGACCGCTGACTCCTCCCCACGAGAGACCCGGATCTCGCCACTCTCCATGGGTTGGCGCAGCGCCTCGATGACGTCGCTGCGAAAGAGCGGGAACTCGTCCAGGAAGAGGACGCCGCAGTGGGCCCTGGAGAGCTCACCCGGCCGGACCCGGCCGTTGCCCCCACCGAGCAGGCTCGACTTGGAGACGTCGTGGTGCGGTGCCCGAAAGGGCGGACGCACGACCAGGTCCGTGACGCCCGGCTGGCCGGCCAGCGACAGCACCGCGGTCAGCTCCAGCGCCTCCTCGCGCGTGAGGTCTGGCAGGATCGTGGGCAGCCGCTCGGCGAGGCTCGTCTTGCCCGACCCCTTGGGCCCCGAGAGCATCAGGTGGTGACCACCGGCGGCGGCGACCTCGAGCGCGTATCTCGCATCGGCCATGCCGACCAGGTCGGCCAGGTCGACGTCGTCGACGCGGTCCTCCCCCCGCCAGCTCAGCAGGCTGGTCCCGCCGGACTCAGGGACGGCCTCGGCGACCGGGACCTCCTCGCCGCAGAGCTGCGCGATGACCTGCGCCAGCGAGCGGACGCCGTAGACCTCCACGCCGGGCACCATGGCGGCCTCCCGCGCCTGCGGTTCGGGGACGAAGGCCCGACGCATCCCTCGCGCGGCGCCAGCCATCACCATCGGCAGGACGCCGGGGACGGGGCGCAACCCGCCCGCCAGTGTCAGCTCGCCGATCAGGACGGTCTCGGCCAGGCACCCTTCGGGGAGGGTGCCGTCGGCCGCCTTGATCCCCAGGGCGATCGCCAGGTCGAAGTGCGTGCCACGCTTGGGCAGGTCGGCCGGGCTCAGCAGGATCGTCACCCGACGCGTCGAGGGCCAAGGAGCCGCGGAGTGGGTGATCGCCATCCGCACCCTGTCGCGCGCCTCGAGCAGCGAGGCGTCAGGGCGCCCCACGATCGTGGCGCCCACGACCCCTGGTGAGATGTCCACCTGCACCTCGACCAGGTGGCCGAGGGAGCCCTGGAGGACGACGGTCCATGCCGATGCCAGCATCAGTAGGCCCCCCGCACGTGCTCGATGTTCGTCGCGCCCCGGCGTGGCCTCAGGACAGCCACCAGGTCGAAGCGCACCTCACGGGGCCGGAGCCCGGACTGCTCGATCCAGCGCGCAGCCAATCGGCGCAGCCGCCTGGCCTTCACCTCGTCGACGGCTTCGTGCGGGGTGCCGAAGTCGTCGGAGCTGCGCGTCTTCACCTCGCAGACGACCAGGGTCGTGCCCTCACGCAGCACGAGGTCGATCTCCCCGAGCTCACACCGCCAGTTGCGGTCGAGGACCTGCATGCCCAGAGCCGCCAGGTGTCGTCCGGCCACCCGCTCCCCGTAGTCCCCCAGCGCCTTGTTGTGTCCCACGTGATCCTCCTCCGCTCCACCCGGCTCTCCGGGTCCCCACCGTGCACCGGGGCGGAGTGGTCACACCTCGAGCCAGCTCCACGGCTGTGCAGCATCCGGGAGTTGATGCCTCTGTGGAGACGCCGCGGTGGCGCGAAACGGTCCGCGCGCGGTCCTTCACGTGGCAGCATCCCCCGCACGCCGACGCAGCTCCTCTGGGGTGTGACGCGCGGCCCCTCACCAGCGCCGTCGATCGAGAGGTCCCTCGTGGTTCTTCGCTCCCGCTCCCCGCTCCTGCACCGTGTCCACCTGGTGGTGGCGATCGCTCCCGTTGCCGCGTTGATGGCCTGCAGCGGTGGTGGCCAGGAAGGCGACGCACCGTTGCCTCGTGAGGACGGTCTGCACACCATGACCGTCGCGGACGAGGAGCGGACGTACTGGCTCGACCTGCCGTCCGACTACGACCCCGAGGCCAGCGCCCTGCCACTCGTGCTCGCGCTCCACGGCACCGGCGGGTCCCACGAACGCTGGCTGGACGACACCTACAACCTCAAGGCCGCGGTCGGCGAGGACGCCGTGCTGGTCTACCCGGACGCGCTCGTCAGCTCCGCCGGCACTCGTCAATGGGTGACCGATCGCGACGTGCCCTTCATCGACGCCCTCCTCGACCACCTCCCCGACCGGGTCACCTTCGACCCGGACCGCATCCTGGTGACCGGCCAGTCCAGCGGGGCCGGGATGTCGCACGAGATCGGCTGCCAACTCGGCGACCGGGTGCGGGCCGTCGCGCCCCAGGCAGGCGTGCTGATGTCGACCGAGTGCACCGGCTCGGTGGCCGTCATCCAGGTCCAGGGCACCGGCGACCCGGTCGTGCCCATCGGGCTGGCGACCTCCACCAACACCTTCTGGGCCAAGTACAACGGCCTCGACGCGGGAGTCAGCGAGCCCGGTCTGGACGAGCACTGCGTCTCCCGCACCGCCGAGGCCGACCACCCGTACCCCGTGCTCTGGTGCACCCACAACGAGGGCACGGGCGTGGGGCGCGACGGGCACAAGTGGCCCTCCTTCGCCGGCAAGGCGATCTGGGAGGCGTTCGCCGCCCTGCCCGACGCGTCCCCGACGTCGGCCGCCCCCACGGGCGGCGGCAACGCCAACGCCGCGGTCGACTCCGACACCACCGCCACGTTCACGCTGCGCTTCCCGGAGGACTGGCCCAGTACCCCGGTCCAGGGCGCGGTGGTCGCCTACGCGCCCGGAGAGGTGACGCCCACGACGGCACCGCTCGCCTTCATGACGATGTCCTTCGCCCCCGGCGACGCCGTCCCCGGTGGCGAGGTCACCTACGAGGTCCCGGTCTCGTGGACGCAGTTCGGCGCCGGGGGCGTCCAGTTCCCGGGCACGTACACGCTCATGGTCACGATGCACACCGAGAACGGTGGCTACCCGATCCCGGTGCCGGAGATGGACCTGTGGGTCACCACCGAGTACGAGCTGACCGGACGCGACGAGCCGATCGCCATCGACGGCGTCCTCGACCTGACCCCGATCAGCGGCGACACCGGCCTGTGACGAGCCATCCCTGAGGCGATGACCGGCGTCGGCCCGCCCGGGTCCGGATTTGCTGGAGTACAGACTCCGCGATCAGGACTTCGGCGGGTCGATCTCCTGGTGGCTCAGCTCCTCGATGTTGACGTCCTTGAACGTCAGCACCTTCACGTTCTTCGCGAAGCGCGCAGGTCGGTACATGTCCCAGACCCAGGCGTCACTCATCGTCACCTCGAAGAAGACCTCACCGTTCTCGGTGCGCGCCTTGAGGTCGACGGAGTTGCAGAGGTAGAAGCGGCGGTCGGTCTCCACCACGTAGGTGAAGATCGAGACCACGTCGCGGTACTCGCGGTAGAGCGTCAGCTCCATCTCGGTCTCGTACTTCTCGAGATCCTCGGCGCTCATCGACACTCCTTGGCTGACGTGGTCACGAGGAGCCTAGTGCGACGGCAGCCTCGGCGAGCCCCACTTCGTCCGGCGCGCCCACCTCGCCCATCTCGCCGGCCGCGACCGGCGTGGCGACGCCCGGCAGGCTCCACGAACGGCGGTGCAGCGGGGTGGGGCCGTGCTGGCGCAGGGCGGCGACGTGCTCGGGCGCCGAGTAGCCCTTGTTCTCGGCCCACGCGTACTCCGGGTGCTGGGCAGCCAGGGTCGTCATGATGGCGTCGCGCTCGGTCTTGGCCAGGATGCTGGCAGCCGCGACCCCCGCGCACCTCATGTCGCCCTTGACGGCGGTGACCACCGGCGGCACGTCGTCGAGCAGGTCCGGGTGCCCCCCGAAGAGGGCCAGCTGCTCCGGCACGCTGAGGTAGTCGTGGTTGCCGTCGAGCAGCACGAGGTCGGGCCGCACCGACAGCGCCGACAGCGCCCGGTGACCGGCCAGCCGCAAGCCCCCGATGATCCCGTGCTCGTCGATCTCGTCGGCGCCGGCGTGCCCGACCGCGTACGCCGTGGCCCAGCGCTGCACCTTGGGCACCAGCGCGGCGCGGGCCGCCGGCGTGAGGAGCTTGCTGTCCCGCACTCCCTGGGGCGCGGAGCGGGTCTGGAGCGTGATGACGACCATCCCGATCGAGACGGGTCCGCTCAGGGCACCCCGACCCACCTCGTCGGCGCAGGCCAGGTGCACCGCGCCACCGCGCAGGAGGCTGCGCTCCAGGCGGAGGGTCGGGACGGTGGAGCCGGTGGCCATGGCGCTACTCGGCGTCCTTGACGGCGTCGAAGGAGTCAGGGCGGTGGTCGAGCCGGATCCGGTCGAACGGCCAGATCAGGGCGAAGACCCGACCCACGACGAGGTCGCTGTCGACGAACTCGTAGCCCGGCGCGCAGTCGGTCTCGTTCTCACGGCACATGTGCTCGGAGGAGTCGGCGGAGCGTCCGCGGTTGTCACCCATCACGAATAGCTTGCCCTCCGGGACGGGTCCCGCCTTCCAGTCGCAGTTGCCCGGGCGGGGGCCGTTGCAGGCCGTCGCGGGGTCGTCGTTGACGTAGTCGGACTCCTCCAGCGGCACGCCGTTGACCGAGATGTTGCCGTCGTCGTCGCAACAGGTGATCACGTCACCCTCGACACCGATGACGCGCTTCACCAGATGGCCACCTGCGGGGTAGAGGCCGATCTTCGTCGCCGCCCGGACCAGCAGGCTGCTCTGAGCCGGGTCCTCCACGCCGCCGAGCCAGCCGCCCGGGTCCTTGAAGACCACGACGTCACCCCGCTGCGGCTCCCCACCCCAGTAGGACATCTTCTGCACCAGGATCCGGTCGTTGCGGATCAGGCCGGGCTCCATCGACTCCGAGGGGATGTAGAACGCCTGTACGAAGAAGGTCTTGACGATGATCGCGAGGATGAGGGCGACGGCGCCCAGCAGGATCGTCTCCTGCCACAGGGGGAGCTGCTTGCGGGGCTTCCTGCCCGCGCCCGGCGAGGGAGCCGGAGACGCAGAAGACCGCGACTCCTTCCCTACGTCGAGGGGCTGGGAGTCGCGGTCTTCGGAAGTCACGCGCTGATGCTATCCACTGGGTGGTGGATCAGAACTCGCGGCGCTCCTTGATCTTCGCCTTCTTGCCGCGAAGGTTGCGCAGGTAGTACAGCTTGGCGCGACGGACGTCACCACGGGTCACGACCTCGATCTTCTCGAAGATCGGGGAGTTCAGCGGGAACGTACGCTCGACACCGGTGCCGAAGGAGATCTTGCGAACGGTGAAGGTACGGCCGATGCCCGAGCCCTGCACCTTGATCACGACGCCCTGGAAGACCTGGACGCGGGAGCGGTTGCCCTCGACGACCTTCACGTGGACCTTGACGGTGTCACCGGCACGGAAGGCCGGGACGTCGTCGCGCTTGATCGAGTTGCCGATCTCGGCAATCAGGTTGGTCATGATGCTCCTCGCAACCGCCACAGGTCCGTCGCGGAATAGTCGTTGCTTCCGGATGGTCCACACCACATGACCGTCGCGACCCCTCCCCCTGTGGCGGGAGCGGACGCCGACCCCCGGTGCGTTCCTCCGGGCGGTCGTGATCAGGCACGGACCAAGGAGGAAGTTTGCCACAGTGTGGCGTCAGCCAGAAATTCGTCGCCGCTTCGACAGCGTGAGGACCCCGGCCTCGGCGGCTCCGCGCGGGCGATAGCCGGCCTTGCGGTACATGCGCTGGTTGTCGACGGATCCGGCACCGGTCACGAGCTCGTACGTCCGCGCCTGCGGCGGCGCCGCCTCCTCGATCATCTGCAGGACCTGGCGCCCCAGGCCGTGCCCCTGGAGATCGGGCGCGACCATGAGCCGCCCCACGTGCCAGGTGTCTCCCTCGAGCCTGCCCCGCCCGGCGGCGACCAGACGTCCGCCACGGTGGACCACCAGCACCGTCCAGCTCTCTAGCCAGGCGACGACGTCGTCGTACTCCTCGGTGAGCGCGGGGATCTCGACGCCCGGGTTGTCGAAGTGCTCGCTGAGCCAGCAGGCCCGCTGCAGGGTGAGGAGCTCGCCCGCGTCGGCCCGCGTGGCCACCCGCACCGACGACTGCTCGTCGAGGTGGCTGGCGTGCACGAGGTCGGGGCGGCGCCGGGCCGTACGCTCGACCCGCTGCTCGTGGCGCCACGCGGCGATGGCGCCGTGGTTGCCGCTCATCAGGACCGCTGGCACCTCGTGGCCACGCCAGGCCGCCGGCTTGGTGTACACGGGGTACTCCAGCAGCCCGTCCTCGTGGGACTCCTCCACCAACGAGTCGGGGTTGCCCATGAAGCCGGGGAGCAGGCGTACGACCGCCTCGGTGACGGCCAGCGCCGCCACCTCTCCCCCGTTGAGCACGTAGTCGCCCAGGGAGGTCTCCCGGACCCGGCCCCACTGCGAGGCGTGGTCAATGACGCGCTGGTCGATGCCCTCGTAGCGGCCGCAGGCGAAGACGAGGTGCTGCTCCGTAGAGAGCTCGCGTGCCACCTTCTGCGTGAACGGCTCACCGCTGGGCGTGGTGAAGATGATCGTGGGCGTGGAGTCCGCGGTCAGCTCGTCGAGGGCCTCGCCCCACGGCTCAGGCTTCATCACCATGCCGGCGCCACCGCCGTACGGCGTGTCGTCGACGGTGCGGTGCCGGTCGTAGGTCCACCGGCGCAGGTCGTGGACGGCGATGTCGAGCAGCCCCTTGTCGCGGGCCTTGCCCGGCAGGCTCAGCTCGAGCGGGGCCAGGTAGTCGGGGAAGATCGAGACGATGTCGATGCGCACGGCCACTCAGCCTCGCTCGGCGCCGGGCCGGCCCTCGGGCTCCTCGTCGTCCGGGAAGGGGCTGACCAGTCCGGGGCGGTCGGCCACCACGACGTGGCCGGCTCCGAGGTCCACCTCCGGGACCAGGGCCTGGACGAACGGCACCAGTGTGTCGCGACCGTCGGTTGCCTTGACCTGGAGGAGGTCCTGGGCCGAGCCCTGGACGAGGCCGGTGACGGTGCCGATCTCCGCGCCCTCGAGGTTGCGGACGACGAGGCCGGTGACCTGGTGCTCGTAGAACTCGTCGGGGTCCTCGGGGACGTCACTCTCGGTGAGCGTCACCTCGAGGAGGATGCCGCGCGCGGTCTCGGCCACGTTGCGGTCGGCCCACTCCTCGAACCCGAGCAGGAGGACGCTCTGGTGCCACCGCGCCGAGCGCACGGTGAGCGTGCGCCACGGAGCTGCGGATCCCTTCGGCGGCACGACCCTGAGCACGGCGCCCGGCGCGAAACGCCGGTCGGGCTCGTCGGTGCGCACCTCGACGGTGACCTCGCCGCGGATTCCGTGTGGCTTGCCGATCCGGCCGACGACGACATCGATGCTGTTCACGGCCCCCAGCCTAGGTCCCGGGTCGCTCAGACCACGCCTCGCCTGCCGCGTCGCTCCCGCTCCGTACGCGCGACCTTGCGGTCGGTGGCGACGATCCAGGCCGTCAGCGCCACACCGGCCAGCACCGCCAGGACGAAGAAGACCAGCGCCACGACGGGCAGCCCCAGGACCTGGGTCCCGCCCGGCGCCCTGGCCAGCAGAGCCGCGCCGAGGATCGTCGCAGCGATCACCATGCCGAAGGTGATCCGGTTGGCCACCCGCTGGAGCACGGTGTGCAGGCGTTCCTCGTCGATCGCGTGCACCTGGACGTGGAACTCCCCCTCGGCCAGGTTGTCGAGGATCCGGTTGGCCCGCTTGGGCAGCATCTCCGTGAACTCCTTGGCCTCCACGGCCGCGGACATCAGACCTCCGGCGCGCAGACGCATCCCGCGGGTCATCATCCCGCCGACGTTGTCGCGCAGCGCTCGGGTGGGGCTGAAGTCGGGGTCCAGGTGCACGGTCGCCTCGTCGAGGTTGAGCAGCGCCTTGCCGATCATCGACATCTCCGCCGGCGGACGCAGTCCGTGCGCCCCGGAGAGGCGGCTCAGCTCGACCAGCACGGTGCCCACCTGGAGGTCGCTGCCCGCGTTGATCGCCTCGGAGACGAGGTGGGTGACGTCGTCGCGGAAGGCCGCCGCGTCGTAGTCGGGCAGCGGGTGCCCCATGCTCGCCAGGGCCCGCGCCGTCTCCTCCCCGTCGCCGTCACCGATGGCCAGCATCAGCTTCAGGACGTGGTCCTGGAGCCGGGGCGCGACGGTGGCCACCATGCCGAAGTCGATCAGCGCCAGGCGCCCGTCGTCGGTCAGCAGCAGGTTGCCCGGGTGGGGATCGGCGTGGATGACGCCCTCGTCGAGCATCATCGTGAGGTAGAAGGAGAAGAGCTGCTCCACGATCGGGCGGGCGTCGACGTCGAGGAGGCCCAGCCGCCCGACGTCGGTCACCTTGCGTCCCTCGACCAGGTCCATGGTCAGCACCCGACCGGAGGTGTGGGAGCTCACCGGCTGGGGGACCAGCAGCAGGTCATAGCCCTGCGCCAGGTCGCGGAACCGGAGCAGGTTGCGGGCCTCCCGGCGGTAGTCGAGCTCACCGGCCAGCGAGCGTCCGAACTGGGCGAGCAGCTTCTCCAGGCCGTACCGGCGCCCGGCCGCGGTGCGCTTGTCGGCCGTGGCGGCCAGGCGGCCCAACACCTCCATGTCGGCGCGCACCCGGTCGCGTACACCGGGTCGTTGCACCTTCACGGCCACCTCGCGGCCGTTGCGCAGGGTGGCGCGGTGCACCTGGCCGAGGGAGGCGGCCGCGAGCGGCTCGGTGTCGAAGTCGGAGTACAGGTGGCGCAGCTCGGCTCCGAGGTCCGCCTCGACGATCTCGCGCACCTCCTCGAACCCGAAGGGCTCAACCTCGTCCTGCAGGCGCGCCAGCGCGGTCGTGTACGCCGGGGGCAGGAGGTCGTAACGCGTCGAGAGGAGCTGTCCGAGCTTGACGAAGGTCGGCCCCAGGGCCTCCAGGTCGTGGGTCAGCTGCTCCGCCATGGAGCTGTCCCCCACCGGGCCGTCCTCGTCGCCGAAGGCGAAGTCGCCCAGTCCGGCGTCGCTGAGCAGGTCAGATCGACCGTGGCGCCAGGCCAGCCTCGCCAGGTCTCGGTAGCGCACCGACGACGTGCGTGGATCGGCGTTGTTCGTCAGGCTCACGTGGTGGGACCTTCCGTCGACGGGCACGACCGTACGCGCGCCTGGCACGGTCCGCGCTGACCCCGGCATTCCCGCTGACGCCCGGCGCGAAACGCCCCGGAACGCGCCAACGGGCGCCACCCCCGAGGGGTGACGCCCGTGGCGTTGCTCTGTGCTGGGTGCGCCCGTCAGCGCCGACGGTCGACGTCGACGAAGTCGATCCGCGCGCCGCCACGACCCGCGAGAGCCGAGATGACGGTGCGGAACGAGGTCGCCGTGCGACCGTTGCGGCCGATCACCTTGCCGAGGTCGTCGGGGTGCACCCGGACCTCCAGGATCGATCCACGGCGGAGCTGCTTGTCCTTGACGACGACGTCGTCAGGGTGGTCCACCACTCCGCGGACGAGGTGCTCGAGCGCATCGGCCAGCATGATCAGGCGTCCTCGGCGGGCGCCTCGGCGGCCTCAGCCTCGGCGGCGGGGGCCTCCTCGACGGGGGCCTCCTCCTTCTTCTCGGCCTTCTTGTCGGCCTTCTTGGTCACCGCGGCGCCCTTGGGCTCCTTGGCGGCCTCCTTGAGGGCCTCGTTGAAGATCTCGAGCTTGTCGCGCTTGGGCTCGGCCACCTTGAGGGTGCCCTCGGTGCCCGGCAGGCCCTTGAACTTCTGCCAGTCGCCGGTGATCTTGAGGATCGCCTCGACGGCCTCGGTCGGCTGGGCGCCGACGCCGAGCCAGTACTGGGCGCGCTCGGAAGTCACGTCGATGAAGGAGGGGTCCTCCTTCGGGTGGTACTTGCCGATCTCCTCGATCACTCGACCATCGCGCTTCTTGCGCGAGTCGACGACGACGATGCGGTACTGCGGCACCCGGATCTTGCCCAGGCGCTTAAGGCGAATCTTGACGGCCACTTTTGTGGTGTCTCCTCGTAAGTCGTGGTTGATGAGTGACCCTCAACCAGGTGGGGACCGGGTCAGGTCACTCGATGGGTCTGCCAGGCCGGGTGAGAGGGACCGTCCGGGCAGGACACAAGAGACAAGTGTGCCAGATGGTGAGCGGGTCGCACCAATCAGGCCGCGGTCCGTCGCGCGCGACTATGTTGGCGCGCATGAATCCCCTCGAGGCCCTCGACGTCTTCAAGCGCCGCGTCGTCCCCGCGATGCGTGAGCGCGGTCCCCTGACCGTACTCGTCACCTGCGTGCGCTGGGTGCTCGGATACGTCCTGGGACGCCTCGGGCTGAGCGAGGCCTCGAAGGGGTCGTTCACTTTCGAGGGTCGCCGGATCCCCTACTTCCGCCACACCTACCACTACACGTGGCTCGGTGAGCGCAACGTCGAGGTCGCGCTGGCCCAGGAGCTCCTCGACGCCCACCGCGGCGAGAAGATCCTCGAGGTCGGCAACGTGACCCCTCACTACCTCGCGGACGTCGACCACACGGTCGTCGACAAGTACGAGGTCGCTCCCGGCGTGCTCAACCTCGACGTGGTCGACATCGACCTCCCCGAGGGGAGCTTCGACCTGGTGGTCGCGATCTCGACCCTGGAGCACGTGGGCCTCGACGAGGACGTGGTCGACCCCGAGAAGCCGGCGCGCGCGGTCGCCCTGCTCAAGTCACTCGTACGCCCCGGCGGCACGCTGTGGGTGACCCACCCGGTCGGCTACAACCCGACCCTGGACGCCGACCTGCGAAACGGCGCCATCGCCTTCGACTCGCTCAAGGCGCTGCGCCGCTCCCCCACCCGCAACGTGTGGCGCCAGGTCGACGTGGACGACGTCTGGGACGCCGAGTACGACCGCTTCCTCTTCGCCGCCCACGGGATCGTCGTCGCGGAGTACCAGCGCCCGCTCGTCTGAGGCGGGCCGCCAGGCCAGCCCTCAGGCCACGACCCGACCGCGCAGCACGATGCAGGCGGGGCGTCGCAACACCTGGAGGTCCTGCAGCGGGTCGGAGTCGTAGACCACGAAGTCGGCCTCGGCTCCCTCCACCAGCCCCGAGAACCCGAGCCACTCCCGCGCCCGCCACGAGGCGGCCGCCAGGGCGTCGTACCGGCTGAAGCCGAGGTCGTGGAGAGCGAGGACCTCGCCCGGCAGGTTGCCGTGCCTGGCCACGCCCCCGGAGTCAGAACCGGCGTACATCGCCACCCCTGCCTCGTGCGCCGCCATCAGGGTGTCGCGGTGGCGCCGGTACAGGTCCTCCATGCGGTCGGCGTAGGCCGGGAACTTCTGCCGCCCCTGGGCCGCGTGCAGGGGGAACTTCTGCAGCTGCATCACCGTCGGCACCAGCGCGGTGCCCTGGGCCACCATCTGGGCGATGAGGTCCTCGCTGAGGCCGGTGCCGTGCTCGATGCAGTCGATCCCGGCGTCCAGCAGTCCCGGCAGGACGTCGGGGCCGAAGCAGTGGGCGGTCACCTTCGCCCCCTCCGCGTGCGCCGCCTCGATCGCCGCCGCGAAGTCGGACGCGTCGAAGGACGGCGTCAGGTCGCCGGCCTCACGAGAGACCCAGTCCCCCACCAGCTTGACCCACCCGTCGCTGCGTCGCGCCTGCTCGGTGGTGGCGGCGACGAGGCCGTCGGGCTCCACCTCCTGGGCGTAGTGGCGGAGGTAGCGCCGCGAGCGGGCGATGTGGCGCCCGGCCCGGAGGAGCCGTGGCAGCTCGGGATGCTCGTGCACCCAGCTGGTGTCCGAGGCGGAGCCGCAGTCGCGGATCAGCAGTGCACCGGCGTCACGGTCGATCACCGCCTGCGCCAGGGTCTCGTCCCGACCGACGCCGCCGTGGTCGTCCATCCCGAGGTGGCAGTGGGCGTCGACCAGACCCGGCACGATCCATCCGCTGGCCACGGTCTCCGCGCCGGCCTGGGGCTCGAAGGTGACGCGTCCGTCGACGACGTACAGCTGCACCACCTCGCCGTCCGGGAGCAGCGGGCCGGAGAAGCGCATGGCGTTCATGGCGGTGACCCTAACCCCCGCCGGTACTGTCTCCTCCGTGGACTCGACGACGGCTCAGCGCAACCGCCGCAACATCGCCATCTTCGGCCGGTTCGCGCTCGTCGGCGCCTCGGGCGTGCTGGTCAACCTGCTGGTGCTGGTCGTGGCGAAGAAGCTCGGGCCAGACGCCCAGCTCGTCTTCCTGGACATGCCGCTGACGCGCTTCAACGTGCGCTGGTACCACGTCTTCTCCACCCTGGCCTTCGTCGTGGCCGTGGTGTGGAACTTCCAGCTCAACCGGGTCTGGGCCTTCGGCTCGACCGGCAAGGCGTCGTGGTGGTCGGAGTTCCGTCCCTTCTTCGCGGTCGGACTGCTGGGCCAGGTCGTCGGCCTGGGCCTGCTGACGCTGCTCATGCACCCGGGGTCGCCCCTGGCGTTGCCGACCGACCTGCTCGACGACTCCTCCGGCCTGCGCACCCGTCTCTACTGGGGTCAGCTGCTGGTGATCTCGGCCGTCACGCCGCTGTCGTTCGTGCTCCACAAGCTGTGGACCTTCTCCGCCGTACGCACGCACCGGCTCGAGGACGCCGACAAGCCGTAGGGACGTGCGGGACGTGCTGGGTTGGTGCGCGGTCCTCAGAGGTGGTCGAGCAACCAGCTCGGGCTCATCGGCGTGGCACCAAGGCCCTGCACGCGGGCCCGCAGGAAGTTGTCGGCCGTGATCACGGTGACGCGGTGGCCGGCCTCGACGGCCGCCCGGGTCTGACGCTCGATCTCGGAGTCGCCGTCCTTGGGGGCGTGCACGGTGCGGACGTGCTGGTCACGCCCGGCCCGGACCCCGCCCTTGGCCGCGCCCTCGAGCACCAGCACGATCTCGTCGTGGGGCGTGTCCCCCACGAGGAGCTGCTCGTGGAGCCGGCGGGCGGCACCGGCGCGGTCCTTCCACCACCCGTTGGGACGGGTCCCCACGACGTTGGCGGCGTCGACGACCAGCACGGTGCTCACCTACCCGACGGTATCCCCACATCCGCAGATGTGCGCGCGCCGCCCCCGGTGCCACGGTCGAAGGTGGGCGTGCTCATCCAGGGTGCGCCGTGGACCGAGGAGCACGTCAGCCATGCACCGGACAACCACACTCAGCGCCGCACTCGGCGTCGCCGCGAGCCTCGCGCTCGCCGTCAGCACCACGGCCACTCCAGCGGCCGCCCGCAAGCCCGCGCCCGCGCCGTGGACCACGGTCGCCACCGGACTCGACAACCCCCGGCTGCTGTCGTGGAGCGGCCAGTCGCTCTACGTCGCCGAGGCAGGTCGAGGCGGCGACGGCGCGTGCGTCCCCAACCCCGAGGACCCCGAGGCCCAGACCTGTCTGGGCCGCACCGGGGCCGTCACGAAGGTGACGCTGGCCCACCGGGGCCGTGCCCAGCAGAAGCGCGTGCTCTCCGGCCTGCCTTCCCTCGCGACGCCGCCCGGCAACGAGGCCAGCGGCCCGGCCGACGTGCTGGTGCGCGGCAACCGCTGGTGGGTCACGGTCGGGCTCGGCGGTGACACCGCCACCCGCGCCAGCCTCGGGCGCGACGGCGCCCGTCTCGGCACGTTGGTCACCGGGACGTTCGCGAAGAAGCACCGGGGCCAGCGCGGATGGTTCGGGGCCCGGTCCTGGATCGCGGCCGACCTGGCAGCGTACGAGGCCCGGAACGACCCGGACGGCAACGGCGAGGACTCGAACCCGACCGGCCTGGCGCCGGTGCGTGGCGGCCTGGCCGTGACCGACTCCGGAGGCAACAGCGCCCTCCTGGTGGACGGGAGGTCACGCGTGTCGACGGTGGCCACGTTCCCGACCCG
This sequence comes from Nocardioides jishulii, assembly GCF_006007965.1. Lineage (NCBI taxonomy): Bacteria > Bacillati > Actinomycetota > Actinomycetes > Propionibacteriales > Nocardioidaceae > Nocardioides > Nocardioides jishulii. Next base: position 1,177,124 of record NZ_CP040748.1, on the reverse strand, counting down.
CATGGTGCCTCCCCCGCCCTTCCTTCCCCCGGGCCAGGACGTCCCCATGGAGTCGGTCCCGACCTCGGCGGTCCAGGGCCCTGACGGTGCCTGGTACGTCAGCGAGCTGACCGGGTTCCCCTTCCCGCCCGGTGAGTCCACGGTCTGGCGCATCCCGAAGCGGGGTGGCACCCCGACGGCGTACGCCACCGGCCTGACCAACGTGACCGACCTGGCCTGGCACCGCGGCAAGCTCTACGTGGTCCAGCTGGTCGACGTCGGCCTGCTCAATGCCGACCCAGCGGCCGGCGTCCCGCAGGGCTCGTTGCGTCGGGTCGAGCGCGACGGCAGTACGACGGTCGTCGCCGAGGGCCTTCCCGCTCCCTACGGCGTGGCCCTGAAGGAGAGGTCGGCCTACGTCACCACCTGCTCGGTCTGCGCCGGCGGAGGCTCGGTCGTGAAGGTCGGCCTGCGCTGACCGTGGCCCACTGCAGGCGCGAACGGCCCTGAACGACCTGGGACGACACTGCGGCCCCGGAACCTGTCCGGGGCCGCAGTCGTGCCAGGTCAATGCCCCCCAGTCCTGGGAGGGCTCAGCTCACGGCTGGGAGACCCACGAGCTGGTCACTTGAGGAACTTGGAGAAGTCCTTCGGCAGCTGCAGGTTGGCGGCTGCTGCCTCGTAGTCGACCTCGTCGCCGCCGAAGGGGTTCGCCGCCTTGGGCTTCTCGGTGAGAGCCTTCTTCTGCTGCGCAGCCTTGGCGGGGTTGCCGGAGACGCGCTTGCTCTTGCCCTTCTTGGGAGCCTGACGGCCCTTCTTGCCGCCACCCGCCCCGGGAAGGCCAGGCATTCCGGGCATGCCGGGCATGCCGCCCTTGGCCATCTGCTGCATCATCTTGCGGGCCTCGAAGAAGCGGTCGACGAGCTGGTTGACGTCGTTGACCTTGGTGCCCGAGCCCTTGGCGATGCGGGCGCGACGCGAGCCGTCGATGATCTTCGGGTTCTGGCGCTCGGCGGGCGTCATCGACGAGATGATCGCCTGGATGCGGTCGATCTCGCGCTCGTCGAAGTTCTCGAGCTGGTCGCGGTACTGCCCCATCCCCGGCAGCATGCCCATGATCTTGGTCATCGAGCCGAGCTTGCGCAGCTGCTTCATCTGCTCCATGAAGTCCTCGAGGGTGAAGTCACCCTTGCCCGAGAGGAGCTTCTCGGCGGCCTTCGAGGTCTGGTCGGCGTCGAACGCCTTCTCGGCCTGCTCGATCAGGGTGAGCATGTCGCCCATGTCGAGGATGCGGGAGGCCATCCGGTCGGGGTGGAACAGGTCGAAGTCGGTCATCTTCTCGCCGTTGGAGGCGAACATGACCGGCTTGCCCGTGACCGAGGCGATCGACAGCGCCGCACCACCGCGCGCGTCACCGTCGAGCTTGGTGAGCACGACCGCGTCGTAGCCGACCCCGTCGAGGAAGGCCTGCGCGGTGTTGACCGCGTCCTGACCGATCATCGCGTCGACGACGAAGAGGACCTCGTCGGGCTGGACGGCGTCGCGGATGTCCGCGGCCTGCTTCATCAGCTCCGTGTCGACGCCGAGACGACCGGCGGTGTCGATGATGACGACGTCGTGCAGCTTGCGCTTGGCCTCCTCGATGGAGGCACGGGCCACGGAGACCGGGTCACCGACGCCGTTGCCGGGCTCGGGCGCGAAGACGGGGACACCGACCCGGCCACCGTTGACCTGGAGCTGGTTGACGGCGTTGGGGCGCTGGAGGTCGGCGGCGACCAGGATCGGGGTCTTGCCCTGCTCCTTGAGCCACAGCGCGAGCTTGGCTGCCAGCGTGGTCTTGCCCGCACCCTGGAGACCGGCCAGCATGATCACGGTCGGGCCGGTCTTGGCGTAGCGCAGGCGACGGGTCTCACCACCGAGGATGGTGACGAGCTCCTCGTTGACGATCTTGACGATCTGCTGCGCGGGGTTCAGCGCCTGGCTGACCTCCTCGCTGCGCGCCCGCTCCTTGACGGCGCCGACGAACTCCTTGACCACGGGCAGGGCAACGTCGGCCTCGAGCAGCGCGATGCGGATCTCACGCGCCGTGGCGTCGATGTCGGCCTCGGAGAGCCGTCCCTTGCCTCGCAGGTTCTTGAAGGTGTCGGCAAGGCGGTCGGAGAGTGTGGCGAACAAGAGCTCTTCCCTCGTGGGCGTAGTGGTGGCGCGGACGTACGGGAGCCAAGACTATCCGGCGAGTCCCCGACCTGACCTCATCGCGGGGCCGCGTCCGTCCCGCGGATGATCGTCCTGGTTCCCGTTGCGGTCTCACCGGGCACGCTCCACCTCCCGTTCGACCTCACCCGCCAGTGCCCTACGGACCGCGTGCGCGGCCTCCGCGGCCCGTTCGTCGCGCAGCGCGTCGGCGCCGAGCTCGCACAGGTAGAACACGTCGACGGCCTGCGGACCCACGGTGTCGACGTGGGCGGAGCGCACGGTCATCCCGCGCGAGGCCACGGCGGAGAGCACCGTGTGCAGCAGCCCCGTCCGGTCACCGGCGCGGACCTCGAGCACGGTGGCGCGGCGCGAGGCCTCGGGACGCACCTGGACGGTCGGTTCGAGCACGTCACCGGCGGCCGGCTTCAACCGATCGACGCCGCCCTCACCCGCCACCACCAGGTCGAAGCGCCGTCGCAGCAGGGCGGCGTCGAGCGAGTCGTGGGTCACGTCCCAGACGGAAACTCCCCACTCCCCCTGCGACCAGACGCGAGCCCGCCTGACCCCCGCCTTCTGCAGCGTGAGGACGGCCGAGACGTCGGCCAGGAGCCCCACCCGGTCGGGGGCGATGACGGTGACGGTGGGACCCGACTCCCCCGCGACGACGTCGAAGTGGACCGTGCTGCGTCCAGCGAGGAGGTCGTCGGGCACCGCGAGCGTGGGGAGGCCCTCCTCGACCTCCGGCTCCGGCCGTGTCGCCAGGACCCGGTCGACACGGGCCGCGAGGGACTGCACGAGCTGGGCCCTCCAGGTCGACCACGCCTTCGCCGAGGCGGCGAGGGCATCGGCCTCGGTGAGGGCCGTGAGCAGCGAGAGCGTGAGGCGCGAGCCGACCTTGGCGGCCACGTCCTCCTGCGTCACCGGGTCGTCGGGGTCGCGGGTCGTGGCCGTCTCGGAGAGCAGCAGGTGCCAGCGTACGAGCGTGGCGAGCGTGGCCCGGTCGTCGGCGTCGAAGCCCATCCGGGCGGTGATCGGTCCGATCATCTGCTCGCCCGCGACGCTGTGGTCGAGCGTCTGGCCCTTGCCGATGTCGTGGAGCAGCGCCGCGACCATGAGCAGGTCGGGGCGGGCCACCCGTCGGATCAGCCTGGCGGCCTCGATGCAGGTCTCCACCACGTGACGGTCGACGGTGAAGCGGTGGATGGCCGAGGCGTGCGGCAGCAGGCGGATCTCCTCCCACTCGGGCAGCACCTGGTCGAGCGCGCCGGTCTCCTCCATCGTCTCCCAGACGCCGAGCAGGCCCCGCCCGGACGCGAGCAGCCGCACCAGCAGCTCGCGGGCCTGGGCGGGCCACGGCGTCGGCAGCGGGGGGCACTCGGCGACCAGGCGCGCCGCGCTGACCGGGGAGAGCAGCAGGCCGCGCTCGGCGGCCTCCGCCGCAGCGCGCAGGAGCAGGAGGGCGTCGTCGGCGGGGGCGACCTTGCCGTCGAGGACCACCTCTCCCCCGGACTCCGCCACACCGGGAGCGAGCGGGGTCAGGTGGGGGCGCCGGGGGCCGCGGCGGGCCTTCGTGTCCAGCACCGCCTCGGCGCGGTGCCAGGTGAGGCGGCTCAGGTGCGCCACCCGCCGCCCCAGCATGCGTACGTGGCGTTGTGCGGCCTCGGCGTTCTCCAGGCCGAGCTCCTCGGCCAGGGGCGCCCACGCCTCGGGGGCAATCCGGTCGCCGGAGCGACCGGTGATCTCGTGCAGGTGGTCGCGCACGTCCAACAGCCCTCGGCGGCCACGCTCGAGGTCGGCGTGCGGCACGTCGACCAGCCAGGAGGCGACCAGCGCACGCATGACGGTGGCGTCGCGCAGCCCGCCGGCAGACTCCTTGAGGTCCGGCACGGAGGCGTGGGCCAGCTCGCCGACGGTCTCGTGGCGCTTGGCGACGAGGCTGTGGACGGCGCCGAGGCGTTCCCGGGCCGTGCGGCGCCAGCCCGCCAGCACGGTGGTGCGCAGGCGCAGCGTCAGGTTGCTGTCTCCGGCGAGGTGACGGATGTCGAGCAGCCCGAGCGCGACCCGGACGTCGGCGTCGGCGGCGGAGATCATCTGCGAGAAGGTCCGCACCGCGTGGTCGATCTTGAAGCCTGAGTCCCACAGGGGGTACCAGACGTCGGTCGCCACGGTGCCCACCTCGACCCCGTCGTCGTGCACGAGCACCACGTCGAGGTCGGAGTAGGGAGCCAGCTCACCGCGTCCGTAGCCGCCGACCGCGACCAGCGCGACACCGGTCTCCGGGCCGCCCGCCTGGGCGTACGCGGTGCGGCAGACGTCGTCGGCGATCCCGGTGCGGACGGCGCGTTGATCGGCGCTCATGAAGGCTCCCTGGGTGGATGGAGGACGAGACAGGCCCACCCCGGACGAGGTGCGGGGTGGGCCTGCTCAGGTGTCGTGCTCATCTGCGGTGCTGGTGCCCGTCCGAGGGACGGGCGGGGCCGGGGAGGCTCAGAGAGCCGCCTCGTCCTTGTCGCCGGTGCGGACCCGGACCACGGAGTCGACCGGCATGACCCAGACCTTGCCGTCACCGATCCGACCGGTCTGCGCGGTCTTCACGATGATGTCGACGATGTCGCCTGCGTCGGAGTCCTCGACCACGATCTCGATGCGGATCTTGGGCACCAGGGCGATGTCGTACTCAGCGCCTCGGTAGACCTCCGTGTGGCCCTTCTGGCGACCGTAGCCGCTGACCTCGGAGACCGTCATCCCGGCGACTCCGAAGGTCTCGAGGGCCTCTCGGACGTCCTCCCACTTGTGGGGCTTGATGACTGCGGTGACGAGCTTCATGCGCTCGCTCCTTCCTTGACCTTGTCAGTGGTGGTGTTGCCCACGAGGCTGCGGCCCCGACCGACGGCGGTGCCGAAGTCGTAGGCGGTCTCCCCGTGCTCGGAGAAGTCGACACCCTCGATCTCGGCCTCCTCGTCGACCCGGAGGCCGATGACTGCCTTGACGAGCAGCGCCACCAGGAAGGTGAAGACCGCCGACCAGAGCATGGCGAAGAGGGCGATGACGACCTGGACGACCAGGAGCTTGGCGCCGTCACCGTAGAACAGGCCGCCGGAGGTGGCCAGGAAGCCGATGCCGACCGTTCCGACCAGACCACCGACGAGGTGGACGCCCACCACGTCGAGCGCGTCGTCGTAGCCGAACTTGTACTTCAGGCCGACCGCCAGGGCACACAGGGCACCGGAGACGAGGCCCAGGATGATCGCGCCGATGGGCGACAGGGCGCCACAGGCCGGGGTGATGGCGACGAGACCGGCGACGACACCCGAGGCGGCACCGAGCGAGGTGGCCTTGCCGTGGCGGATCTTCTCGACGACCATCCAGCCGACGACGGCGGCAGCGGCCGCGACGGTGGTGTTGAGCCAGACCAGGCCGGTCTCGGCGATGAAGAGGGCGTTGGACTCCTCGGTGCCGTCAGCGGGGAAGACGATGGAGCCCACGTTGAAGCCGTACCAGCCGAGCCACAGCAGACCGGCACCGATCATGGTCAGCGGCAGGTTGTGCGGCTTGATCGGCTCCTTGCCGAAGCCGAGGCGCTTGCCGAGCATGAGGGCCAGGATGAGGCCCGCGACACCGGCGTTGATGTGCACCACGGTGCCACCGGCGTAGTCGACCGGGGCGACGCTCGCCATCCCGTCCGTGACGCCGAACATCCAGGCCGCGAGGGACTCCTCCTCACCGCTCAGGAGACCACCGCCCCAGACCATGTGGGCGAGCGGGAAGTAGGAGAAGGTGACCCAGAGCGGCAGGAACAGCACCCAGGCGGAGAACTTGAGGCGGTCGGCGACCGCACCCGAGATCAGGGCGGCGGTGATGACCGCGAAGGTGAGCTGGAAGCCGACGCCGATGTAGCCGCTGGGGTCGTAGCCCTCCAGGCCGAACCACTCGAACGGGTTGGCGAACAGGCCGAGCACCGAGGTGCTCTCACCGGCCTCGTTGGTGCTGTAGGACATCGAGTAGCCCCACAGGACGTAGACGATGCCGACGATGCCGACGGAGCTGAACGACATCATCATCATGTTCAGCACGGACTTGCTGCGGCTCATGCCGCCGTAGAACAACGCCAGCGCGGGGGTGGTCATCATCAGCACGAAGGACGCTGAGACCAGCATCCAGGCGTGATAGCCGGTGTCCATGGGACCTCCAGTGATTCTCGGGTGGTGGTTCGGGGCTGATGGAAGAAGACTCGTGCCACGAGATTTCGCTGCGCCGCACCGCATGTTGCAGACAGGAAACGTCTCTGCCGTTGTCTGTTACATCCGTGTGAAGCGAAGGTCACCCTCACGCGCTCCGCGGCTCGTCCGCCCCGGGCGCTACCCTCACCCCGTGAGAATCATCGGGACGCTGATGGTGCGCGACGAGGTCGACGTCGTGGCCGCGATGGTGGAGCACCACCTCGACCAGGGCGTCGACCTGATCGTGGTCACCGACAACGCCTCGGTCGACGGGACGACGGAGGTGCTCGCAGCGTACGAAGCCCTCGGCCGCGTCGAGCTGCACCACGACCCCGAGCACCGCAAGCAGCAGCACCAGGTGGTCACCCGGATGGCCCGGCGCGCGCGCACCGAGCACCGCGCCGACTGGGTGCTCAACCTCGACGCCGACGAGTTCGTCTTCGCGCGCGACCCCGCCCTCACGGTCCGCCAGGCACTGGAGGCCACTCCCCTGCACCTCAACGCCTTCACCGTCGACGTGGTCAACATGATCGGCCCGACCGCCGAGTCCGGCGCCGGCTTCGACCGCCTGGTGTGGCGCGACCACCGCCCCGAGGACCTGCTCCTCGAGCGCGAGCTGCACGGTCACCCCACGCCCAACGCGGTCCACCGGGGCGAGTGCGACATCGTGGTCCAGCAGGGAAACCACTTCACCTCGATGCCGAGCAACGGCCAGCCGGACCCGTCGGTGGCGCTGGAGGTCCTGCACCTGCCGTGGCGCTCGTGGGAGCAGTTCGAGCGCAAGGTCGTCAACGCGGGGCGCGGCTACGAGGCCTCGCCCCACCTGCGACCCAGCCCGAAGCACCACGGCATGCGCGACTACCGGCTGTGGAAGGAGGGCAGGCTGCACGCCACCTACGACGCCCGGTGCCCCTCCCCCGCCGAGTTCGACGACTGGGCGGCGCGCGGATGGGTCGAGCACGACACCCGGCTGCTCGACCGGCTCACCGACCTCCGGTCACGTGCCCTGCGGCCGGACCTGCTCGAGGCCAGCCTCGGCTGAGGTCCGTCAGCGGTCGAAGCCGCGCTCGGCCCGGACCTCGACGGCGATCTCGACGAGGCGACGCGCCCGCGCCTCGAAGGAGTGCTCGCGCCGGATCCGCTCCGCGGTCGCCCGGCGCTCCTCGTCGTCGCCGAAGACCAGGTCGGGATCGGCGAGCGAGCTGAGGCGTACGAGGTCCTCGGGCGTGCGCGCCACCTGGACCGAACGCCCGAAGAGGTCGCCGAGGCCGGTGACGTCATCGGTCAGCACGCGGGCACCGCTGGCGACGGCGTCGAAGAGGCGGTTGGAGAGGAACCCGCCGAGCCGCATGTCCTCCCAGTGGTCGTTGAGCACCACGCCGGCGGAGCGGTAGGCGGCGCCGAGGTCGGCGTTGGCGAGGTAGGTGCCCTTCAGCACGCGGCGCGGCACGAGCCTCTCCCACTCGGTGCCGTAGAGCGACAGCGGCAGCCCCTGCTCGAGGGCGTCGCGCACCATCGGCCGGTGGACCCCGCGCGCGCTGCCCACGAAGAGGACCGGGTGACCGGTGTCGGGCACGGCCCGGTCCGGGTGGAAGAGGCGGTGGTCGGTGGCCTGGAGCATCGGGTCGACCCGGATGCCCCAGCGGCGGGTCTGCTGCTCGGCCCACGGCACCGACGCGGCCAGCACGCGGTCGTACGTCGCCGCCTCGGCCCCCGAGAGGTGCTCGGGGTGGGAGATGACCCACCCGAGGGTGACGTTCTCGGCGGTGGCCCAGAAGGCCGTCAGGCCGCGCAGCACCAGGTTGACGTCGTCGTGGCGCCCGGTCGGGCGGTCGAAGGCGTCCCGGCGGTCGACGACGACCTCCTGCCCGATCGAGCGCAGGGCCTCGGCCAGCGAGCTCGCGAAGTGGGTGTCGCCCCACAGGTCCCCCGCGGGGGTCGCGGGAGCCGGGTTCTTGATCGCCCAGCGCAGCCGCGGCGGCCCCTCGGAGACGACCGCACGACGGCGCACCAGCACGGGCTCGACCATCCCCAGGTGGCGGTCCAGGCGCTGGTGGATCGAGAGCGCGTGGCCGTGCACGTCGAAGCCGCGCGTGGTCCACAGGTCGACGTCGTCCTGGGGAAGCCGGCCGCGCCAGCGATCGAGGAAGACCCGGCGGTTCACCGAGATGTGACGGTGACGGCCGGGCGTCTTCGACTCGTGGTGCACCACGACCGAGTCGGGGCGCACGGTGAAGCGGCCCGGACGCACGGACGCGGCCCGCAGGCAGAGGTCGACGTCCTCCATGCCGTTGGTGAAGATCGGGTCGAAGCCACGCAGCGCGACCACGTCGGCGGTGCGCATCGCCAGGCACGCGCCCGTCACGGCGCGGAAGGGCAGCTCCTCGATCCCGGCCGCGTCCTCGGGCGGGAAGCCGGTCAGGAAGCCTTGCGCCAACCCGCCGGTGCTCGGGAAGGCCAGGCCCGCGCACTGGATCGTTCCGTCGGGGTAGAGCAGCAGCGGCTGCGCACCGATGACGGTGTCGTCCTCGAGCGCCTCCACCAGCGGCGCGAGCCAGCCCGGCTGCACCTCGGTGTCGTTGTTGAGGAAGACCACGGTCTCCCCCCGCAGCCTCGGCACGGCGACGTTGTTGCCCAGTGCGTAGCCGAGGTTGGTGACGCGGTGGTCGACCTCGACGCAGTCGTACCTCAGCGTCAGGAGGTCGAGCATCACCGCGGCGTCGGGGTCGGTACCGTTGTCGACGACGACCACCTGCAGGCGGTGGCCGGTCTCGGGGGCGAGCTCGACCAGGCGGTCGACGGCAGTGGTGGTCATCTCCCAGTCGGCGTAGGTGGGGATCACCACCGAGACGACGTCGGCCTCGCGGGCGACCTCACCCTCGGCTTCCCAGTCGACCAGGAGGTCGTTGAGCACGACGTCGGCCCACGCCGCGACCTCGCGCTGGTTGAAGACGGGGCGTCTGGGACCTGGCAGGCCCCGGGCGGCGCGGGACGCGGCCAGGTCGCGGACCACCCCGACGGACTCGACCAGCGGCACGCCGGTGAGCTGGGCGACACGGGCGAGCAGCGCGAACTCCCAGGCCGAGAGGAGGGAACGGTCGAGCCCGACCTCGTCCACGGTCGCGCGGCGCAGCAGCAGGCGCTCGGCGGCGATCCCGGCCCGGCGGGTCGGGACACCGTGGCCGATGCCCGCGCGCGACAGGTAGGAGGTCCCGTCCTCGCGGACCATCTGCATCACGTCGGCCACGGCACCGGCCCGCTCGCGCTCGGCCGCCACGAGGAGACGCGTCAGCCGGTCGGGGGCCCAGGTGTCGGCGGCGGTCAGGAAGGCGACGTACGCACCCTGGCCGGAAGCCAGCGCCTTCTCCAGCACCGTGGTCCCGCGGAGTCCGGAGACGTCCACCCGGGTCACCGAACCCGCCGGTGCCACCTCGTCGATCGCCTCCAGGACGTCGGCGGTGGTCTCGTCGTCGAGCACCAGGAGTCGCCACGCGCCGTGGGTCTGGGCCCGCAGCGACGCAACGCTCGTACGCACGTGCTCGGCGCTCCCGCCGGGGGTCAGCACGACGTCCACCACGACGTCGGCCACCCGCGAGGCGAGGTCGACCTCCACCTCGGGCACGTGCTTGAGGGCCCGGCGCGTCACGACGGGCAGCGCCTCCGCCTCGGCCTGGGCGGCCAGGGCGCGGTGGCGCTCCAGCAGCCAGGCCCGCAGATCAGGGCTGCGACCGTCGGCGTCCAGCGGTAGCCATCGGTTGCCGGGAGCGCCGGCGGGCGCACCCACCTCCAGGTAGTGGCCGATCGGGCCGTGCGGATGGTCCTTGGCGCCCGGGACGGTGCGGCGGTAGTGGACGGTGGAGAAGGCGGGGTGGGTCGGCCTGCCGAACGGCTTGCGTCGCAGGTAGACGAGGAAGGGGTCCTTGCCGCTCAGGTCGATCGCGGACGAGCGGGCGAACCACGCCGGGTCGAAGAGCGGTTGCGGCGAGGTACGTTTCTCCCGCGGGGTGGCCAGGTAGTGGCGGACCAACGCCTCCTTGTCGCCCTGCGCACCGGTGCGCAGGGCGTACCACTCGGCGTCGAAGAGCGGGCTCTCCAGCAGCAGCCGCACCCGGGCGCCGACCGGGCGGGGGGACGACGTCGGCGCCTGACGGCGCAGGGCACCGCCCTTGGCGCGCACCCGGGAGAGGACCCGCCGCACCGAGGTCACCCGACCGCTCCCCACCGAGGTCCCCTCAGCCCAGCAGGGCGTCGACGAACGCCTGCGGGTCGAAGGGGGCAAGGTCGTCCGGGCCCTCGCCGAGGCCGACCAGCTTGACCGGTACGCCGAGCTCGCGCTGGACGGCGACCACGATGCCGCCCTTGGCCGAACCATCGAGCTTGGTGAGCACGATGCCGGTCACGTTGACGGCCTCGGCGAAGACCCGTGCCTGGATCATGCCGTTCTGACCCGTCGTGGCGTCCAGGACCAGCAGCACCTCGGTGACCGGGGCGAGCTTCTCGATGACGCGCTTGACCTTGCCGAGCTCGTCCATCAGGCCGGCCTTGTTCTGGAGACGGCCGGCGGTGTCGACCAGGACGGTGTCGACGCCGCGCGCGATGCCTTCCTTGACCGCTTCGAAGGCGACGCTGGCAGGGTCGGTACCCTCCGGCCCGCGGACCACGTCGACGCCGACACGCTCGCCCCAGGTACCGAGCTGCTCGGCGGCGGCAGCGCGGAAGGTGTCGGCCGCGCCCATGACGACGGAACGGTCCTCGGCGACGAGGATGCGTCCGATCTTGCCGACCGTGGTGGTCTTGCCGACGCCGTTGACGCCGACGACGAGGACGACGCCGGGCTTGCCGTCCTCACCGGTGACCTGCAGGCGACGGTCGAGGTCGGGGTTGACGAGGGCGAGGAGCTCCTCGGACAGGACCTGGCGCGCGTGACCCGCTTCTCCGCCCTCGACGCGCAGGCGCGTACGCAGGTTGTCGACCAGCTCGGTGGTGGGCGCGACCCCGATGTCGGCCGTCAGCAGGGTGTCCTCGATCGACTCCCACGTGTCCTCGTCGAGCTTGTCGCGCGACAGCAGGGCCAGGAGCCCCTTGCCCAGCGCTCCCTGCGAGCGGGAGAGGCGCTGGCGCAGCCGCACCAGGCGCGAGGCCGTGCCCTCGGGGCGCTCGAGGGTGGGAGCCGCCTCCTCCGGCACCGGCGGCGCCGCGGCCTCCTGGCCGGGCACCTCGGTGGGGGCGGTGACCTCTGGCGCCTCCTGGTCGGTGCGGGGCGGCGGGGTGACGGCGTCGGTCGGCGCCGACGGCGGAACGGACTTGCCTCCTCCCGCGCGGAGCGACACGGAGATGGCGACCGCGACGACGATCACAGCCAAGATCGACAGAGCGATCAGCACGTAGGTCCAGCCAGGCAGAGCATCCATGGGGAGCATCCTCCCAGAGACTCAGCGTCTGCGGATCAGGGGTTCCTCGTCGTCGGGAAGCGGCGGTACCCGGTCGGCGGCCCGACGCATGACCCGGCTCAGCCACCGTGCGTGGGGGACGTCGCGGCCTCGGTACGGATAGGCCACGTAGGCGAGCACGAGGAGGCCCACGACCAGGCTCAGCAACGTCATCAGCAGGACCGCCAGCACGTCCACAACTCCCTGTCAGGCCGAGGTCGGGCCCCCGTGGCCCTCGTCCACCACAAGCGTGGCACAGGGGTGGGAACCCTCCACCTGACTAGGCCGGTTCTGGCTCCTTCAGCCGCTGGCTGATCACGGCCGAGACGCCGTCGCCCCGCATGGTCACGCCGCAGAGCGCGTCGCCGACCTCCATGGTGCGCTTCTGGTGCGTGATGACCAGGAGCTGGGAGCTCTCGCGCAGCTCCTCGTAGATCTGCAGGAGGCGACCGAGGTTGGTGTCGTCGAGGGCGGCCTCGACCTCGTCGAGGATGTAGAACGGCGAGGGCCTCGCCTTGAAGAGGGCGACCAGGAAGGCGACGGCGACCAGCGAGCGCTCACCGCCCGACAGCAACGAGAGCCGCTTCACCTTCTTGCCCGGCGGGCGCGCCTCGACCTCGACGCCGGTGGTGAGCATGTTGGAGGGGTCGGTGAGCACCAACCGGCCCTCTCCCCCCGGGAAGAGTCGCGCGAAGGTCGCGTCGAACGCCTTCTCCACGTCGGCGTAGGCCTCGGTGAAGACCTGCTCGACCCGGAGGTCGACCTCCTTGACGATGTCCATGAGGTCCTTGCGGGTGCGCTTGAGGTCGTCGAGCTGCTCGGTGAGGAACTTGTGCCGCTCCTCCATGGCCGTGAACTCCTCCAGCGCCAGCGGGTTGACCCGCCCGAGCTGGGTCAGCGCACGTTCGGCGGCCTTGAGTCGCTTGAGCTGCTCCTCACGGACGAAGGCAACGGGCTCGGGCGCCTCGTCCCCCTCGGCCACCTCGCCGAAGAAGGGCACGGGCAGGTGCGGCCCGTACTCGTCGACGAGCACCTGGGGGTCGAGGCCGAGCTCGTCGACGGCCTTCTCCTCGAGCTGCTCGATCCGCATCCGCTGCTGCGCCCGCGCCAGCTCGTCGCGGTGCACGGAGTTGACCAGCTCGTCGTGGTCGCGGGTGAGGTCGCGCAGCCGGGCACGTACGGCCATCAGCTGCTCCTCGCGCTGGTGGCGGGAGCGTTCCACGGCGGCCCGCTCCTCGGCCGCCTCGTTGACCGAGGACTCCAGGGCGTGCAGGACGACCGCGACGGCCGCCCCGACGGCCTCGGCGGCCCGACCTTCGCGTACGAGGCGCTGACGCCGCGCCTGGGCCTTGGCCCGGTTATCCCGCTCGGCGCGGGCCTGGCGCAGCAACGAGTCGGCGCGTCCGTGCACGGCCCGGGCCCGCTCCTCCGCCGTACGCAGCGCCAACCTGGCGTCCATCTCCGCCTGACGCGCCGCGCGGGCGGCCTCGACCAGCTCCTCGCGGGCGGTGGTGTCTGGCTCGGTGTCGGGGGCCTCCTGGGCCTGCTGGAGACGGGTCTCGAGGTCCACCAGGCCGGCGAGGTCCTTCTCGCGCGCCTCGGTGGCCGCGGTGATCGCCCGTTCGAGGCGCTCGGCCTCGGCCCGGGCGTTGCGAGCAGCCGACCCGTACTGGCCCAGCTCCTCGGCGACCGCCGCCAACGTGGCGTCGGACTCGTGCAGCTGCGCCAGCGCCACGTCGACGCGCTTGTGCGCCTCCAGCCGGACGGCCTCGGCGCCCGAGACCTCGAAGCCGAGCCGCTCGGCCCGGGCGGTCGCCTCGGCCAGCAGCTGCTCCGCCTCGTCGTGGGCCGCCTGGACCTCGAGCAGGCTGGGCTGCGACGAGGAGCCTCCGGACGCGTGGTGGGGAGCAAGGAGGTCACCGTCGCGGGTCACGGCGACGACACCGGGGATGCTCTCGACCAGGGTGCGCGCGGCCTCGAGGTCGGGCACCACAGCGACGTGGTCGAGGGCACGGGACAGGGCTCCCGCGAGCTCGCTCGGAGCCGTGACGACGTCGATCGCCCAGACCGCTCCCCCCGGCAGGGCGGGCCAGTCGCGGGCTGCGCCCTCCGCACCAGCCAGGAGCATCTGGGCGCGACCGAGGTCGTCGTCCTTCAGGTGACCGATGGCGGCGACGGCGGCAACGGCGTCGCGTACGACCACGGCATCGGCAGCCTGGCCCAGGGCGCTGGCGACCGCGGCCTCGTAGCCGGCGTGCACGGTGACCAGCGCGGCCACCGACCCGAGCAGGCCGTCGACCTGCTCGCCGGCCGCCAGCAGCGCTCCCGTCCCGTCCTTGCGGCTCAGCCCGAGGGCGAGCGCCTCCAGGCGAGCGCGCAGCGCGGTGCGGTCGCTGTCGGCCCGGGCGGTCTCGGCGCGCAGGCGCTCCACCTCGGCCTCCGCGGCGTCGAGGGCCTCGACGGCCGCCTCGTGCTCGGCGTCCAGACCTTCCTCGCCGGCGTCGAGTCCGGCGACCTCGGTCTCCAGGGCGGTGAACTGGGCGGCGGCGCGTTCGGCGCGACCCAGCGCGTCCTGGCGGGCCTGCGCCAGACGTCCGAGCTCCTCGTCGGCGGCGGCGGCACGGCTCCTGAGTGCGTTGACCTGTCCCGTCAGGCGGGCCAACCCTTCGCGCCGGTCAGCGGCCGCGCGCTGGAGCGCCGTGATCCGGCGATCCTCCTCGGTCGCGGCGTCCTCGGCGGTACGTCGGTGCGTCACCGCCTCCTCGAGCGCCGTACGCAGCCCCTCGACCTCGGCGGCGATGGTCGCCTCCTGCTCGCGGGCACGCTCCGCGTCGGCCTCGAGCCGGTCGGGATCACGCCCGCTGTCGACGACGTCGTCGGCGGCGCCCTGGGCGTTGCGCACCCGCTCGGCCGCCAGCGACTGGGTGCCGCGCAGCCGCTCGCGCAGGCCCGAGAGGGCGAACCACGCCTCCTGCGCGGCCGCCAGCGCGGGCAGGTCCTCGCGCAGCGACGCCTCCAGCCCGGCCTCGACCTCGCGGGCCTTGGCCAGCTCGGCCTCCACCTCGGCGCGCCGCTGCACCAGCAGCGACTCGTCGGCGAGGTCCTGCTCCAGGACGTTGCGAGCGGTGACCAGGTCGTCGGCAGCGACGCGGGCGCGGGCGTCACGCACCTCGGCCTGCACGGCCTGGGCGCGGCGGGCCACCTCGGCCTGCCGGCCGAGCGGCTTGAGCTGACGACGGATCTCGGTGAGCAGGTCGGCCAGGCGGGTCAGGTTGCCCTCGGTGGAGGCGAGCTTGCGCAGCGCCTTCTCCTTGCGCTTGCGGTGCTTGAGGACGCCCGCGGCCTCCTCGATGAACCCGCGACGGTCCTCCGGGGTCGCGTGCAGGATCGAGTCGAGCTGGCCCTGCCCGACGATCACGTGCATCTCACGCCCGATGCCGGAGTCGCTGAGCAGGTCCTGCACGTCGAGCAGTCGGCAGAAGGTGCCGTTGATCGCGTACTCCGAACCGCCGTTGCGGAACATCGTGCGGCTGATCGTCACCTCGGAGTAGTCGATCGGCAGCGCACCGTCGGAGTTGTCGATGGTCAGCTGCACCTCGGCGCGCCCCAACGGCGGACGGCCGGACGTGCCGGCGAAGATGACGTCCTCCATCTTGCCGCCACGCAGCGACTTGGCGCCCTGCTCACCCATGACCCAGGCCAGCGCGTCGACGACGTTGGACTTGCCGGAGCCGTTGGGCCCGACGATGCAGGTGATCCCCGGCTCGAGCTGGAGCGTGGTCGAGGAGGCGAAGGACTTGAACCCCTTCAGGGTCAGGCTCTTCAGGTACACCCGGGCCTCCTCACCGTCTCTCGCCCGGCGCAGGCACTCGCCCGCTGCGGCGCGCTCAGACTACCGGTGAGCGGCGTCAGATTCGCCGACTGGCGGCGACGGGCCAGCGAACGCGGTGGGAGACGCGCAGAAGTTCCCGGGGACCGTGGGTCTCGACCGGGCACGGGTGGGCGCCCGAAGGCGCCGAGGACAGAGCGTCAGACGGGCTGCATGTCCTGGAGCGACTCGCGCTCCAGGGCAGCGGTCGTCTCGAGGTCGGCGAGACGGGTGTTCTCGTCCTGGAGGCGGATCACGAGGGCCTCCAGGTCAGCGACCCGACGACGCAGACGCGCGTTCTCCGAGAGCGCTCGGGAGGCGCCGCGGGGGTCGGTGTGGAGATGTCCGAGGAGAGCCTTGGCCATCGGGAACCTTTCGACGTCAGCGGGCAGGCCAAAGGAAGGCCGATTTCAAGAGTCCCACCCTCGACGGACCGGGTCAATTCCCAGATCGGAGGTGTCAGTCACATCGCCGCACCGGGTCAGGCTGCCGAAGGCACGAGGCCGTACGGGTGCTTCGGGGTCGTACGTCAGGCCCTGCGCCGACGCGGAACCGGCTGGCAGCGCGGGCAGAAGTAGGAGGAGCGGTTCATGAAGGCCACCCGGCGGATCGGGGTGCCGCACCGCTCGCACGGCTCGTCCTCACGCCCGTAGGCGTGCAGGCTGCGGTCGAAGTAGCCGGACTCTCCGTTGACGTTGACGTAGAGGGCGTCGAAGCTGGTGCCGCCCTGGTCGAGCGCCTGGAGCATGACGGCCCGGGCCTGGCCGATCACCTCGATCGCCTGGGCGCGGGTGAGCCGGTCACCGGGGCGCTCGCCGTGCACCCGGGCGAGCCACAGCGCCTCATCAGCGTAGATGTTGCCGACCCCTGAGACGAGGGTCTGGTCCAGCAGCTGACGCTTGACCGCGCTGCCGCGGGCGCGCATCCGGCGGGCGACCGCCTCGGCGTCGAACTCCGGGTCGAGCGGGTCGCGGGCGATGTGGGCGATCTCCGCCGGCAGCACCGCCCCGCCAGGGGCATAGCTGACTCCGCCGAACATCCGTTGGTCGACGAAACGCAGGTCGGCCCCGGTGTCGAGCGAGAAGCGCACCCGCAGGTGGCGCTCGATCGGGGCCTGCGGCGTCTTGACGAGCATCTGTCCGCTCATCCCGAGGTGACCCAGCATCGCGTCGGTGTCGTCGAGGACGAGCCAGAAGTACTTGCCGCGGCGGCGCACGGCCGTGACCGTACGTCCGGTGACGGCCTCGGCGAACCCTTCGGGTCCGAGGGGGTCACGGCGCAGCGGGCGCGCGTGGAGCACGTCGACACCGGTGATCCGGGCGCCGACGACGTGGGCCTGGAGCCCACGGCGTACGACCTCGACCTCGGGGAGCTCGGGCACGGGACGGGCTCAGGCAGGGACGTCGTCGCCCTGGGCGACGGCGGCCCGGGCCTCGGAGATCTCGCCGTAGGCAGTCTGGGCGGCGGCCTGCTCGGCCTCCTTCTTCGACCGTCCGGTGCCGTGGCCGTAGAGGTCGCCACCCACTCGCACCTGGGCGGTGAAGGTCTTCATGTGGTCCGGACCCTCGTCCTGGATCACGTACTCCGGAACACCGAGCCCGTGGCTGGCGGCGAGCTCCTGGAGGGAGGTCTTCCAGTCGAGACCCGCGCCCATGGCAGCAGCAGCCTCCATGAGCGGGTCGAAGAGGCGGTGCACGACCTGCCGGGAGACCTCGAAGCCTCCGGACAGGTGAATGGCGCCGATCACTGCCTCGACGGTGTCGGACAGGATCGACGCCTTCTCACGCCCACCTGTCGTCTCCTCGCCACGGCCGAGCTTGATGTACTCGCCGAGACCGATGCTGCGGGCCACGTCGGCCAACGCCCTGGCGTTGACCACCGCGGCCCGCAGCTTCGCGAGACGACCCTCGGACAGGTCCGGGTGGTTCGTGTAGAGAGTCTCTGTCACCACCACGCCGAGCACGGAGTCCCCGAGGAACTCCAGGCGCTCGTTGGTGGGAAGTCCACCGTTCTCGTACGCGTACGAGCGGTGCGTCAGCGCGCGCTCAAGCAGCTCGGGGGTCAGTACTGGATCCCCGAGCGCCTGGCGCAGCTGCGTGGTCAGAGGATGAAGCCCGGTCAGAGGACCTGGCGACGCTCGGCGCGCGCACCGTACTGGCCGCACTCACCGCACGCACGGTGCGGGAGGTGCTTGGCGCCACACGCGGGGTTGGCACAGTTCACCAACACGGGGGCGACAGCCTTCCACTGCGAGCGACGGTGGCGCGTGTTGCTGCGCGACATCTTCCGCTTCGGAACAGCCACTGTTATCTCCTCATGCCTGGGCCATGACGGCCACTTGCTCGTTGTCCGGTCGGGTTCGACCGGCTCAGTCCTCGTCCTGCTTCAGGGCCTGGAGGCCCGCCCAGCGTGGGTCGATCGCAGCCTCGTGACCATGGTCAGGGTCGTCCGCGAGTCGCGCACCACATTCGATGCACAGCCCGGGACAGTCGTCCTGGCACAGCGGCTGGAACGGCAGTGCAAGCACCACCGCGTCCCGCAACAGGGGCTCGAGGTCGAGCAGGTCGTCCTCGAGCTTGCTGACCTCGTCGTCCAAGTCCTCGTCGGACTCGTCGTGCCGGTGGTCGTCGTACACGTACAGCTCCTGAAGATCCACGAGGAACTCGTCCTCGATGGGCTTCAGGCAGCGTACGCACTCGCCCACGAGCTCGGCTTGCGCCGTGCCCGTCACCAGCACGCCCTCCATGACCGCCTCGAGTCGCAGGTCCAGCTGGATCTGCTCCCCTTCGGGGACACGGAGCACTTCGATGCCAAGTTCTGCGGGTGCCGGGACGGAGAGGGACAGCTCGCGCTGGCTTCCCGGGCGGCGGCCAAGCTCGCGAGTGTCGATCACGAGCGGCGCTTTCGGGTCCAGACGGCTCACTGGCCCACTTTCATCTTCGGCACAACAGAACTAGGGAACTCTAACCGCCCGGCGTGCGGCTGGGCAAAACTGGGTCGCGTCGAGCCACTGTCCGTGACAGTCCTCACAGGGTCGTTCGACCGGCCAGGAGCACTCACGACTGCCGGGACCGCTCGGCGAGGCGGGCCGTGAGCCGCTCGAGCACGAAGGGCGGGACGAAGGCCGCCACGTCTCCCCCGAGGCCGGCCACCTCCTTGACGAGGCTGGAGGAGACGAACCCGTAGGTCGGCTCGGTCGCCACGAAGACCGTCTCGACGTCGGCGAGGTGGGAGTTCATCTGGGCCATGGGCAGCTCGTACTCGAAGTCGCCCGCAGCCCGCAACCCCTTCACGATGGCGTGCACGTCGTTGTCGCGGCAGAAGTCGGTGAGCAGCCCGGTGAAGCCGGCGACCCGGACGTTGCCGAAGGGCTCCACGGCCCGGCGCAGCATCTCCATGCGCTCGTCGGCGTCGAAGAGCCGGCTCTTGGACGGGTTGGTGCCGACCGCGACCACGACCTCGTCGAACAGACCGGAGGCCCTCCGGACGATGTCGAGGTGTCCGTTGTGCACCGGGTCGAAGGAACCGGGGCAGACTGCACGGCGCACGCTCACTCCTCGGGGTCGTCGAGGCCGTCGGGGTCGTCGTCCTCGTCGGCGTGACCGTACCAAAGCACCGTCTCGCCGTACTTCTTCTCCCGACGTCCCACGAGCCCTTCGGGCCATGTCGGGGCCGCGCTGCGCACCCCCCGCTCGACGACCACCAGCGCCCCGGGCACCAGCCAGCCCTGCTGCACGAGGGCGACCAGGTCGGCGTCGACGCGCTCGCTCTCCAGCGGATAGGGCGGGTCGGAGAAGACCACGTCGTACGGCGCGGCCGGCGAGGTCGCCAGGACCGCCTGGACCGAGGAGCTGCGTACGTCGGGCTTCGCGAAGCCGAGGTCGCGCGCGTTGGACTGCACCAGGGCTGCCGTACGCCGGTCCTGCTCGACGAAGGTCACCACCCCGGCGCCGCGTGACCAGGCCTCCAGCCCCACGGCACCGGAACCGGCGTAGAGGTCGAGGAAGCGCAGGCCGTGCAACGAGCCGCACCACGACTCCACGGCCGAGAAGAGCGCCTCTCGCACCCGGTCGCTCGTCGGCCGGGTGGCCTGCCCGCGGGGCGTGGCGAGGCGTCGTCCGCCGGCCTGTCCCCCGATGATCCGCGTCATGCCTTCTCCATGTAGTCGGAACGGGAGCTGTCCTCGATCTCGGCCACCAGTCGCGCCAACCCCGGCGCGCTGGTGAGGTCCGGGTCCTCGTCCAGCAGTGCGTCCGCAGCCTCCCGAGCCGCCACGATGGTCTTCTCGTCCCGGAGCACCCGCAGGTTCTCCAGGCTGGAGCGGAAACCGCTCTGGTTCTTGCCGAGCACGTCGCCCTCGCGGCGCTGCTCCAGGTCGACGCGGCTCAGCTCGAACCCGTCGGTGGTCGCGGCCACGGCCTCCAGGCGCTCGCGGGCCTCACTGCCGGTCTCGGCGTGGCTGACCAGCAGGCAGAGGCCGGGCAGTCCACCACGACCGACGCGGCCACGCAGCTGGTGCAGCTGCGAGACCCCGAACCGGTCGGCGTCGAGGATCACCATCATCGTCGCGTTGGCGACGTCGACACCGACCTCGATCACGGTGGTGGAGACGAGGACGTCGACCTCCCCCGCGGCGAACCGTCGCATCACCTGCTCCTTGGCGTCGGGCGCCAGGCGCCCGTGCAACGCCTCGACGCTGACTCCCGACAGCGGACCCTGGGCCAGCATCGCCGCGACCTCCTCCACCGCAGCCAGCGGTCGGCGCGGGGCTCGGTCGTCCTCCCGCGGGGCGTCGCTCTCCCCTGCCTCCAGCTCGTCACCGGCGATGCGGGGGCACACGACGTACACCTGGTGCCCCTTGGCCACCTCCTCTGCGACGCGCTGCCACACCCGCTGCTCCCAGTGAGGCTGCTCGGAGAGCGGTGCGACGTGGGAGGAGATGGGGGCCCGGCCGGCCGGCAGCTCGCGCAGCACCGAGGTCTCCAGGTCGCCGAAGACCGTCATCGCCACGGTCCGCGGGATCGGGGTGGCGGTCATGACGAGCACGTGCGGAGGCGTCGCGGCCTTGTCGGTCAGGGCGGCGCGCTGCTCGACGCCGAAGCGGTGCTGCTCGTCGACGACCACCAGGCCGAGGTCGAAGAAGGTGACGTTGCCCTCCAGCAGGGCGTGGGTGCCGACCACGATCCCGGCATCACCCGTGGCGATGTCGAGCATCGCGGCTTGACGCTGGGCCTTGCCCATCGACCCGGTCAGCAGGGTGACGCGGGTGGCGTCCTCGGCGCCGCCGAGCATGCCGCCCGCGGCGAGGTCACCGAGCATCGCGGTGATGGAGCGGTGGTGCTGCTGGGCGAGCACCTCGGTGGGCGCCAGCAGCACGGCCTGGCCCCCGGAGTCGACGACCCGGAGCATGGCGCGCAGGGCGACCAGCGTCTTGCCCGAGCCCACCTCCCCCTGGAGCAGGCGGTTCATCGGATGGGGCTGGGCGAGGTCGGCCTCGATGACCTTCCCCACCTCACGTTGGCCGGCGGTCAGCTCGAAGGGGAGGCGCGCGTCGAAGGTCGCGAGCAGCTCCCTCACCCCTCCCGTACGCGCCTGGGCACCCTGGGCACGCAACGCCGCGCGGCGACGGGCCAGGACGAGCTGCAGGACCAGCGCCTCGGTGAACCGGAACCGCTGCTGCGCCCGGGTCACCTGGCTGTGGTCGTCGGGGCCGTGGATCCACCGCAGAGCGGTCATCACGTCGAGCAGGTCGTAGCGTGCGAGCAGGTGCTCGGGGAAGACGTCCTCGACGCCGGTGACCACCTCCAGGGCGAACTGGATGGTCTTCTGCAGGTCCCAGGAGTAGAGCTTCGCGGTCAGTGGGTAGACCGGCATCAGTCCCTTGAGGCTGGCCGCGAGAGCCTCGTCGCTGCTGCCTGCGCCGTCCTCGTCGGGGGCCTCTCCCCCACCGAAGACCACGCTGTGCGGCTGCGCCAGCTGCCACGAGCGGTTGAAGACCTGGACCTTGCCGGTGAACATGCCTCGGCTGCCCACGGCCATGCGACGCTGCTCCGCCTCCGCCATCCCCTTGTAGGGCAGGAAGAAGGTCATCGTGAACTCCGGGCCCTGGGTCCTCACCCGCACCTCGAGCCGGTGACTCATCCGTTGGGTGCGCCGGTTGACGAACTGCTTCACCTCGCTGGAGGTGATCTCACCGACGACGCTGAGCAGCTCGCCCTCGACCGGCGTGGCCACCTCGCTGAGCTCGCTGGTGCGCACGTAGCGGCGTGGGAAGTACCAGAGCAGGTCTCCCACGGTGGCGAGGCCGAGGCCCTCCTCCACCGCCTTGCGCTTCTTGACCGACTTGCCGAAGACGGCGGCGATCGGGGTGTCCGGGGTGATGGCGACCACGGGACTACTCCACCGACATCAGGAGCGGGTACCGCTCCTGACCGCCCTCGTAGACGACGACGTCGGCCAGTGGGTAGGTCTCCTCCACCCACGCGGCACAGCGCTCGGCCAGGGCAGCAGCGTGCTCGTCGCAGCCCGAGACCAGCGTCACCAGCTCGCCACCGGCGCCGAGCAGTCGTCCGACGACGCCGCTGGCCACCTCGAAGAGGTCTGAGCCGATGATCGCGAAGTCGCCCTCGATGACGCCGAGGACGTCGCCCACCTCGCACGGTCCTGCGGTGGTGAACGCCTGCCGCGCCGCCACCGTGACCGCGCCGTGGCGGGCGTGGCGGGCCGTGGCCGTCATCTCGAGCACGTCCTGCTCGAAGGAACGGCCGGGCTCGTGCACTGCGATGGCCGCGAGCCCCTGGACCTGGGCCTGGGTGGGGATGACCGCCACCCTCACCTGACCACCGTCCTCGGCAGTCCGTGCGGCGATCTCGGCGACCCGCAGGGAGTCGGGGTCGTTGGGCATGACGACGACCTCGGCTGCCCCGCTCTCCTCGATGGCGGCCAGGATCTCCCCGGTGGAGGGACGTCTCCCCACGCCTGCCTCCACGACCAGGGCCCCGGCGGCGGCGAAGAGGTCACGCAACCCGTCGCCGAAGGTGACCGCGACGACCTTGCGCCCGGTGAGCGAGGCGTCGCGGTGGCGGTGCTCGGCCACCTGCTCGGCGAAGTGGGTGACGCGGATCCGGTGGGGGCGGCCGGCGCGGATGCCGGCCTCGATCGCGGCGCCGACGTCGTCGACATGCACGTGGACGTTCCACAGGTCCTCACCGCCGACGACCACCAGGGAGTCACCCAGCGCGGCCAGCTCACTGCGCAGCACTCCCACGGCCGCCTCGTCGGCGGCGTCGAGCAGGAACATGACCTCGTACGAGGGCCCCCCCTCACTCAGCTCGTCCTCGGGGACCCTCACAGGAATGCGCGGAGTCTTGTGGTGGCCCGGCTCGGAGACGGGGTGGCGCCCGGTGAGCACCCGCTCGGCGGCGTCGAGGACGACGCAGAGCCCTCGCCCACCCGCGTCCACGACGCCCGCGTCCGCCAGCACCTTGAGCTGGGTCGGGGTCAGCGCCAAGGCTTCGCGCGCGGCCGCGGCGGCGGCGGTGAAGAGCTCGCTGGGGGTCACCGGCCCCTCCGCGTCGCGGACCAGGGCGACGGCCCGGTCGCTGGCCGCGCGGGCCACGGTGAGGATGGTGCCCTCCACCGGCACGGCGACCGCCTCGTAGCTGGCCTCGGTGGCCAACCGCATGGCGTCAGCCATCACGTGGGCCGTCTCCTCGCCGGGGGCGGCGCGCTCCAGCCGGTGAGCCAGAGCGCCGAGCATCTGGCTCAGGATCACGCCCGAGTTGCCACGGGCGCTCAGGAGAGCCGCGCGACGGAAGGCCGCCAGACCGGCCACGAGGTCGTTGCCGCCCTCGGAGGCCTCGCGCACCGCGTCGCGGGCTGCCGAGAAGGTGAGGAACATGTTGGTGCCGGTGTCCCCGTCGGGCACCGGGTAGACGTTGAGGGCGTCGATCTCCTCACGCGCCGCGCTCAGGGCATCCGTGGCGACGTCGACGAAGCGCAGCACCGTGGCGAGACGGATCCCGTTCGGCACCTGCTCCATGCGGCTGCTCCTGGGTCTGGGCGTGGATGGTCACGGAAAGAAGCCTCGGGCCGGCCCCCCGAGGGCGCGTGGAAGCACACCTTAGTGGGATGCGCCGATGGGGAGGCGTAGTCCGTGGAAATGCAGAAGACCTCGAGAGCGCGGGCTCATCGAGGTCCTCGGGACGCTGGTCGAGCCAGCGACGTGATGGGTCAGCGCGCGACCTTGCCGGCCTTCAGGCAACCCGTGCAGACGTTGACGCGCTTGGGGGACCCGTTCACCGTGGCGCGGACGCGCTGGATGTTCGGGTTGAAGCGGCGCTTCGTGATCTTGCGCGACCAAGGACGGTTGTTGCCGAAGCCCGGCTTCTTGGCGCAGATGTCGCAGACGGCAGCCACCGTGCACTCCGATCAGTTCGTTGGTTTCTCGACGTGGTGCTCGCACTGGCCTCAATGTTCTGGCCCAGCAAGCAACCGCACCAGAGTAGCCGACATCCAGCACCGGGTGAAATCGAGGTCCTGGCGGGGTTCACCCCCCGCTCCACGGCCCGTTCCACGACTCGGTCCACGACTCGGTCCTCGGCTCAGAAGTGCACCCACCCGCTCGGACCTTCGTAGGGAGCGCCGTCGACCGTGACGCCGCTGCCCTCGTCGACCTGGCCGATCACCTGCCAGCCCAGGGGCACGGCCGAGGCGGAGGGGAAGGTGGCGAGCAACGGGTGGTCGTCGCCCCCGCCGAGGATGAACTGCATCGGGTCGGCGCCCAGCGCCGAGCCCACGGCGTGCAAGGGCTCCGCGATCTCGAACGACTCGGTCCTGAGGTCGATCGCCACGCCCGACTCGGCGGCCAGGTGTCCGGCGTCGGCGACCAGGCCGTCGGAGACGTCGATCATCGCGGTCGCACCCGCCTCGGCGGCGTCGGCGCCAGCGGCGTACGGCGGCTCCGGGCTGCGGTAGGCCTCGACGAGCACGCGCGGCGAACGGAAGCCCCTAGTGAGCACCGCAAGACCCCCGGCCGCCCATCCCTGACGTCCGCAGAGGGCGACCACGTCGCCGGGGCGGGCCCCGGAGCGCAGGACCGGCGCGCGCGTCACGGCACCGATCGCGGTGACCGCGATGACCACCTGCTCCCCGCGGGTCGTGTCACCACCGATCACCTGCGCCCCGACCTTCGCGCACTCGTCGGCGAAGCCTCGGGCGAAGTCCAGCGCCCACCCCACCTCGAGGTCGGCGGGCAGCGTGAGGCCGACCGTCATTGAGTGGGCGGCACCGCCCATGGCGTTGATGTCGGAGAGGTTCTGGGCCGCCGCACGCCGTCCCACGTCGTTGCCCGACGCCCAGTCGCGTCGGAAGTGCCGCCCCTCGACCATGAGATCGGTCGAGACCACGACGTGGCCGTTGCGGATGCGCAGGACGGCCGCGTCGTCCCCGGGTCCGACGACGACGTCGTCACCCTGGGGGTAGAGGCCGATGAACGCCTCGATGAGCTCGAACTCGCCGACCTCGGACAGGGGGGTCTCGTCAGACAGTGCCATGGTCCCCATCTCACCAGAGAGGCGGTCGCAGGCCGTGCACCGACAAGCCTTTCGGGTGCGTACGAGCGCCCTGTAGGTTGGCCACGACGTCACCTGGCGTCCCAGCGTCACCACCGGTGGACGCCCTGCGGGTGAGTCGCCGTCGAACGCGAGCAAGGGAGCCCCCATGGTGCAGGCGTACATCCTCATCCAGACCGACGTCGGCAAGGCCGCCGAGGTGGCAGCAGCCATCGCCGAGATCGAGGGCGTCACCAGCGCCGAGGACGTCACCGGTCCCTACGACGTCATCGTGCGTGCGGAGGCACGCAACGTCGACGAGCTCGGCCGCCTGGTGGTCTCACGTGTGCAGAACCAGGCGGGCATCACCAGGACGCTGACCTGCCCGGTCGTCCACATCTGACCGTGCCCTGACCGTGACACTGCGACACCGCCGCAACGCGGCACCACTCTCCCCTGCCCGCACGACCCGCACCCGCACCTCCCGCCTGCTCGCACCCGTGGCCGCACTGACCGTGGTCGCCCTGACCCTCGCCGTCGCAGGCTGCGGCTCCTCCCCCGTGGAGATCGAGAGCGAGGCGTTGGACGACGACGAGCGGGCTGCCTGCGAGGCGCTGGTCGAGGACCTGCCCGACGAGCTCTTCGGGCAGGAGCGGGTCGAGGTCTCCGGCGGCATCGGCGCCGCGTGGGGCGAGGACGACCCCGTCGTGCTGACCTGCGGCGCGCCCGAGCCCCCCGAGTACGACGCGTTCGCGCGCTGCAGCGAGCTCGACGGCGTCGGGTGGTTCATCCCGGACGCCCAGCTGAAGGACCCGGAGAGTGACATCTCCATGACGGTGCTGAGCCACGCACCGCGCGTACGTCTGGACATCCCGGCCCAGCAGCGCTTCCAGGGTCCTGACACGCACCTGCGCACCCTGGCTGCTCCGATCAAGGAGCACCTCGACGAGGTGCGGCCCTGCTCCTGACCGCAGCCCGACCGGGCTCGTCGCGCTCAGCGCAGGCCGGTGTCGCGCTGCAGCGCGAGCTGGATCAGCCGGTCGACGAGCTCGGAGTAGGAGATGCCGGCGGCCGCCCACATCTGCGGATACATCGAGGTCGGCGTGAAGCCGGGCATCGTGTTGAGCTCGTTGACCACCAGCGAGTGGTCCGGCATGACGAAGAAGTCGACCCGCGCCAAGCCCTCGCCGGAGACCGCCTCGAAGACCCGGGCAGCCAGTTCACGCATCTGCGCCGCGACCTCGTCGGGCAGCACGGCGGGGATGTCGAGCTCGGTGTGCTCGGCGGGCAGGTACTTCGCCTCGAAGTCGTACCACTCGTGGTCGCCGCCGATGCGGATCTCGGCCGGCTGCGAGGTGAGGATCTCACCGTCAGGTGACTCGAGCACGCCGCACTCGACCTCCCGCGCGCCCACGGCACCCACCTCGACGAGGATCTTGGGGTCCTCGGCCTGGGCGAGGGCGATCGCGGCGTCGAGCTCGGAGGCGTCGTGCACCTTGGAGATGCCGATGCTGGAGCCGCCGCGGGCCGGCTTGACGAAGAGCGGGTAGCCCAGGGCCTCGATCTCGGCTCGGCACACCTCGGGCTCGCGCGCCCAGCGGCGGGCGGTGATGACGACGCCGGGCATCACCGGGATGCCGGCCCCTTCCAGGACGACCTTCATGTAGGCCTTGTCCATGCTGACCGCCGAGGCCAGGACGCCGGCCCCGACGTAGCGCACCCCGGCCATCTCGAGCATGCCCTGGATGGTGCCGTCCTCGCCCCACGGGCCGTGCAGCACCGGGAACACGACGTCGATCTCGCCCAGCGGGGCGTGCGGCTGGGAGGCCTCGCTGACGACCAGCTCGGTGTGCCTCTCCTGACGCAGCAGCGCGACGCCGGTACGGTCACCGTCCACCTCAGGAAGAGTGTCACCCTGCAGCCGCAGGCGCGCGGTCTCGTCGGGCTCCAACACCCAACGACCGTCACGAGCGATCCCGATCGGGACGACGTCGTACTTCTCGCGGTCGATCGCGTCCATCACCGCGCCTGCCGTCACGCAGGAGATGGCGTGCTCGGAGGAGCGTCCGCCGAAGACGACGGCGACGCGGGGCTTGGGGCTCTCAGGGGCATTCATCGCCCCAGACCCTATCGGCCTACGCTCTGGTGCATGGCATCTGACATCCCCTCGGACCCCACTCCCGGCACCTCCGGCTCCTCGCTGCGCCCGCACACCCTCGCCGTGACCCTGGGGCGGCCCGCGAAGGAGCCCGACGCCCCCCTCAACACGCCGATCACGATGGCGTCGACCTACGTGGCCGGCGGCGAGGTCGAGTACGGCCGGTACGGCAACCCGACGTGGACCGCCCTGGAGGAGGCGATCGGCGGGCTCGAGGGCGGGCGGTGCCTGACCTTCTCCTCCGGCCTGGCGGCCGTGGCCTGCGTCCTGGACCTGGTCGGCACCGGCGGCAAGGTCGTCGCGCCGCGCCACGCGTACAACGGGACCGTCATGCAGCTCGCCGACCTGGAGTCGCGCGGGCGCCTGGTCTGCGAGCTGGTCGACATCACCGACACCGCCGCGGTCATCGCGGCGTGCGAGGGCGCGGTGCTCGTCTGGCTGGAGTCACCGACCAACCCTGCGCTCGAGGTCGCCGACATCGCGACGATCCGTGCCGCCGCCCACGAGGCCGGCGCCTACGTGGTCGTCGACAACACCTTCGCCACGCCGCTGCTGCAGCGTCCGCTCGAGGACGAGGTCGACATCGTCGTGCACTCGGCGACGAAGTACCTCGCCGGCCACAGCGACGTGCTCATGGGAGCCCTGGTCACCCGCGACGACGAGCTCTTCTCCGTGCTCAAGGGTCGCCGCGACCTGATCGGTGCCGTGCCCGGTGCCTTCGAGGCGTGGTTGACGCTGCGCGGTCTGCGTACGTTGGGCCTGCGGGTCGAGCGCTCCCAGGCGAACGCCGCCGAGCTGGTCCGGCGCCTGTCCGAGCACCCGGCAATCAGCGAGGTCCGCTACCCCGGCTTCGGCGCGATCATCTCGGTGGTCCTCGCCGAGGGCGCCCTGGCCGCCGACCTGCTCACCCGCAAGACGAAGCTCTGGGTGCACGCCACCTCGCTCGGCGGGGTGGAGTCGTCGTTCGAGCGTCGCCGCCGCTGGAAGACGGAGCCGGCCACCATCCCCGACGGCCTGGTCCGGATGTCCGTGGGCATCGAGGACGTCGAGGACCTGTGGGACGACCTGGTCAAGGCCCTGGACGACCTGGTCCTCTGACGCCTGTTCTCCGCCTCCTGAGCCCGCCCCCTGACGGGGCGGCGGGAGTCAGTCGGTCTCGGCCTTGGTGTCGCGGGCGATGAAGGCCTGCATCATCTCCCGCGCAGTGATCTTGCCGGCGACCACCAGGTCGACCGCGGTCGCGATCGGGGCGTCGACGCCGTTGGCCTCGGCCAGGGCGCGCAGCGACGAGCAGGACTTGGCCCCCTCGGCGACCTGACGGGTGGAGGCGTAGATCTCCTCGGTGGTCATGCCCTGGCCGAGCTTCTCGCCGAAGCTACGGTTGCGCGAGAGCGGGGAGGAACAGGTGGCGACGAGGTCACCGAGGCCGGCCAGCCCCATCAGGGTGAGCGGGTTGGCTCCCAGCGCAGAGGCCAGGCGGGCCGTCTCGGCGAGGCCACGGGTGATCACCGACGCCGTGGTGTTGTCGCCGAACCCGAGGCCGACCGCCATGCCGACGGCCAGGCCGACGACGTTCTTGTAGGCACCCCCGAGCTCGCAGCCGACGACGTCGGTCGAGGTGTAGGGCCGGAAGGCCGGGCCGTGGCACATGTCCTGCAGCCACTTGGCGACGGTCTCGTCGGCGCACGCGACCACGGAGGCGGCAGGCTCGCGACGGGCGATCTCCTTGGCCAGGTTGGGCCCGGAGATCACCGCGATCCGCTCGGGACCAGCACCGGTGACCTCGGCGATCACCTCGCTCATCCGCTTGAGGGTGCCGAGCTCGACGCCCTTCATCAGGCTGACCATGACGGCCTTCTCGGGCACGTGCGGCGCCCACTGCGCGAGGTTGTCGCGGAAGGTCTGCGACGGGGTCGCGAAGACCACCACCTCGGCGCCCTCGAGCGCCGCGGCGATGTCGCTGGTGGCGCGGATGTTGCCGGGCAGCGGCGTGCCCGGCAGGTAGTCCGGGTTCTCGTGCGTCGAGTTGACCGCGTCGGCCAGCTCGGCACGGCGCGCCCACAGGGTCACCTCGTTGCCTGCGTCAGCCAGCACGATGGCGAACGCCGTCCCCCAGGATCCGGCACCGATCACTGCCACCTTGCTCATCAGGCTCCGTCCTTCTTCCTGCGTGTGCGCTTCTTCTTCATGGGCTTCCCGATCTCCGTGACACCTGCTGCCTGCGGGTCGAAGCGCTCGGGGGGCGCCTCAGCCTGCCGCAGCTCCTCCACGATGGCCACGACAGCAGCCATGATCCGGTCAGTGGTCTGGTCGATGACCTCGGGGGTGGGTTCACGCCCGAGCAGGTCGGAGAGGTCGACGGGCTCCCCGACCTTCATGGTGACCTTCCCGCGGGGCCACAGCCGCGGCACCAGCGAGTAGGGCGCCAGGGTGTCGTGGGAGCCCCAGTGGCCGACGGGGATGACCGGAGCCCCGGTGGCCAGGGCGATCCGGGCCGCGCCGGACTTGCCGCGCATCGGCCACAGGTCAGGGTCGCGGGTCAAGGTGCCTTCGGGGTAGACGGCCAGCAGCTCGCCGGCGTTGACGGCCTCGACCGCCGCGGCGTAGGCGCCCACTGCGTGGGGCGTGAGCCGCTCCACCGGGATCTGGCGCGCGCTGCGCAGGACGGCGCCGACGACGGGCGTGGTGAAGAGCGCGCTCTTCGCGAGGTAGCGCGGCAGTCGGCCACGTGACCACAGCAGGTCGCCCGTCATCACGGGGTCGAGGTAGGAGACGTGGTTGAGGACCACGATGCAGCCACCGGCCTCCGGGATCCGCTCCACGCCGATCCACTCACGGCGGCTGAGCGCCCGCACCGGCGGAAGCAGGAGGGCTGTTCCGAGGGTGAATCCCCACCCCGGGCGCTGAGTGGCTCGCCGACGGCGCGCGCCATCTGCCCACCCCTTCTCAGCCACGGAGCAGAGGCTACTCGGTCCGGACCTTCACGGGCTGGCAGGATCGACCTCGATGTCTGCCCAAGATTTCGTGGTCCTCGTCCCGGTGAAGCGGCTCGCCGTAGCCAAGTCCCGCCTGTCCGGACTCGGTGACGAGCAACGCCGTGCGCTGGCTGAGGCTTTCGTGCTCGACACCGTCACCGCTGCCCTGGCGGCGAGCCGGGTCCGCGCCGTGCTGGTCGTCACCGACGACCACCGGTTGGCCTCGACGCTGGCCGGGGTGGGTTGCGCCGTGGTCCCCGACGGGGTCTCCGACGACCTCAACCAGACCTTGCGGCTCGCGGCGGCAGAGGCCGTACGCCAGTGGCCCGGCACCCGTCCTGCCGCCCTGTGCGCCGACCTGCCTGCGCTCACGCCGCAGGTCCTCGACGCGGCGCTGGAGCAGGCGCGCTCAGCACAGGTGGCGATGGTGGCCGACACGGCCGGGTCCGGCACCACGCTCTTCACCGCGGCGTACGAGGAGTTCTGGCCCCGCTTCGGCCCGGGTTCGCGCGCGGCCCACCTCGCAGCCGGAGCGGTCGAGGTCGCGGCTGCGGCTCCCCTGCGCCAGGACGTGGACTCCCCCGCCGACCTCGGGCGCGCGTTGCTGCTCGGCACCGGCCCCCACACCGCGCGGGCGACCGGACGCGGCTGAACGCACGAACGCCGGCCCTCCCTGTGCGGGAGGACCGGCGTCGGTGAGGACTGCGTCAGAGGGTCGCAGGCTTCCACGACGGGCGCGCGGCCTCGTGGGCCTTGATCGCGTCGTCGTGGCTGAGCGTGATGCCGATGTCGTCGAGGCCTTCGAGGAAGCGCCAGCGGGTGTAGTCGTCGATCTGGAACGGCGCCGACCACTCGCCGGCGCGGATCTCACGAGCCTCCAGGTCGACGGTCACCTCGAGGCCGACGTGGGCGTCGAGGAGGTCCCACAGCTCGACGACCTTGGCCTCCTCGACCTGGACGGTCAGGAGCCCGGACTTGCCCGAGTTCGAGCGGAAGATGTCACCGAAGCGGGGCGAGATGATGACCTTGAAGCCGAAGTCCTGCAGCGCCCAGACAGCGTGCTCACGCGACGACCCCGTGCCGAAGTTGGGGCCGGCCACGAGGACCGTGGAGCGGGTGTAGGGCTCCTGGGCGAGCACGAACTCCGGGTCCTTGAAGAGGCCGTAGAAGAGGCCGTCCTCGAAGCCGGTGCGCGTGATCCGCTTGAGGAAGTCGCCCGGGATGATCATGTCGGTGTCGACGTCACTGCGGCGCAGCGGCGCGGCCACACCGGTGTGGGTGGTGAACTTGTCCATGTTCAGGGGCTCCTTCAGGCCGTGACCGACACGAGGTCGGCGGGGGAGGACAGGGTGCCGCGGATCGCGGTCGCGGCGGCGACCGGGACGGAGACCAGGTGCGTGCGTACGCCCGTGCCCTGGCGGCCCTCGAAGTTGCGGTTCGACGTCGAGGCGGTGCGGTGCGGACCGTCCAGCTTGTCGTCGTTCATGCCGAGGCACATCGAGCACCCGGCACCACGCCACTCGGCACCGGCGTCGAGGAAGACCTTGTCCAGACCCTCGGCCTCGGCCTCGAGGCGCACGCGGGCGGAGCCCGGCACGACGATCATCTTGACGCTGTCGGAGACCTTGTGGCCCTTCAGCACCTCGGCCGCGGCGCGCAGGTCGTCGAGACGACCGTTGGTGCAGGAGCCGATGAAGACGTGGTCGACGGCGACCTCCTTGAGCGGGGTGCCACCCTCCAGACCCATGTAGGCCAGCGCGTTCTCGGCGGCGGTGCGCTCGATCTTGTCGTCGAACTCGGCCGGGACCGGGACGCTTCCGCCCAGGGGCGCACCCTGGCCGGGATTGGTGCCCCAGGTGACCCACGGCGTGACCTCGGAGGCGTCGATGACGATCTCCTTGTCGAAGACCGCGTCCTCGTCGGTGTAGTACGTCTTCCAGTGCTCGACAGCGGCGTCCCACTCGGCACCCTTGGGGGCCTCGGGCTTGCCCTCGAGGTAGGCGAAGGTGGTCTCGTCGGGAGCGATCATGCCGGCCTTCGCGCCCCACTCGATGGACATGTTGCAGACCGTCATGCGGCCTTCCATCGAGAGCTTGCGGATGGCCTCGCCGCGGTACTCGACGATGTAGCCCATGCCGGCGCCCGTGCCCACCTGGGTGATCAGGTAGAGGATCAGGTCCTTGGCGGTGACGCCCTCGCGGAGCTCGCCGTTGACCGTGACCGCGCAGGTCTTCGGCTTGATCGAGGAGAGGGTCTGGGTGGCGAGCACGTGCTCGACCTCGGAGGTGCCGATGCCGTGCGCGATCGCACCGAAGGCACCGTGCGTGGCGGTGTGCGAGTCGCCGCAGACGATCGTCATGCCGGGCTGGGTCAGGCCCAGCTGCGGACCGACGACGTGGACGATGCCCTGCTCGATGTCACCGAGCGGGTGCAGGCGGATGCCGAACTCCTCGCAGTTGGTGCGCAGCGCCTGGATCTGGGCCCGGGAGACCGGGTCCTTGATCGGCTTGTCCCAGTTGAGCGTGGGGACGTTGTGGTCCTCGGTGGCGAGCGTCAGGTCCGGGCGGCGAACCGTGCGGCCGGCGATCCGCAGACCGTCGAAGGCCTGCGGGCTGGTCACCTCGTGGATGAGGTGGAGATCGATGTACAGGAGGTCGGGTTCTCCGTCAGCACTCCGGACGACGTGCTCGTCCCACACCTTCTCGGCCAGGGTCTTGCCCACGACCTGCTCCTCTCGTCACAATCAGCCCGGTCTGGGCCGATTTGTCATTCTAGCCCTTGCATCCCACGGAATGAGACGGCAGTATTGCCATATGGACAACTCTAGCGGAGTCGGAGTGCTCGACAAAGCCGCCTTGGTGCTGGCCGCACTCGAGGCAGGCCCGGCCACCCTTGCAGGGCTGGTCGCTGGCACCGGACTGGCGCGACCCACGGCTCACCGCCTCGCGGTCGCTCTCGAGCACCACCGGCTGGTGGCCCGTGACATGCAGGGGCGTTTCGTCCTCGGCCCCCGCCTGGCCGAGCTCTCGGCCGCAGCAGGCGAGGACCGGCTGCTGGCGGCAGCCGGCCCGGTGCTGGCCCGCCTGCGCGACATCACCGGCGAGTCCGCCCAGCTGTGGCGACGCCAGGGAGAGCACCGCGTCTGCGTCGCCGCCGCGGAGCGCCCCAGCGGCCTGCGCGACACCATCCCGGTCGGCTCGCAGCTGACCATGCGCGCCGGTTCGGCCGCCCAGGTCCTGCTGGCCTGGGAGGACCCGGAGCGGATGCACCGCGGCCTGCAGAACGCCGCCTTCTCCGCGACCGCCCTCTCCGGCATCCGTCGTCGCGGGTGGGCGCAGAGCGTGGGCGAGCGCGAGCAGGGCGTCGCGTCGGTCTCTGCTCCGGTCCGCTCTCCCGGCGGCAAGATCATCGCCGCCGTCTCCGTCTCCGGCCCCCTGGAGCGCCTCTCGCGCCAGCCCGGGCGCATGCACGCCCCTGCCGTCCTGGCCGCCGCCGAAAGGCTCAGCGAGTCCCTGCGGCGCGCAGCGGCTGACTGACCGAGCGTCGCGCAGCGGCTGACTGGGGTCAGCACCAGCACAGGGCCGGACGCGACGCGTCCGGCCCTGTCGCGTCCTCGCTGCCGGTGCCGGACGTCGGGCCGGTCAGTCGACCGGCCACCCCGCAGGGGGCGCCGAGACCGGGGCCTGCAGCATGCCGGCGATCGCGTCGCAGAGGAACCACCCCGCGACCTCCCACGAGACCTGCTCGCTGTGCGCCTCACGCTCCTCCAGCCGGGCGCAGGCGCTCACGACCATGTAGCCCATCATCTCGGCCCTTCGCGTGACGATCCGCTGGTCGAGGTCGGCGAGACGCGTACGCACCGCGTCGAAGACGGTGCCCCCGGTGACGGGGTCGTGCCCGAGGCGGCGGATGACCTCCCGGCCCTGCGGGTCGACGTAGGCGTTGGCCAGGAAGCGCGCCCTCCAGCTGGGCGCCCCCAGGTCGCGGAACGTGTACACCTGCGGCAGCACCATCGCGCGTACGTCGTCGGCGAGGGAGGTCGACTCGGCCTGCATCGCGCGGCGTACGGGCTGGACCTGCGCATGGTGCCGCTCCACGAGGGCGCTGAGCAGGCCCGGTCGACCGCCGAAGTAGTAACGCACGGCCGAGTGGTTGGTGTTGCCGGCGGCGTCGGCGATCTTGCGGTCGGAGACCGTGGCGATGCCGTGCTCGGCGAAGAGTCGCTCGGCCGCGTCGAGCACGTCGTCACTGGCGTCGACTCGGGGCACGGCGATCTCCTTCGATGGTGGCGACCGTCACGGTACGCAAGCCGTGCGTATTACGCCACCTGACTTATATTGAGGAGAGCCTCGCACCCGAGGCCGACCACCCTCGACGCCGGCAGCCTGCCAGGTGTCGTGCGTACGCAAGGGAGAATCCGTGGGCAGCCCCACCCCCATCGACACCGCCAAGTACCCACCGCCGCCTCCGGAGACCCCGAAGGAGCGCACGGGCCGGATCGTCGCGCTCTTCGTCATGGCCTTCCTGATGGTCACGATGATGTACGCCACCTACATGGGCACCATGCACGCTCCGCAGCCGCGGGACCTGCCCGTGGTCGTGGCCGGTGTGGGCGCAGACCAGACCGCGGCCGCCCTCGAGAAGTCTCTGGGCGACACCGTCACGATCGAGGTCGTCGACGTGGCCGAGGGCACCGAAGCCGTTGCCACCCGCGAGGCTGCGGGCGCCGTGCTGCTCACCGACGAGGGCGCCACCGTGCAGACCGCGATGGCGGGCGGCCCGTCACGTGCGAGCACCACCCAGAACACCCTGCTGCCCGCCCTTGCGGGCGCCGGTGTCACGGTGGTCGGCACCGAGGACGTCGCACCGCTCCCGGAGGGCGACGGGACCGGCACCATGGTCCTCTTCGCCGCCATGGGCTTCATGCTCGCCGGCTACGTGCCGCTGTCAGGCATGATCAACGGCACCCCCAACCTGCTGAGGTCGCGCGTCTTCGTGCCGCTCTCGATCGGCTGGGGTGCGCTGATGAGCACCGCGATCTGGACGGTCCTGGGGCCCGTGATGGGCGCGGTCGACGGGCACTACCCCCTGTTCCTCGGCGTCGGCACGCTCACCATCGCGGCCGTGGCCAACTCGATGCACGTCTTCACGCGCCTGCTCGGCCCGCTCCAGGTGCTGCTCGGCATGCTGCTCCTGGTCGTCTTCGGCGTTCCCGCGTCCGGTCTCGCGATGTCGCTCGAGTCGATGCCCGGCTTCTTCCAGGCTCTCCACCACGTCCTCCCGCTCGGTCAGGCCGGCCAAGCCCTGCGCTCGGCGATCTACTTCGACGCTGCGGACGCCTGGCCGCACGTCGCCGTGCTGGCCGTCGGCCTCGTGGTCAGCATCCTCCTCGCGGCACTCCTGGAGAAGCGTCAGGGCGCAGCGATCATGGCGGCGCCGCTCCACCAGGCACCCGACGCGCCCCTCTCGGCGCTGGCCGGCGGCCCGGTCGCGCCCTACCGCCGCCGCCTCTTCGCCGTCGCCGCCTTCCCGGCCGCGATCGTCGTCACCGTCGTCACCCTGATGAGCTTCGGAATGGCCAAGGCCTCGATGAGCGACATGCCCATCGCCGTCGTCGGCCCCGAGGCAGCCACCGCTCCCTTCATCGCCGGAGTCGGCGAGCAGCTCGGCGACTACGTGGACCTCAAGGCCGTCACCGACCTCGACGAGGCCGAGGAGATGATCGAGTCCCAGGAGGTCGTCGGCGCCTACGTGCTCGCACTGGCCCCGGGCACCTCCCCCGAGCTCGTCACCGCCGGTGGAGCCGGCGCTGCCCAGCAGAACGCCGCGACCCAGATCTTCACCCCCATCGCCGCGGCCGGCCTCGAGCAGGGCTTCGGCCCGCTCGAGACGCGCGACATCGCGCCCCTGACCGAGGACGACCTCGGCGGCTCCAACAGCCTCTACGTCGGCATGGCGTGGATCATGGCCGGCTTCCTGATCGCGGCCGTCTTCCGTGGCGGCGCCTCCGAGATCCGCCGCACCCGCACGCTGCTGCCGATGTACGCCGGCTGGGCCGTGGGCATGTCGATCTGGCTGTGGTTCCTGTTCGACGTCCTCATCGGCGCCGTCAACGGTCACGTGCTCACGTTCCTGGGCGCCGCAGCGTTCACGATCTTCTGCGTCTCGTGGGCCAGCTCGGTCCTGGTCCGCATGTTCGGCCTCGGCACGCTGATCCCCGTGATGGTGCTGATCATGCTGGCCGGCGTGCCTGCCTCCGGTGGTGGCCTCTCGATCTGGATGGTTCCGGAGGCCTTCCGCTTCGCCGCGGACGTGCTGCCTCTGCCGGCCGCTGTCGACTTCGCCCGCTCGGTCACCTACTTCGACGGCGTCGGGGTGGGCCAGAACCTGCTGGTCATCGGCATCTGGGGCATCGCGGGTCTGCTGCTGAACTTCTTCGTGGTCGACCCCTACGTCAACCGCAAGGGCGCACCGGAGCCTGCCCCGATGGGTCCGAAGGTCATGCCGGAGCGCGGCTCGAAGTCGGACGGTGACGCCGAGACCGTACCGGCCGCCGAGGGTTCGGACGAGGAAGAGCTGGCGGGCGCCGCTCGCTGACGGCCCGCTTTCCCCTCACTCAGGCCCGGCACCCCTCGTGGTGCCGGGCCTGAGTGCTCGGTGCCGTCAGAAGAGCCGCTCGGACCCGCCGTCCGTGCCTCGCTCGAGGTCCAGCAGGACCTGCTTGCGCTCCAGCCCGCCGGCGTACCCGGTGAGGGTGCCGTTGGCCCCGATCACCCGATGGCACGGCACGATCAGGGCGATGGGATTGCGGCCGTTGGCCAGTCCGACCGCCCGGGCGGCCCCGACAGGCTGGCCGAGTCGCGCTGCGATCTCGCCGTAGCTGGTGGTCTCCCCGTACGGGATCGCCCGCAACGCCTCCCAGACCCGCTGCTGGTAGGCGGTCCCCCCGGGCGCCAACGGAAGGTCAAACTCCCGCAGCTCGCCGGCGAAGTAGGCGCGCAGCTGGCGCGCCGCCTCGACGAGGACCGGGTGCGTGTCGTCGCGCTCTCCCAGGGGTGCGGTGATCCTGGCCAGCTCGAAGGGTGCGAAGTAGGCGGCCGTCACCGCCTCGCCGTCCGAGACGATCCTCAGATCGCCGACGGGGCTCTCCATCACGGTCCACATGTCAGTCGTCTCCCTCGGTCGTGCCAGTACGTGTGCCAGCGTGGGGACCAGCGGCCAGGCTTCGCCACAGGTACATCTGTGCGTACGAGCGCCAGGGCCGCCAGCGCTCGGCGATCTCCACCGCTCGGGCGGGGTCCTCGCCGAGCTGTGCCAGAGCGGCCCTGGTGCCGGTGTCGGCGGGCAGGAACGCATCGGGCTCCCCGAGCGCTCGCATCGCGACGTAGTCCGCCGTCCAGGGACCGACCCCGTCCAGCGCGAGCATCGACTCACGGACGCACGACCGGTCCGCGCCGCGGTCCGGGACCACGTCGCCGCGCAGCACGGCCTGCGCGACGGACCTCAGGGCGCGGTGGCGCGAAGCGGGCATCCCGAGCGCGCCGTCCGGCAGCGAGGCGAGGGCGTCGGGCGCCGGGAACAGACGGTCCAGTCCCTCGACCTCCGAGGCGATGGGCTCACCGAGCATCGCGACGAGCTGCTGGGTGAGACGACGGGCGCCGGCCAGCGTCACCTGCTGGCCCAGCACGGCCCGTACGGCCGCCTCGTACCCGTCGACGTGCCCGGGCACCCGGAGTCCGGGGACCCGGCGTACGACGTCGGCGAGCAGCGGGTCCGCCCCCAGCACCTCCCCCACCGCGACCGGGTCGCAGTCGGCGTCCAGGAGGCCGCGTACGCGCGCAGTGGCAGCGCCCAGGTCGCGCAGGTCCGTCAGCGCGAACGAGGCCACCGCATGGGCCAGCCGGCCCGCGCGCTCCTCCTGGGGCAGGCGCACCTCGACGGTGGCGGGTCCGTGCGGCAGGGCGAGGCTCCGCGCGTACGTCGCCCCACGGACCACCTCGATCCCGGGGACGGCCCGCTGCGCCAGGAAGTCGAGCAACGCCTCGCCCGCGTACGGGGTGCGCACCGGCAGCCGCACCACCACCCGTCCCGGAGCCGGTGGCGGGCCGGCGACAGGGACGGTCCGTCGACGCGACGCGCGCAGCTCGCCCGGGGAGGCCGCATAGACCTCGCGGACTGTCTCGTTGAACTGGCGCACCGACGAGAACCCTGCGGCGAACGCGATCGCGGCGAACTGCAGGTCGCTCTCCTCGATCAGGGTGCGGGCCGTCTGGGCCCGCCGAGCCCGGGCCAGCGCCAACGGCCCAGCCCCCAGCTCGGCCACGAGCACCCGTCCCAGGTGTCGCGGGGTGTAGCCCAGCCGCGCGGCCAGCCCTGAGACGCCGTCGCGGTCGACGACTCCGTCGTCGATCAGGCGCATCGCCCGCCCGGCAACGTCAGCGAGCAGGTCCCACTCGGGGGACCCCGGCGCCGCGTCCGGTGCGCACCGCTTGCAGGCCCGGCAACCGCTGGCCTGGGCCGCCGCGGCCGTCCGGTGGAAGGTGACGTGGTCGGCGTGCGGCGTACGCGCGGGGCACGACGGCCGGCAGTAGATCCCGGTGGTGTGCACGGCAGTGAAGAAGACGCCGTCGAAGCGTCGGTCCCGGCTGCTGACGGCGCGGTAGCAGCCGTCGGCGTCCAGTGGGGCCAGGGTCCTCTCCATGCCTCCAGTGTGGCGCACCCGCGTGCACCTCTCTCGCGGGAATCGGACACGGCAGTGGGCACAGTGGTCCAGGAAACGCCAAAGGGCCCGGTCTGATGACCAGGCCCTTCGGATGCTGTACCCCGGATGGGATTTGAACCCACGCTACCGCCGTGAGAGGGCGACGTCCTAGGCCGCTAGACGACCGGGGCTTGCACTCTTTGTTGCACTGTTCGTCACCCTGGCCGAGGCCCGGGCAACGACGAGAACTTTACCAGCCCGTCGGACGACCGCCGCACCGGGGGCACCCGTCCCCCGACGCGTCTCCGGGACCCGCCTGCCACTCGCGGAGCCGGTCGAAGAGGCAGGTCGCGAAGGGCGGAAATGCCGAAGGGCCCGGTCTGGTGACCGGGCCCTTCGGGCGTTGTACCCCGGATGGGATTTGAACCCACGCTACCGCCGTGAGAGGGCGACGTCCTAGGCCGCTAGACGACCGGGGCAAGCGCTGGAGATCGTAGTCGAAACTCGACCTCCGTCAAAGTTCACGAGCAGTGCTCAGAACTTCGCTGGGATACTAGGACTCGAACCTAGAACGACTGAACCAGAATCAGCTGTGTTGCCAATTACACCATATCCCAAGGTGTTTCAGGCGCTGGGCGCCTTCGTTGAAGAACCATACACGCGCCCTCTCGGCTGGGACAAAACGGCCCCCCACACCGAGTTCGCGAGGCCCATCCGACGGGCCACCGACCAGGCCAGCGCGAGGTAGAGAAGGGACTGCGTGAGCGTGCTCGGCAGCGTCCACCACGTGCCTGCCTGGGGGTCGAGGGCGCCGGCCATGTCGCCGAAGAGAACGGCCACGCCGAAGGCCACGACGTTGTTCAGGACGTGCATGGCGATGGCCGCCTCGAGCCCTCCGGTGGCGATCACGAGCACGCCGGCCACCAGGCCGAAGGCCAGGCGGTCGACGAAGATCGGCGGGTCCTGCGCGCCGTGCGCGAGCGCGAAGAGGAACGCCGGCACCACGACCGCCACGACGCGCGAGACCCACAGCGAGCTGAAGAGCCCGCCGCACGCCTGGGTGAGGTAGCCCCGGAAGAAGTACTCCTCCCCCGCAGCCTGGAAGGGAACCACCAGGACGACGATGGCGAGGTAGGCCAGCGACGTGCGGGTGAACTCGTTCAGGCCGGTCGACTCGCCCGTGGACAGCGCGTCCTGCGGGGTCAGCGCCCCCACCACCAGGGTGGCAAAGAGGGCGACGACCGACAGGCCCAGGCAGACGGCGAAGTACTTCCAGCGCATCCGCCCGAAGACCGAGGTGGTCCACCCCGGCCGCAGGCGGTGCATCACGAAGGTCACCAGCCACGTGACCGGGATCAGCGAGGCCAGGGTGGCCACCAGGTAGGCCAGGCCCCACGGGGTGATGTTGGTGACGTTGAGGAGCTCGTCGAGGAGTGCCTGGGGGTCACGTCCCACCGCGGCGCCTGCCGCCATGAAGACGAACGTCCACAGGACCGGCATGACCCCGAAGCCCAGCCCGGCGAGCAGCACGGCGCCGACGACGGAGCGCCAGACCCTGCCGCCCCGGGCCCGGTGGAGCTGCTGGTACTCCAGGGCCACCGCCGCGCCCGGCCACTGCGGCGCCGGCACGGGCGCGGGCTGGTGGGGCACGCCGTACGTCACTCCCCCGGTTTCGGACACGACTCAGCCTGCGGCGAGGGCGTGCTGGAGGCGCGCGAAGGTGCGCTCGCGCCCCAGCAGCTCGATCGACTCGAAGAGCGGCGGGGAGATCTTGCGGCCGCTGACCGCGATGCGTACGGGGCCGAAGGCCTTGCGCGGCTTGAGCCCGAGGCCGTCGATGAGCGCCTCACGCAGCGCCGCCTCGATGTCGGCCGTCGACCACGTGTCGAGGGCCTGGAGGGCGTCGTACGAAGCCTGGACGACCTCCTTGTCCGCCTCGGTGATCGCGTCGACCAGGGTGAAGTCGGCTTCGTCGACGAAGAGGAACCCGAGCAGCTCCGGCGCCTCGGTGAGCTTGTTCATCCGTTCCGAGACGAGGGGCATGGCGAGCTCGAGCATCTCGGCGTCGGCGTCGCTCACCGGGTCGCTGACGACGCCGGCGGACTTGAGGAAGGGGATGACCCGGTGGGTCAGCTCCTCGATGCTCAGCATCCGCATGTGGTCGGCGTTGATCGCCGAGGCCTTCTTCAGGTCGAAGCGGGCCGGGTTGGGCTGCACGTCGGCGATGTCGAAGGCCTCGACCATCTCGGCGAGGGTGAAGACGTCACGGTCGCCCGAGATGGACCAGCCGAGCAGCGCGAGGTAGTTGAGCAGGCCCTCGGGCACGAAGCCCTGGTCACGGTAGGCCAGCAGGTGGGCCTCGGGGTCACGCTTCGAGAGCTTCTTGTTGCCCTCCCCCATCACGTAGGGGAGGTGGCCGAACTCAGGCGTGAAGTCGGCGACGCCGATCGCCTTGAGGCCCTCGAAGAGCGCGACCTGGCGCGGGGTCGAGGAGAGCAGGTCCTCTCCGCGCAGCACGTGCGTGATCTTCATCGTCGCGTCGTCGACCGGGGCGGTGAGCGTGTAGAGCGGGTCGCCGTTGGCGCGGGCCAGGGCGAAGTCGGGCACGAACTCGCTCTGGAAGCTGATCTCGCCGCGGACCAGGTCGTTGAACTTGACCTCGCCGTCGGGCATCCGGAAGCGGACCACGCTGGGACGGCGCTCGGCCTCGAAGGCGGCGCGCTGCTCACTGGTGAGCTCACGGCAGAAGTTGTCGTAGCCCATCACCTTCGAGCCCGACTGCATGCGGCGCGCGGCGACCTCGTCGGTGGTGCAGAAGCAGTCGTAGGTGTAGGAGGAGTCGCGGAGCTTCGCCAGCACGTCGGCGTAGACGTCGGTGCGCTCCGACTGCTTGTAGGGGCCGTAGGGACCGCCGACGACGACGCCCTCGTCCCAGTCGAGACCGAGCCACTGCATGACCTCGACCAGGGAGTTGTAGGACTCCTCGGTGTTGCGCTCCTTGTCGGTGTCCTCGATGCGGAAGACGAAGGTGCCACCGTGGTGACGGGCGAAGGCCCAGTTGAAGAGGGCGGTGCGGGCGAGGCCCACGTGGGGCGAGCCGGTCGGGCTCGGTGCCATGCGGACGCGGACCGGGGTGGAGTTCGTGGAGTTCATCAGCGCTGTGCCACCTTGTTCGTGAGGGTTCCGAGACCGGCGATCGAGACCTCGATCTCGTCACCGACCTGCATGGGGCCGACACCTTCAGGGGTGCCGGTGAGGATGACGTCGCCGGGCAGCAGCGTCATCACCGAGGAGACGTAGCTGATCAGGGTCGGCACGTCGTGGACCATGTCGGCGGTCGAACCGTCCTGCACCAGGTCACCGTTGAGGTGGGTCTGGACCGTGACACCGTCGATGAAGGTCTGCGGGTCGAGGTCGGTCTCGATCCACGGCCCGAGGGGGCAGAAGGAGTCGAACGACTTCGCCCGCGTGAACTGCCCGTCGGCCCGCTGCAGGTCGCGAGCGGTGACGTCGTTGGCGATCGTGTAGCCGTGGATCACGTCGGTGGCCTGCTCGCGGGGGACGTCACGGCACATGCGGCCGATGACCACGGCGAGCTCGCCCTCGTAGTGCACCTCCTCGGACTGCGGCGGGTAGAAGATCCGGTCACCGGGCCCCACCACGGAGGTGTTGGGCTTGAGGAACATCAACGGCTCGGCCGGCACGTCGCCGCCCATCTCTGCCGCGTGGGCGGCGTAGTTCTTGCCGATGCCGATCACCTTGCTGCGCGGCAGCACCGGCGCGAGCAGCCGCACGTCGGCGAGCTTGTACTCCTGCTCGAGGACCTTCACCCCGAGATAGAGGGGGTCGCCTGCCAGGGCGACGATCGTGGCGTCCTCGTCGGGCTGCCCGAACCGGTCGAGCTCTCCCGTGAGAATGCCGTACATGGGGTCTTCGCCTGTGGTGAACCTCGCAATGCGCACGCCTCAACCCTATCGGTCCTGCGCCACCCCCACCGCCCCGGTGGAAGCGGGGATCAGCGAGGCACGGCGAGGCACGGCTACCGTGGGGGCGTGCAAGTGCTGGCCCCTGATGACTGGATGACCCGTGCCGCGGCGCACGAGGCCCGCCTCGCCCCGTTCCTCGACGCGCACCTGACCCGTCGTACGCACCGGACCAAGCATCCGGTCCACGACTTCCTCTTCGTCTACTACTCCCACAAGCCGGGGGCGCTGCGGCGGTGGCACCCGGGGTTCGGCACCGCGCTCGGGCAGGCCGAGGCCTACGCCGGACTCAAGGGCTACGAGGTCGTCGACGGTGTCGCGCGCGTGCCGAGGTCGTACGTCGAGAGCCAGCACGTGCTGCTCACCACGCTGCGGCGGCTGCTACGCGCGACGCTGGACCGTACCCCCCACTTCGGGTGCTTCGGCCTCCACGAGTGGGCGATGGTCTACCAGCTCGACCAGGACGCCACGCGCCACTCGGCGTGGCCGCTGCGACTGGGCGGCGCGGCCACCGACGAGGTGGTCGACTCCCACCGCATCGCGTGCTCGCACTTCGACGCCTACCGCTTCTTCACGCCCGCGGCGAAGCCGCTGAACCAGCTCAGCCCTGGCCGGGACGACCGGGCGGAGTTCGAGCAGCCGG
This sequence comes from Nocardioides jishulii, assembly GCF_006007965.1. Classification (NCBI taxonomy): domain Bacteria; kingdom Bacillati; phylum Actinomycetota; class Actinomycetes; order Propionibacteriales; family Nocardioidaceae; genus Nocardioides; species Nocardioides jishulii. Next base: position 1,133,421 of record NZ_CP040748.1, on the reverse strand, counting down.
GGTGCCTGCACGCGTCGATGGACCTCTACAAGCACGCCTTCCGGCTCAGCCCGATGGTCGGCTCCGACCTGGTCGCGGACTGCTTCGAGCTGGCCCGCGACATCCGGATCCTCGACATGCGTGCCGCGCCCTACGACCTCAGCGGCCTGTGGCTCGACGACGAGGAGTTCACGCCGGTGCGCATCGAGACGCCCGAGGGCAAGGCCGAGTACGTCACCGCTCAGCGCGACTTCACCGAGCGCTCCACTCCCCTGCGCACCCGGCTGCTGGCCGAGGTGGAGCGCCTGCTGGAGGTCGTGGAGCCGGTGGCTGCGCGGTGACGGGCCGCGACGCGCGGCACGATTCCAAGCCCCCTCCCGGACACCATCCTGGGCACAGCGTGCTGCAGGTCCCGGTGCCGCCCCTAGAGGCGTGGGTGCGGCGGCGCACCGCCTTCTACGACACCGACTTCGTCTCTTCCGACCCGGACTTCACGCATGCCCACGTCACGGCACTCGGTCCGTTCGTCACGGCACTGGACGCTCGGACCACAGCGACGGTGGCAGCGATCGCCGGCAGCGTCGAACCCTTCGACTACACGCTGGGCCGGCTCGACACCTTCCCCACCGGCATCATCCACCTGGTCCCCGAGCCGCCCCACGGCTTCGCCCGGCTCACGGCGTTGCTCCAGGAGGCCTTTCCCGAGTTCCCTCCCTACGGGGGCGAGTTCGCGCCGACGCCCCACCTGACCGTCGACCTGGCCCACGGCGACGTCACGCAGGAGTCGACCGCGACGCTGCTGGCTGACGTGGTGCCGGTGAGCGCGCGCGCCGAGTGGCTGGACCTGGCCTGGTACGAGGCGGGCGCCTGCCGTCTGGTGGCCCGGTGGCCGCTCGGTACGGTGGCCCGATGAGTGATGAGGCCAAGGGCCTGACCTACCGCGACGAGGACTGGTACGGGGACGACCTCTCGGGCCTGCGGTTCGTCGACTGCACCTTCAGCCGGGTCGACCTCAGCGAGGTCACCACGCGTGGCACCTCGTTCGAGAACTGCGTCTTCGACGGGTGCCGCTTCAACGCCTCGCACCACGACGCCACGGCGTTCGTGGCGTGCAGCTTCCGCCGGTGCAACTTCTTCGACGCCACCCTCGAGGGCTGCAAGGTCGCCGGGTCGACCTTCGACGAGTGCACCATGCGCCCGGTGAAGATCGTCGGCGGGAGCTGGCGAGGCGTGGTGCTGCGCGGCGCCAACCTCGCCGGCGTCCGACTCTCCGGCCTGGACCTGCGCGATGCCGACCTGTCGATGAGCAACCTCGCCAAGGCCGACCTCAGTGGGTGCGACCTGACCCACGCTGCCGTGCGGGAGACCGACCTGCGCGACGCCACCCTCCTCGGCGCCACCCTCGACGGCGTCGACCTGCGTGAGGCCCGCCTCGACCGGACCAGGTTCGACCTGGCCGGAGCCGTGCGGCTGGCCGAGCAGCACGGAGCTCTGGTCGACGCCTCGTACTGAGCCAACCTCGCCCTGAGCCAGCCTCGTACTGACCTAGGAGGCCCGTCGGGAGTCGACCTCGGCGCGGATCCCGGCCACCACGAGCGAGAGCCCGTCGGAGAAGTCGTCGACCGCGGCGACCTCGCCGTCGATGGCGCCGGCGCTGCTGGCCTGGACGTGGGTCTGCTCGGCCGTCGCGTGACCGAAGACCAGGTGGAGCACGGTCCGGGCGGCGGTGGCGCGCCACTGCTCGTCCAGCCCGCAGCCCTCCAGCGCCTCGGCGACGTGGTCGTACGCTGCTCGGCCTCCCAGCCCGAACGCGTGCACGGTCGCGACCAGCTCGGCCCCGTCGCGCCAGGCGAGCAGGGCGTCCCGCACCTGGGACGCCGCCTGCGTGAGCCTGACGTCCCACTCCCCCTCGTCCACCGGGCGCAGGCCGCGCGCGAGCAGCTCGTCGGCGACCGCCGCCAGCAGCGTCTGCTTGTTGGCGAAGTGGTGGTAGAGCGCACTCGGGCGGACGTCGAGCTCGGAGGCCAGCCGCCGCATCGTGAGGTCGGCCAGGCCGTAGGCGTCGAGCACGGCGATCGCGTGCTCCACGACGTCGGAGCGGTGGTGACGCACAGGTGCCTCCATTCGGACCGGGCAGACCGGACAGCTGGGCTGGTGGTGCGAGTCACATCGATGATCCATCAGCGAACCGGTTGACGCGACGCGGACCCCACCATAACCTGAACGCCGTTCACCTGATCACCGTTCAGGTGAACCAGTCCCCGATGGGCCGCTCCCGGTCCCCCGGCCGTCGCCCGTCGAAAGGCACCCGCGTGTCCACCCACTCCCTTCGTCTCGAGTCCAGGGACCTGGCGCTGGTCACCACCTTCGCGGCCCTCATCGCCGTCTGCGCGGTGCTGCCCGCCGTCCAGACCGGCGGCGCCGTCCCGATCACGCTCCAGACCTTCGGCGTGCTGCTCACCGGGGCGCTGCTCGGCCCGTGGCGCGGCTTCCTGGCCGTCGGCCTCTACCTGCTGGTCGGCATCGCGGGCCTGCCGGTCTTCACACAGGGACGCTCGGGCCCCAGCGTCTTCCTCACCCCCTCGGCGGGCTACCTCGTGGGCTTCCTGCTCGCGGCGGCGGTCGCGGGCTTCCTCGTGCAGTACGTCCGTCGTCGCCGCAGCGCCCTGGGCTTCGCCCTCGTCCTCGGCGCCTGCCTGGTCGCCACGTTCCTGGTCATCCACCCCCTCGGCATCGCGGGCATGGTGTGGCGCGCCGAGATGACGTGGACCGCCGCGACGGCCTACAACGCCACCTTCATCCCCGGCGACCTCGTCAAGGCGTTCGTCACCGCCGTCGTGGCCACCTCGGTGCACGCCGCCTTCCCCGACCTGCTGCCCACCCCGCGACGCCGCACCGTGGCGAGGCGCGAGACCATCGACGCGTGAGCCGCCTCCTCCTCGACCGGGTCGTCGTCAACGCCACCACGGCCGACGGCGAGGTCGAGATCCTCGCCGAGACGAGCCTGGAGCTGACCGAGCAGCGGATCGCCCTCATCGGCGCCAACGGATCGGGCAAGTCGACCCTGGCCCGGCTGCTCAACGGCCTCGTCTCCCCCAGCTCCGGCCGGGTGGTCGTCGACGACCTGGACGTGGCCGAGGAGGGGCGCGAGGTGCGGCGCAAGGTGGGCTTCGTCTTCACCGATCCCTCCGCCCAGCTCGTGATGCCGACCGTGCTGGAGGACGTGGCCCTGTCGCTGCGGCGCTTCCACCGCTCCCGCCGTGCCCGGGAGGCCGCGGCGCGGACGGTGCTGGCGGCGTACGGCCTGGAGGAGCTCGCCGACCGGAGCGTCCACGCGCTGTCCGGCGGCCAGCGACAGCTCCTGGCGATCGCCGGCGTGCTCGCGTGCGAGCCCGACGTGGTGGTGGCGGACGAGCCGACCACCCTGCTCGACCTGGCCAACAGCCGGATGATCGGCGACCTGCTGCTCTCGTTGCCGCAGCAGGTCGTCGTCTGCACGCACGACCTGGAGCTGGCGGCGCGCTGCGACCGGGCGTTGCTCCTCAGCGGTGGACGGGTCGTCCTCGACGGTCCTGCCGCCGAGGTGGTCGACCACTACCGGGCGAGCGTCTGAGGTGAACGGCACCCTGCTGGGCACCTACAGCCCCGGGACCACCCTGCTCCACCGGATGCCGGCCGGAGCGAAGATGCTCGCCCTGATGGGCCTCAGCACCGTGGTGGTGCTCGTCCGCGGCCCGGTGTCGGGTCTGGTCGCCCTGTTGCTCGCGCTCGGGCTGGTCGGCTGGTCGGGCACCGGCGTCAGGGCCACCGTGCGGACGTTGCGTGCCTTCTTCCTCGTGGCCGCGGTCCTGCTCGCCTACCACCTGCTGTTCGGCACGTGGCAGGTCGCCGTCGAGCAGGTGGGCGACCTGCTCGCCCTGGTCCTGCTCGCGACCGTCCTCACCGCCACCACGCCCGTCGATGCCCTCCTCGACATGATCGTGCGCGCCGTCGGCCCGTTGCGGCGCTTCGGGGCCAACCCGGAGAAGGTGGCGCTGGCCTTCAGCCTGGTGCTCCGATCGATCCCGGTACTGCTCACGATCGCTGCCGAGACCCGTGACGCGGCGCGAGCCCGCGGCCTGGAGCGCAGCCCGCGCACCTGGCTCACCCCCTTCGTGGTGCGCACGGTCGCGCACGCCCGCGACACCGGCGACGCGCTGCACGCCCGTGGGCTGGGCGACGACTGAGCCAGCGGCTCACCAGCCCGGCGGCGTACGCCCTCGCCAGTCACTGGCCGCCTCGACCTGCGCGGCCAACGACAGCAGGAGCTCGTCCTCGGCCGGACGCCCGGCGACCATGACGCCGACCGGCAGCCCGTCAGGGGTCCAGTGGGTCGGCAGCGACATCGCCGGCATCCCGGTGACGTTCCAGGCCGACGTCCACGGGGTGAAGCGCTTCTGCGCCTCGAAGTCAGCCTCGGGGTCGGCGTCGTCGCGCAACGCACCCACGGCGACGGGCGGGGCGGCCAGCGTCGGGGTGAGCACGACGTCGTAGGGAGCGAGCGCCTCGAGGGCGTGGGCGGCGTGACGCCGCATCTCGCCGATCGCCAGCCCGAAGTCGGGACCGGAGACCGCGCGTCCCCGTTCGGTGAGCCACGTCGTCAGCGGTCGGAGCTGGTGCTCGCGACCGGGTGGGGCGGTGGAGAGCGCGGTCAGCACGGCCCAGCAGGTCTCGAAGACCGGCACCGCGGCCCGCGGAAGCGGCACGTCGACGTCGACGACGTCGTGGCCCAGCGACTCCAGCAGCGCCGAGGCGTCCTCCCACGCCTGGAGGCACTCCGGGCCGACGGTGACGTCGGTGAGCACCGGGGCCGCGAACCGCGCCACCCGCAGACGACCGGGCTCGCGGCGCGTGGCCTCGAGGAAGCTCTGCGCGGGGTCCGGCGCCCAGGTGGGGTCCCCCACCCGGTGGCCGGCGAGCACGTCGAGCATCGCGGCGGCGTCGGCCACCGTCCTGGCCAGCGTCCCGGCGGTGGCCAGCCCCACGGGGTCGCCGTAGAACGGCGCCCCGCTGACGCGTCCTCGTGAAGGTTTCAGTCCGACCAACCCGCAGCACGACGCCGGGATCCGGATCGAGCCACCGCCGTCGGAACCCTGCGCCACCGGCACCAGTCCCGCAGCCACCGCTGCTGCCGCGCCGCCCGAGGAGCCGCCGGCCGTGCGGGAGCGGTCCCAGGGCGTCACCGCGGGCGGGCCGACGTCGGGCTCGGTGTAGCAGGGCGATCCGAACTCAGGCGTGTTGGTCTTGCCGAGCCAGACCATCCCCGCGGCCTCGATCGAGAGGGTGACCTGGTCGGAGAAGTCGGGCACGTAGTCGTCGAAGGAGGCCGAGCCGAAGGTCGTGCGCACGCCGGCGGTCGGGTTCAAGTCCTTGATCGCGGTCGGCACGCCGTGCAGCGGGGAGGCGCCCTGGCGCGGCAACGCCGCTGCCCGTGCCAGCGCCAGCTCGGGCACGCGGGTGACGAAGGCGCCCACGTCGTCGGCGCGGTCCAGGTAGTGCTGGGCGAGCTCGACGGGTGACACCTCACCGCGGCGTACGGCACTCCCCTGCTCCAGCGCGGTCAGGTCGTGCAGCTCGGTCATGGCAGGCGATCCAACCAAGCGGTGGGCACGCGGCCCAGGAGGCCGGTGGGATCACCGGCTGACCCGCCGTCGAGGCCGCTGGCGACGAACCCGAGGCCGACGCCCGCCGCCACCAGCGTCAGCAGCCAGACCGCGGGGTGGGCAGCGAAGGGGCGCACGAGCGGGGCGACCCCACGGCGTACGCGCGTGGCGCCGGGCCCGACCCAGACGCCGAGGGCGACGCCGGCACCGACCGCAGCCAGGACCACCTGTGGCTGGGTGCCGGCGGCGAAGCAGAGCAGGCCGCCCACCGCACCGAGGCCGGTCGCCCACAGCAGCAACGCCAAGGTGCCGGGCAGCGAGGAGAAGACGTGCACCGGCGTGGCCGCGACCGTCTGCATGCCGTCGTACCACTTGGCCCCGCGCAGGGTGCGGCGCTCAGCCGCAGCGCTGGCGGTGCGCGAGAGCGTCCGCACGAACCAGACCAGGAGGGTCACCGAGATCGCCGCGGCCCAGGGGGCGGCGGCGAACCACAACGCGACGCCCAGCCCCAGGCAGAGCAGCAGGGCGGCGCGACGCAGGCGCAGTGCGAACCCGACCTTGGGAGCGGGCTCGACCTGCTCGGGCACCGCCCACGGGTCGTCGGCGAACCGGATCTCGCGCTCCTCGGGCGGAACGGGGGGTCCGTACGCGGTGGGGCCCGGCCCGCCCTGAGCGTCGCGCCACTCCTCACCGGGCCACTCCTCACCGGGCCACCGCGGCGCCTGCCAGGGGTCGGCATAGGGGTCGGGACGGGCAGAGGCAGCGACGTCGGCTGGCCCGTCGAGACGTGTGGCGGCAGGGACGTCGCCCAGCGGCACGGCCAGCGTGGGCGGGGCGGGCTCGGGCACGACGTGCAGCGCGGGCTCGGGGCGGTACTGGGTGTAGGGCCGCGTCGTCGGGAACGGCTCCAGCGCCACGTAGCGGGTCGCGGTCTCGTCCTCCTCGTCGGCGAGCGCCTCCTCCTCCGCCCAGACGGCCGGGTCGTCGAGGTCGAGCCAGGTCAGGATCGCGGCCACGGTCGGACGGTTGCGGGGCTCGGGGTCGAGGCCGGCGAGGACCACCTCGGCCACCTCCTCGGGCAGGCCGGTGAGGTCGTGCTCGCCACGGCGTACGCGGTCCATCACCGCGACTGACGGCCCGCTGCCGAAGGGAGCCCGGCCGGTGCCGGCGAAGGCGACGGTCGCCGCCCAGGAGTGGATGTCGGAGGCGACGCTGGCGTCCTCCCCGTGCAGGATCTCCGGCGCGAGGTAGCCGGGGGTGCCCAGCAGCCACCCCTGCGCAGTCAGCCGGGCGTCGTCGGCGAGACGAGCCAGGCCGAAGTCGATGAGGACGGGCGTGCGCCCCTCCATCAGGATGTTGGAGGGCTTGATGTCGCGGTGGACGACACCGACGTCGTGGACCGCCCCGATCGCCTGCGCGAGGCACCGGGCGAACCAGACGAGCTCGTCGCCCTCCAGCGGGCCGACCTGCCTGACCTGGTCGTGCAGCGAGTAGCCGGGCACGTAGCGCGTGGCCACGAAGGGCACGTCGCCCCACGGGTCGGCGTCGATGATCTCGGCGACCCAGCGGCTCCGGACGCGCAGGAGCGAGTTGACCTCGCGGGCCAGACGAGCGCGTGACTCGTCGTCGCCGATGACGTTGGGACGGATCACCTTGAGGGCCACCCGCTCCCCCGACGGACTGCGGGCGAGGTGCACGACCCCCATGCCACCTTCGCCGAGGCGGGCGAGCAGCTGGTAGCCGCCGACGCTCAGCCCGGGCGGGGGCGATGGGGGTCGTGGGTGGACGCTCACGTCACGAGGTTAGCCCTCGAGTCACAGCACCCGGCGCAACCACCCGAAGGTGTCGTCGGCGCGGCCGAACTGCACGTCGACCAGGGCGGAGCGGATCTTCATGGTCGTCTCCGTCGACTCCGGTGCCGGAAGCGTGCCCGCGGCCGAGCGCAGCTCGCCCACCGGGGAGACCACCGCAGCCGTGCCGCAGGCGAAGACCTCGACGATGTCCCCGGACTCCACCCCCTTGCGCCACTCGTCGATGGCGAAGCGGCGCTCGGTGACCTCGTGGCCCATCTGGCGAGCCAGCGTGATGATCGAGGAGCGGGTGATGCCCTCGAGGATCGTGCCGGTGGCGGGCGTGGTGATCGAGCCGTCAGCATGCACGAAGTACATGTTCATCCCGCCGAGCTCCTCGACGTAGACACCCTCCTGGGCGTCGAGGAAGACGACCTGGTCGCACCCGTGCCTGGTGGCCTCCTGCTGCGCGATCAGGGACGAGGCGTAGTTGCCGCCCGTCTTCGCAGCACCCATGCCACCGCGGCCCGCGCGGGTGTACTCCTCGGTGAGCCAGAGGCTGACCGGCTTGAGGCCGCCCTTGAAGTAGGAGCCCGCCGGGCTGGCGATCACCATGAAGGTGACGTGCTGACTGGGGCGGACGCCGAGGAACTTCTCGCTCGCGAACATGAACGGACGCAGGTAGAGCGACTTCTCGCCCTCACCCTCCGGGACCCAGCGCTCGTCGACCTTCACCATGGCCTCGACGGCCTGGATGAAGTCGTCGACGGGCAGCTCGGGCAGCGCGAGCCGCTGGCTGGAGGTGATCATCCGCTCGGCGTTGGCCTCCGGGCGGAAGAGGTGGACCGAGCCGTCGGCGTGACGGTAGGCCTTCATGCCCTCGAAGGTCTCCTGCGCGTAGTGCAGGACCGCCGTGGCGGGGTCGAGGGTGAGCGGGCCGTAGGGCGTGATCCGGGCGTCGTGCCAGCCCTTCTCCGGCGTCCACTCGACGGTGAACATGTGGTCGGTGAAGTGGAGCCCGAAACCCGGGTCGGAGAGGATCTCCGCGAGCCGGGCGTCGTCGACCGGTGAGTCGGTCAGGGTGGTGCTGATCTCCATGGTCTGAACCTACACTCGGGCCGCGACGGCGTCGCCGACCGCGGCGGTGGGACGGGACTCGCCGGCAACCCGCTCGGCGATGTCGGCGGCAACGGCCTTCTCGACGCGCTCGGCTGCCTCGGTCATGCCGAAGAAGTCGAGCAGCATCGCGGCCGACAGGATGGCGGCGGTGGGGTCGGCCTTCTGCTGGCCGGCGATGTCGGGCGCCGACCCGTGCACGGGCTCGAACATCGACGGGGTGGCGCGCGACGGGTTCAGGTTGCCCGAGGCGGCCAGGCCGATGCCTCCGGTGACGGCGGCGGCCAGGTCGGTGATGATGTCGCCGAACAGGTTGTCGGTGACGATCACGTCGAAGCGAGCCGGGTCGGTGACCATGAAGATGGTGGCTGCGTCGATGTGCAGGTAGTCGACGGCGACGTCGGGGAACTCGGTCGCCACCTCGTTGACGATGCGCCACCACATGGAGCCGGCGTGCACGAGCACGTTGGTCTTGTGGACCAGGGTGAGCTTGCGGCGACGGCGCTCGGCACGGGCGAACGCGTCGCGCACCACGCGCTCGATGCCGTACGCCGTGTTGACGCTGACCTCGGTGGCCATCTCGTGCGGGGTGCCGACGCGGATGGCGCCACCGTTGCCCGTGTAGGGGCCCTCGGTGCCTTCACGCACGACCACGAAGTCGATCTCGCCGGGCGAGGCCAGCGGGGAGCCGACGCCCGGGTAGAGCTTCGAGGGGCGCAGGTTGACGTGGTGGTCGAGCTCGAAGCGCAGACGCAGCAGCAGGCTGCGCTCGAGCAGGCCCGGCGGGATGTTCGGGTCGTTCGGCTTGCCGCCGATCGCGCCGAGCAGGATGGCGTCCTGACCACGTACCTCGTCCAGGACCGAGTCGGGGAGGACCTCGCCGGTGGCGAGGTAGTGCTCCGCACCCAGGGTGTAGTGGGTGGTGGAGAAGGCGTGGGGGGCCACTGCGTCAAGGACCTTGAGCGCTTCAGCGGTGACCTCTGGTCCGATCCCGTCGCCGGGGATGACAGCGAGCTTGATCGGGGACTCGGGTGGGGTGGTGGTCATGGCTCCGGAGGTTAGTTGTCGTCGGGTCGCTGGTCGGCGGCATCTCGCAGGTCAACTGCCAGCTGCAGCGCGTGGTGGCTGTGGGGAGCCGAAGGGTTGTGACGTCCGGGGCCCCAGTCGGCCGGGTTCAACTCGTACATGTTCTCTCCTGAGGGGTGCGACCCCGGGGACCGGGGTCGGATGAGGGGGGATGGAGCCTCGCGCTCCGCACCGCGGAGGCGTCGGCGACGCCTGATGAGGCAGTCGCCAGGACGGGCCCGGGTCGGAGCAGCTCGCGGGTCGCGAGGCGTACGTCGCCAGCTGGTGGGGCGGCAGGACGTCCGATCGTCGGACCGGGAGCGAGCGGGTTGCGCTGCTCAGGTCAGGAGATCAGTGCGGAGCGAAAGGCTGCGAGTCCGAGGGCCACGTGCATCACCGCAACACCGCGGCGAGGTGGCCCTCTGTCAGGCCTCGCCGCGGCAGTCGATGAGTACGAGCACGCTCCACATGATGGGAGGACCATACGTCGCGCGCCGCGCGCTGTCGAGGGTTTCAGCGGGTGGACGACGTACGTCACACTCACCACCCCGGTGCGACACTTCCGAGGTGAGTGCACCCCCCGATCTTCCGGACATCGTCCGTCGCGCGTTCGACGTCTCCCGCAAGGCGGGTTACGTGTCGTTCTGCCGCAACGAGACGGGCCGCCTGCTGGCTGCCCTGGCTGCAACCCGCGACGGCGTCCTCGCCGAGTTCGGCACCGGGTGCGGGGTCGGCACCGCCTGGCTGCGCTCCGGCGTCCAGACCGACGCGCGGATCCTGACCGCCGAGCTCAACCCCCGCCTGGCGAAGGCGGCGGCGGAGATCTTCGAGGACGACGACTCCGTCGAGGTCTTCGAGGCGGACTGGTCGAGCCTGTCGAGCAAGGGCCCCTTCTCCCTGCTCTTCCTCGACTCCGGTGACCCGGACAGCGTCCGGGTCGACACCGTCGCCGACCTCGTCGAGACCGGTGGCATCGTCGTGCTCGACGACTTCACCCCCTGCGAGTCGTGGCCCCCGATCTACCTCGGCCGCGTCGACACGCTGCGCGAGGAGTGGCTGACCGACGAGCGCTTCACCGCGGTCGAGGTGATGATCGCCCACGACGCGTCGGTCCTCATCGCCACGCGTCGCTGACCCCCACTCCCCCGCGCCACCGGCAGGACGCTCAGCCGTCGATGCCGACCTCGACGGGATCAGGCGCCGGAAGGTGCACCAGCGCCCACGGTAGGAACGCCTGCGCGAGCGGGCCGATGGCGAGGGCGTACAGCACCGTCCCGGCGCCGACCTCGGCCCCGAGGCGCCCACCGAGGGCAAGGCCGGCGGCGACGACGGAGACCTCGAGCGACGTACGCACGAGGCGCAGCGAGGCGCCCGTGCGCCGCGCCAGGCCCGTCATCAGTCCGTCGCGGGGCCCCCGCCCGAGCTGGGCGCCGATGTAGAAAGCGGTGGCCACCGCGTTGAGCACCACGCCCAGCACGACGAAGGCGATCCGCAGGGTGAGCGAGTCGGGCGTCGGCAGCACGGCCAGGGCGGCGTCGGTGGACAGGCCCACCACGAAGGCGTTGGCGACGGTGCCCAGCCCCGGCTTCTCGCGCAACGGGATCCACGCCAGCAGCACCACGAAGCTGGCGACGATGACGACCTGCCCCAGCGTGAGGGGCACGTAGCGCGTAATCGCCAGGTGCATGACGTCCCACGGAGCGACGCCGAGCGCTCCCTCGACCATCAGGGCGAGTGAGAGCCCGTAGACGAGCAGGCCGAGGAAGAGCTGCACGAGGCGGCGCCCCAGCCGGCCGGCGCGGAGCTGGGCGACCGGGCCCAGGTCGAGGAGGACGACCGGAGCGGGGTCAGGGGTGGTCCGGGACATGCGCCCACTCTAGGAAGGCCGGACACGGCACGACCCGGCGCCACCGAGGTGGCACCGGGTCGTGGTCGTCCGTGCGTCAGGAAAGGTTGACCGCGCGCACCTGGGTGGCGGTCATCGCGCCCTTGATCTCGGCGAGCGACTCGACCGGGATCGCGGAGTCGACCGACAGGGCGACCAGGGCGTGGCCACCCTTGGCGTGGCGGGCGACCTGCATGCCGGCGATGTTGACGTTCGACTCGCCCAGGATGCGGCCGACGGTGCCGACCATGCCCGGACGGTCCTCGTAGGTGAAGAACGCCAGGTGCTCGGTGGGCTCGATGTCGACGTCGAAGCCGTTGACCTCGACCAGACGCTCCTTCTGGGCGATCCCCACGAGGGTGCCGCCGACGGAGATCTGCTGGCCGTCGGCGAGCGTGCCGCGGATGGTGATGAGGTTGCGGTGGTCGGGGCTCTCGGACTCGGTGACGAGGCGCACCGCGGTGCCGCGCTCGGCGGCCAGGAGCGGGGCGTTCACGTAGGAGACCTGGTCCTCGACGATGTCGGCGAAGACACCCTTGAGGGCGGCCAGCTCGAGCACCTTGACGTCGTACTCGGTGATCTCGCCGCGGACCTCGACGTCGATCTGCTGCGCGACCTCGCCCGCGAGGGCGGTGAAGACGCGGCCGAGCTTCTCGGTGAGCGGGATGCCGGGGCGTACGTCCTCGGCGATGACGCCACCCTGGACGTTGACGGCGTCGGGCACGAGCTCACCCGACAGGGCGAGGCGGACCGACTTGGCGACGGCGACGCCGGCCTTCTCCTGGGCCTCGTCGGTCGACGCGCCGAGGTGGGGCGTGGCGACGACGTTCTCCAGGGTGAAGAGCGGGCTGTCGGTGCAGGGCTCCTTGTCGAAGACGTCGAGGCCAGCGGCAGCGATCTGACCACTCTTGAGGGCCTCGTAGAGGGCGTTCTCGTCGACGATGCCACCACGGGCGGCGTTGACGAGGACGAGCTCCTTCTTCGCCTTGGCGAGCTGGTCGGCGCCGATCAGGCCCACGGTCTCGGGGGTCTTGGGCAGGTGCACGCTGATGAAGTCGGACTCGGCGAGCAGGGTGTCGAGGTCGACGAGGCGGGCGCCGATCTGGGCGGCGCGGCCGGCCTGCACGTAGGGGTCGTAGGCGACGACCTTCATGCCGAAGGCCTGGAGACGCTGGGCGACCAGGACGCCGATGCGGCCGAGGCCGACGATGCCGACGGTCTTCTCGAAGAGCTCGATGCCGGTGTACTTCGAGCGCTTCCACTCGCCGTTGACCAGCGCGGCGTGGGCCGGGCTGATGTGGCGGGCCGCGGCCAGCATCAGGGCGACCGCGAGCTCGGCGGCGCTGGTGATGTTGGAGGTGGGGGCGTTGACCACCATGACGCCGGCCTGGGTGGCGGCCTTGACGTCGACGTTGTCCAGACCGACGCCGGCACGGGCGACGACCTTCAGCTTCTTCGCGGCGGCGAGGGCTTCCTCGTTGACCTTGGTGGCGGAGCGCACCAGGATCGCGTCCACGTCAACGATGGCGGCGAGCAGCTCGGTGCGGTCGGCACCGTTGCAGTGGCGGATCTCGAAGTCCGGGCCCAGCGCCTCGATGGTGGCGGGGCTGAGCTCTTCGGCAATGAGTACGACAGGCTTGGTCACAGCTGGGTCCTCAGCTAAGTCAGAGATGTGATGGGTGGCAGACCCGCGGACTGGTCGTCGACGCGGTGCGCACAACGCTGTGCTTGGGCCCGATGCTACCCGTCGACGCGAGCGTCGGAGCGCCCGGGCCGGGTTGGTGAGACCTGGTTCTCACTCCGCGTACTCACTCCGGCTCCGGTGCGGCGCGGCGATCCCTGACCCCGGCCGTGGCCAGCTGCACGGCAAGACCAACGACGCCCTCCAGCGGTCCGCGGCTCCAGGGGCGCGGCGCGCGGAGCAGCCGCCACAGCGTCGCCAGCAGGAGTGCTGCCACGCTCATCCCGATGACGTTGCTCCAGGCGTCGTCGGAGACGCCCGGGTGGAGACCCCGCACCCACCAGGCCAGCCAGCCGACGTGCAGCACGTAGACGGTGAGCGTCATCGCACCGACCCAGGCCAGTGGCGCGAGCACCTGGCGTACGAGGCGAGCCCGCGCCACGACCAGACACACGGCGAAGACGCCGACGGCGAACGCGGTGACGAAGAGCTCCTCGGGCCACGTGGTGCGGTAGGCGACGATCTCGGTCCGCCCCGTCAGGTGCAGCGCGGCCAGGGCCAGGAAGACGGCGCCCGACGCACCGATCACGACACCCGTGGTGGGCCAGGACGCCGGGCGTCCGTCACGGGGCACCAGCAGCCGGGTGACGAGGATGCCGGCGCACCCGACCAGCAGCAGCACGGCCTGGGGGTAGTAGGCGCTGACCAAGAGCTCGAACCACCACAGACGCCCCGTCTCCTGTGCGAGGGCCAGCTCACTGACGGTCGAGCGGCTGGCCTCGATGCTCCACGGCGCGACCAGCCCGGCGCCCAGCCCCACGAGCGCGACGCCCCACGAGGGCAGGCGCGACACCGCCCAGCAGAGCAGGGTGAGCAGGCCGAGCGGCGCGAGCACGATCACGATCCACGCGCCGGCCTTGGCCAACAGCCATCCCGCGAGCAGGAGCGCCGCCGCCCGGACGAGCGAGGCGGCGCCGTGCTCCCACACCCTCGTACGCCGCGCACCCAGCTCGACCCCGGCGCCGACCAGCAGCGCGAAGAGCGGGAAGGTGAGGTACTCCGACAGCATCAGCACCCCACCGGGGCCGGCGGTGGGCGCGGTGTGCGCCACGAACATCGAGATGATCGCGACGCCGCGCGCCAGGTCGACGCCCCACTCCCGCGCCACGTCGGGCGCCGTGGTGGGGGTGGCCCGGACGGGGCGGGACGTACTTGTGGTCGAGGTCACCCGCACATGATGGCGTACGCGGGGCCGAGACGAGTCGTGAGACTCAGGCAGCGGTCACCGCGGCGCTCCTCAGCCTCAGTCGAGACCGGTCAGATCGCGCACCCGTCGGGGCCGCACGCGTCAGCGTCGCCGCCGACGACCGCGATCGCGGGGTGGGAGTCGGCCCACGCCTGCTCCAGCACCTGGCTGAACACCTCGGAGGCCTGGGCACCGGCGACGCCGTACTTGCCGTCGACCACGAAGAAGGGGACGCCGGTGGCGCCGTACGCCCGGGCCTGGGCCACGTCGGCGGTCACGGCGTCGGCATACTCGTCGCCCGCCAGCACGGCGGCGACCCGATCGGCCGGCAGGCCGGTCGTCACGGCGACGTCGGTGAGCACCTGGGCGTCACCCACGTTGCGGTTGTCGACGAAGTGGGCGCGAAGGAGCGCCTCCTTCAGCGCGCCCTGCAGCGCAGGACCGCCGACCTCCAGCGCCAGGTGCAGCACGCGGTGCGCGTCGACGGTGTTGGCGTGGACGGAGTGCTCGCCGAACGCGAGGCCTTCCTCGGCGGCGATGCCGCGCGTGCGTGCCAGCATCTCGGTGACCTGCTCCGGGCCGCCGGGGAACTTCGCCCCCAGGGCCTCCACCGTCGTGACGACCTCGTCCTTCGGGGCGCTCGGGTCGAGCTGGTAGGAGCGCCACACGATCTCCACCTCGTCGGCGTGGCCGAAGTCGGCCAGGGCGGTCTCCAGACGACGCTTCCCGATGTAGCACCAGGGGCAGACGACGTCACTCCAGATCTCGATGCGCATGTGCGGCCAACACCGCCGAGGGTCGTTCTGTTCCCAGGTCTCCCCTGTGTGGGGCAGGGGTGGACCCTGAGGTCTTCTCGGGGTGCCCCGGGGGTCGACCCCCTTGCTCTCCCCGATGTGCGCGGAGCCACACCGACGCGAAGGTGGACCCATGATCACCATCAACGCTCTCACCAAGAGGTACGGCGGCTTCCTCGCCGTCGACGACGTCTCGTTCACCGCGCAGCCCGGAAGGGTCACCGGCTTCCTGGGACCCAACGGCGCGGGCAAGTCCACGTCCATGCGGGTGATGGTGGGGCTGACCCCACCCACCACCGGCGAGGCGTTGGTCAACGGCCGGCACTTCACCGACCTGCCCAACCCGGGGCGCGAGGTCGGCGTCCTGCTCGACGCCTCGGCCCAGCACGCGGGCCGGACCGGACGCGACATCCTCAAGGTCGCCGCGCTGACGATGGGTCTTCCCGTCGCCCGTGTCGACGAGATGCTGGCGCTGGTCGGGCTCACCGAGGAGGAGGCCACCCGGCGGGTGCGGCACTACTCCCTGGGCATGCGTCAGCGCCTGGGCATCGCGTCTGCCCTGTTGGGCGACCCCGAGGTACTGATCCTGGACGAGCCGGCCAACGGGCTGGACCCGGCGGGGATCCGCTGGATGCGCGACCTGCTGCGCACCTTCGCCGACGACGGCGGGACGGTGCTGCTCTCCTCGCACCTCCTGCACGAGATCGAGGTGATCGCCGACGACCTCGTCCTGATCGGCAACGGGCGCGTGGTGGCCCAGGGCACCAAGGCCGAGCTCCTCGCCGCCGCCGGCACCGTCGTACGCGGGACGGACGTCGAGGCGCTCGACACCGCACTCACGGCCGCGGGCCTGATGGTCACGCGTACGCCGGACAAGGCGCTGCACACCGACGCCTCCCCCGACATGGTCGGCCGGGTCGCGCTGGCCGCAGGCGTCGCCCTCACCGAGCTCCGCTCGGCCGACGGAGCCGGCCTCGAGGAGATGTTCCTCGAGCTCACCGCCGCCTCACAGCGTGAAGGAGTTGCAGCATGAGCACCACGACCACCTACGACCCGGCCACCGTCGGCACGGCGCCGACGCGGGAACCCGCTCGTCGCCGCTCCGACCTCGCCCCGATCAGGCTCCCCGGCCTGCTGCGGGTCGAGCTCGTGAAGATGTTCAACACCCGCTCGGGGTTCTGGTTGCTGGCCAGCATCGCGATCCTGTCGGTGCTCGCCTCGGCGGGCGTGATCGTCTTCGGCAACGAGTCAGCGATCACCTACGAGAGCTTCTCGACCGCCGTCGGCATGCCGATCGCGATCATCCTGCCGATCCTCGCGATCCTCTCGGTCACCTCGGAGTGGAGCCAGCGCACCGGGCTGACCACCTTCACCCTGGTCCCCCACCGCGGCCGCGTGATCGTGGCGAAGGCCGTGGTGACCGTCGTCGTCGGGGTGGTCGCCATCCTGGTCGCGATGGGTGTGGGCGCCCTGGGCAACCTGCTCGGTGCGGCCGTGCACGGCGTCGACCCGGTCTGGGGGTTCGAGGCCGTCGACCTGGCCATGGTCGTCCTGGCCAACGTGCTCGGGATGCTGATGGGCTTCACCCTCGGCGTGGTGCTGCGCAACTCCCCCGCCGCGATCGTGGGCTACTTCGTCTACAGCCTGATCCTGCCCAACGTCTTCGGGGCGCTGGCCTTCTACCAGGAGTCGTTCCACGACGTGTGGCCGTGGGTCGACCTCTTCTACAACGTCACCTACCTGTACGAGCGCGTGCCGGGCACCGAGGCGTGGGCCCAGCTCGGCGTCACCGCGCTGCTCTGGATGGTCGCGCCGCTCGTCGTGGGCCTGCGCTTCCTGATGCGCAGCGAGATCAAGTGAGCTGAGGCGAGCTCGTGGGTCAGGCGAAGAGGGCCTGGCCCACGAACTCGCCGGGACGCACTCCCGGCGGGACGGCGAAGAGGGCCGAGCCGGTGAACTTCAGGTACTCCATCAACGCGTCCTGCTTGGCCATCGCCGACTGCAACGGGATGAAGTGGGTGTCGGGGTCGCGCACGAAGGCGACGAAGAAGAGGCCGGAGTCCATGCCTCCCAGCACGTCGGACCCGTCGACGAAGTTGTAGCCACGGCGCAGCATCCTGACGCCGCCGTTGTTGTCGGGGTGGACCACGGCGACGTGGCTGTCGACCGGCACGACGGGCCCGTCCCGGCCCGGCATCTCCAGGTCCATCTCGTCGAACTCGTCACCGCCCGAGAGAGGGGCGCCGGACGACTTCGTGCGACCGACCAGCTCCTCCTGGGTGCGCAGCGACTGCCGGTCCCAGGTCTCGATCCGCATGTTGATCCGGCGGGCCGCCAGGTAGGAGCCTCCGGCGAGCCACTCGGCCCTCGGGTCGTCCCCCGGTGCCACCCAGACGAACTCCTCGATGGCGTCACGCTCCTCGGACTTCACCGAGGCCGTGCCGTCCTTGAAGCCGAACAGGTTGCGCGGGGTCGCCTGGCTCCGCGAGGTCGACGACGTACGCCCGAACCCGAGCTGGGACCACCGCACCGCAACCGTGCCCATCCCGATCCGGGCCAGGTTGCGGATCGCGTGGACGGCGACCTGGGGGTCGTCGGCGCACGCCTGGACGCACAGGTCTCCCCCGCTGCGTGCTTCGTCGATGGCGTCGGAGGCGAAGTGGGGCAGCGGCCGGAGCGCCTTCGGGCGACGGTCGGCCAGCCCGAACCGGTCCTCGCCGTCGGCGTCGGAGAAGAGGCCCGGCCCGAACCCGAAGGTCAGGGTGAGTCGAGAGGCCGGGAGCCCGATCGCCTCACCGGTGTCGTCGGGCGGGAGCCGGTCGTCGCCCTCCACGGGGCCGACCGGGCCGGCCGAGCCGCCGGCCACCATCCGCTCGGCCGCCTCGGTCCAGTCCTGGAGCAGCCGCACGAGGGCAGCGCGGTCCGTCGTGGTCACGTCGAAGGCCGCGAAGTGCAGCCTGTCCTGGACAGGGGTGAGGATGCCCTGCTGGTGAGCACCCCTGAACGGGTAGGAAGCCACCCCGGTGGAGTCCCCACTGCGCTCTGTCGCCACGCCGGCGGCGGCCCCCACGACCGCACCGGCAGCGAGACCGGTGGTTCCGGTCATCAGTCCGCGTCGGGTGATCTTCATGTCGGGCCTTCTCTGGGCGTCGTGAGGTGCGGTGGATCCGACTCAGGCGAGCACGGCGGCCGCGAGGGTGGAGAGCGGTTCGCTGAGCGCGTCCACGCCGTCCTTGAGCTGCTTCACGTCCTGGGTGTCGAGCTCGTCGTAGCCGACGAAGCCGTCCCCGTCACGGTACTGCGCCAGCAGTTGCTCCAAGGCGGTGAAGCGGGCGTCGAGCGTCTCGGCGAGCTCGGGGTCCTTGCTGTCGAGCACGGGGCGTACGCCCTCGAACGCGACCCGGGCCCCGTCGAGGTTGGCCTGGAAGTCGTAGAGGTCGGTCCGGCTCCAGTACTCCTCCTCGCCGGTCACCTTGCCCGCGGCGACCTCCTCGAGCAGGGCGGTCGAGCCGTTGGCGACCTGGTCGATGGTGAAGGTGAAGTCGTCTGCGTCGACGAGTCCGTCGAGCTTCTTGGTGTTGGCCACCAGGTCGGCGGCGTACTTCTCCCGCTCGGCCTGGGTGAGCGGGGTGTAGCCCTCGGCGCGTGCCGGCCACAGGTCCTTCTCCATGCGGTGCCAACCGGTCCACTCGTCGCCCTGCTCGACGTCGGCCTCGCGCAGGTCCATCGCCGGGTCGAGGTCGCCGAACGACTCGGCGACGGGCTCGATCCGCTCCCAGTGGATGCGCGCGACGGGGTAGAGGGCACGCGCCTCGTCGTCCTTGCCACTGGTGTAGAGCCGGGCGAACTCCTCGGTCCTCGTCAGCAGCTGGTCGGCCTGGTCCTGCACGTAGGCGCGGTAGTTGACCACGGCGGTGTCGACGAGCTTCTTCTCGTCGGCGGAGACCTCGACCTTCTCGTCGGAGGCCGAGACCGTGAAGTCGGCACGGATGCCGTCGCCCTTCATGCCCGGCTTGCAGGCGGTGACGTAGTCGCCCTGGGGCAGCTGGACGGTCAGGGTGCGCGACAGGTCGCGTCCGATGTTCTCGACCTCGCCGAGGATCTGCAGCCCGTCCTGGGCCAGCACGTAGAACTCCGTGACCGCGTCACCGGTGTTGGTCACCTCGAAGGAGACGGTGCCGGCCGGCACCTCGGCCTTGGAGACTTCGCAGGCGTCGGCGCTGGAGCTGACCGTAAGGGCTCGGGGGTCGTCGGCGTCGACCTTGTCGGCGCACCCGGCGAGCAGCAGCGACGACGTGAGGACCGCGGGAAGCGCGGCGCGGTGGAGCAGACGCATGAAGGGTTCTCCTGGCGAGATCAGTGGGACACGGAAGGGGACGGCTCCGCACCGGCGGCGGCGACGGGCGGCGCGGCACGGCGACGGGCGCCGCGCCAGAAGAGGACCATCGTGGGCACGAGGTAGGCGAACCACACGACGACCTGGAGGACGGTCGGATCGGGCTGGAAGTTGAAGATGCCCTTGAGCAGCGTCGCCGGCCACGAGTCGGGCGCCAGGGTGTCGCTGATGTCGAAGGCCTTGTCGTGGAGGCCCGGCAGGAACTCGGCCTCCTGCAGGTCGTGCACGCCGTACGCCAGCACTCCGGCGGCCACCACGATCAGGAAGGCGCCGGTCCAGGTGAAGAACCGGGTCAGGTTGATGCGGATGGCGCCGCGGTAGAGCAGGTAGCCGAGCACGACCGCGGTGGCGAGGCCGAGCGCGGCCCCCGCCAACGGCACCCAGGTGGCTTGCTGCACGCCACTCCCCTGCGCTCCCGTGCGGGTGGCGGACCAGAGGAACAGCGCCGTCTCGAGGCCCTCACGGCCCACAGCCAGGACGGCGATCAGGACCATCGACCACCATGGACCGTCGGCAGCGTCGTCGACCTTGCCGCGCAGCTCACCGCTGAGGGAGCGCGCCGCCTCGGCCATCCAGAAGACCATCCAGGTCACCAGGCCGACCGCGAGGATGGACAGCACACCTCCGATCGCCTCCTGGGCGCGGAAGGTGAGCTCGCGGGGGCCGAACTCGAGCACGGCACCGAAGGCCAGCGAGACACCCACGGCCAGCGCCACGCCGGCCCAGATCCGGGGCAGCAGGTGGCGCCGGTCGGTCTTGACCAGGTAGGCGATGAGGATCGTCACGACGAGAGCGGCTTCCAGCCCCTCACGCAGTCCGATCAGGTAGTTCGCGAGCACAATTCAGCACGCTACTCCTGAATTTAGGATTGCCTAACCTTTGATCACGAAACGCCACTGACGTGCACGCAGGGACGACGAAGGCCCGCCGCAGTGCGACGGGCCTTCGTACGGGTGGTTCAGGTGCTCAGCGAGCAGCAGAACTTTCGCTGCACGCCTGCGGGGCTCAACGTGCAGCAGAACCCTCGGTGTAGTCAGCGTCCTGCTGCTTCCACGCGAAGTGGCTGCGCAGCTTCTGGCCGGTGGCCTCGATCGGGTGGGCTGCACCCTTCTCGCGCAGCTCGAGGAACTCCTTGCCGCCGTTGTCCTGGTCGGCGATGAAGCGCTCGGCGAAGGCACCACTCTGGATGTCGGCGAGGACGGCCTTCATGTTCTCCTTGACGCTCGGGTCGATGACCCGCGGGCCGGAGACGTAGTCGCCGTACTCAGCGGTGTCGGAGACCGACCAGCGCTGCTTGGCGATGCCGCCCTCCCACATGAGGTCGACGATGAGCTTGAGCTCGTGCAGCACCTCGAAGTAGGCGATCTCCGGCTGGTAACCGGCCTCGGTCAGGGTCTCGAAGCCGTACTGGACCAGCTGCGACACGCCACCGCAGAGGACGGCCTGCTCACCGAACAGGTCGGTCTCGGTCTCCTCGGTGAAGGTGGTCTTGATGACGCCGGCGCGGGTGCCACCGATGCCCTTCGCGTACGACTTGGCCAGGTCCCAGGCCTTGCCGGTGGCGTCCTTCTCCACGGCGATGATGTCCGGGATGCCGCGACCGGCGACGTACTCGCGACGGACCGTGTGGCCGGGAGCCTTGGGGGCGACCATGATCACGTCGACGCCCTCGGGCGCGGTGATGTAGCCGAAGCGGATGTTGAAGCCGTGGCCGAAGACGAGCGCGTCACCCTCGTTGAGGTTGGGCTCGATCGACTCGGAGTAGAGCGTGCGCTGGTGCTGGTCGGGCGCGAGGATCACGATGACCTCGGCCTCGGCGGCAGCCTCGGCGGGCGTCAGGACGGTGAAGCCCTCGTCCTCGGCCTTCGCGCGGGACTTGGAGCCCTCGGGAAGACCGATGCGCACGTCGACGCCGGAGTCGCGCAGGTTCAGCGCGTGGGCGTGGCCCTGGCTGCCGTAACCGATCACGGCGACCTTCTTGCCCTGGATCAGGGTCAGGTCAGCATCGTCGTCGTAGAACATCTCAGCCACGGTGGGCTCTCCTTCTTGAGGGGTGCGGTGCTGTTGGAAATCTTCGCAACAGGCGGGTCGGGGTGTCCGCGCGGGGTGCCCGGCGGACGGTGTGTCAGACGTACGAGGGTCCTGCGACCGGCACGGACACCGGCTTGGCGGTGCGCTCGGTGATCGAGCGCGAACCGCGTCCGATCGCCACCATGCCCGACTGGACGAGCTCGCGGATGCCGAACGGCTCGAGCACCGCGAGGAAGTCGCGCAGCTTGTCGGAGTTGCCGGTGACCTCGATGGTCACGGCGTCGGGCGCCACGTCGACGACCTTCGCCTTGAACAGCTGGATGGCGTCGAGGACGTTGCCGCGGGTCTCCGCGTCGGCCTTCACCTTGACGAGGAGCAGCTCACGGCGCACCGAGGCGCCGCCGTCGAGCTCGACGATCTTGATGACCTCGACCAGCTTGTTGAGCTGCTTGGTCACCTGCTCGAGCGGGAACTCCTCGACGCTGACCACGATGGTCATCCGGGAGATCTCGGCGTGCTCGGTCGGGCCCACCGCCAGGCTGTCGATGTTGAAGCCGCGCCGGCTGAACAGGGCCGCGACGCGGGTCAGCACGCCGGGCTTGTTCTCGACCAGGACTGACAGGGTGTGCTTGCTCATCAGAGGTCGTCCTCGTCGAACTGGGGAGCCATGTCCCGGGCGTACTGGATCTCGTCGTTGCTGGTGCCGGAGGCGACCATCGGCCACACCATGGCGTCACGGTGGACGCGGAAGTCGACCACGACCGGCTGGTCGTTGATCTCCATGGCCTTCTCGATCGTGGCGTCGACGTCACCCTCGGACTCGCACGACAGGCCCACGCAGCCCAGCGCCTCGGCGAGCTTGACGAAGTCGGGGATGCGCTTGGAGTGCAGGTCGGTGTTGGAGTAGCGCTCGTTGTAGAAGAGCGTCTGCCACTGCCGCACCATGCCGAGCGACTCGTTGTTGATGATCGCGACCTTGATCGGGATGTCGTTGATCGCGCAGGTGGCCAGCTCCTGGTTGGTCATCTGGAAGCAGCCGTCGCCGTCGATCGCCCACACCGTGGCGTCGGGGGCGCCGACCTTGGCGCCCATCGCGGCGGGCACCGAGTAGCCCATCGTGCCCAGGCCACCGGAGTTGAGCCAGGTGTTGGGGTGCTCGTAGCCGATGAAGTGGGTGGCCCACATCTGGTGCTGGCCCACGCCGGCGGTGTAGATCGCCTCCGGCCCGGCGATCTTGCCCAGCCGCTCGAGCACGTACTGCGGGGCGAGGCTGCCGTCGGCCGGCTTGTCGTAGCCCAGGGGGTAGTTCTTCTTCGTCGTGGCGCAGAAGTCGATCCACTGCTCGTAGTCGCCCTCGCGACCCTGCTCGGCCTCGACCTTGAGCTGGGTGAGCAGGTCGACCAGCACCTCGCGGGCGTCGCCCACGATCGGCACGTCGGCGTGACGGTTCTTGCCGATCTCCGCGGGGTCGATGTCGGCGTGGATCACCAGCGCGTTGGGCGCGAAGGAGTCCAGGTTGCCGGTGACGCGGTCGTCGAAGCGGGCGCCCAGGCTGATGATCAGGTCGGAGCGCTGGAGGCCGGCGACCGCGGCGACGGTGCCGTGCATCCCGGGCATGCCCAGGTGCTGGGGGTGGGAGTCGGGGAACGCGCCCCGGGCCATCAGGGTCGTGACGACCGGGATGCCGGTGTACTCCGCCAGCGCGCGCAGCTCCTTCGCGGCGCGGGCACGGATGACGCCACCACCGACGTACAGCACCGGACGCCTGGAGGCGAGCATGAGGCGGGCGGCCTCGCGGATCTGCTTGCTGTGCGGGCGGGTGACGGGGCGGTAGCCCGGGAGGTTGATCTCGCTCGGCCAGGTGAAGCCGGTCATCTGCTGCAGGGCCGACTTGGTGACGTCGACCAGGACCGGACCGGGACGCCCGGTGGAGGCGATGTGGAACGCCTCGGCGATGGTGCGCGGGATGTCCTCGGGATCCTTCACGAGGAAGTTGTGCTTGGTGATCGGCATGGTGATGCCGCGGATGTCGGCCTCCTGGAAGGCGTCCGTGCCGATCAGCGAGGAGCCGACCTGGCCGGTGACGGCGACCATCGGGACCGAGTCCATGTAGGCGTCGGCGATCGGGGTGACCAGGTTGGTCGCGCCCGGACCGGACGTCGCCATGCAGACACCCACGCGGCCCGTGGCGCTGGCGTAGCCCTGCGCAGCGTGACCCGCGGCCTGCTCGTGCCGGACCAGGATGTGGCGGATCTGCCGCGAGTCCATCAGTGGGTCGTACGCCGGGAGGATCGCGCCGCCGGGAATGCCGAAGATGTGCTCGACACCCGCGTGCTCCAGTGATCGCACCAGGCTCTGTGCGCCGGTGATGGCGCCGCCCTGCTCGCTCATCTCTTGTTCTTCCTCACTGCCCTGCTCAGGTCGGCCGCCGGTCGGCGGCCGTCGTCGTGTGCCCAACAAAAAACCCCTCGGCCATCATCGGCAACGAGGGGTGACGCGTGTGTCTGGAGACGTTGTCTTCAGCTCACGCGTCGCGTGCGTACGAGAAGGTCCATGCGCATGGGCCATACGCTCGCTGCCACGGGCACCCGACGTCAACCTAGTGTGCCACGCGTCCCACATGATGAGCCGGCAGTCCCACCCCTCGGCACCGCTGGCGAGCGCGGTGTGAGGCGGACGTCACGCTTTCCTAGGATGTCGGCGTGACAACCGAGGAGCCCGAGGAGACCGGAGACGAGCGGGTGGACCAGCCGGAGCGCTGGTTCCTCAGCGAAGGTGGGCACGACCACGTCGTCGAGGTCAGTGACGCAGGCATCCGCAAGCGGGTGGTGTGGCGCCGCGGCGGGAAGACCGTGGCCGTGGCGTTGACGGCCGACGACAAGGCCCACCTCTCCGCCGGCAGCTTCCCCGACGACGTCCCGGAGTGGGACGCCGACCGCGAACGGCTCGCGGCCCTGCCCGAGGAGGAACGAGAAGCGCTGGGAGCCGTCTCCCTGCGGCTCCCCGCCCTGGTCGGGCCCACCCGCCGCGTCACGTGGCACAGCGAGCCCGCGAACGCCGCACTGGGTGTCGGCGGCATCGACCTCGCCCCGGAGGAGGGCTCCAGGGCGGCTGCGCGACAGGACTGGATCCGCCGGCACCCCCATCTGCACGCGCTCAGGGCAGGCCTCACCAAGGGGGGCGGCATCGTCGCCTCGCTGCTCGCGATCCTGGTCCTCACCCGGTGGGTGCTCCCCTGGCTCTCCCGGCTCGTCCCGGACTGGGACCTGCCCTCGATCAGGTGGCCCGACTGGAACCTGCCGTCCATCCCGTGGCCCGACATCAGCCTGCCCTCGATCCCGTGGCCGGACTGGGACCTGCCGGACCTCTCGCTGCCACCCTGGGTCGCGCTGCTCGTCAAGTACGGCGTCCCTGTGCTGTTCGCCGTCCTGTTGGCCGTCAACGAGGCTCGACGGCACCGCAAGCAGGAGGAGCAGCGCCGCGCCACCCGGCCGGCGACCGACGCGCGACGTGCAAGTGTCCCGGAGGCCGATGGCCCCCGGGACACTGACCGGGACGAGTCGCGCACCCCCACGCACGATCCCTCTCCCGGCAGCACCGGGACTGACTGACCCCCATGTCACGTGCCCCGGAACACCTTGCTGTCTGTCATCCAGACTGCCGCAGGGCACGACCACCGCACATCCGTGAGATCACCGA
The DNA here is from genome assembly GCF_006007965.1 of Nocardioides jishulii. Taxonomy (NCBI): domain Bacteria; kingdom Bacillati; phylum Actinomycetota; class Actinomycetes; order Propionibacteriales; family Nocardioidaceae; genus Nocardioides; species Nocardioides jishulii. Next base: position 1,108,097 of record NZ_CP040748.1, on the reverse strand, counting down.
TGTGCCCACGTAGGGGCGTACGGGGTCAGGTCGTCGTGTACTCGTTGAGGTAGCCGGACTTGTCCTTGCGACCCTGCACGACCATGGCGGGTGCGTTGCCTGCCACACGGGCCGGCCGGGCCACGACCCGGGAGCCACTCAGGTCCTTGGGACGTGAGCGACGGACGACCAGGGGCGTGCTGACGACGCCGGTGGCACCGTTGACGACCTGCTGGCCGCGCGCGCCGCCGACCTTGGCGTGCGTGAGCTTGGCGGCCAGCGACCGCATGCCGCCCCCACGGCGGCGTACGCGACGCGCGCCCTCGGCGACGAGCAACGCGGTGTCGTGGCCCAGCAGGGCCCAGGCGTCGGGACGCCCTCCGACCTGGCGCTTCCAGCGACGGGCGAAGTCGCGTGCGTGCGAGTTGCCCTGGTCGTACGCCCACGCGGACGCCGTCCAGGCCCCGGCGCGGGCGAGCTCGGCGCGACCGGCCGCGCCGAGCTCGAGGCTGAGCGGGTCGACCACGATGCTGCCCTGGAAGCCGGCGCCACGGCACGCCTTGACGATCTCCACCGCCCGCTGCTGGGTGGCGTGCACGCTCACGACCGCCGCACCGCTGCGGCGCGCCTGCTGGGCGGCCTCGTCCAGGCCCTTGGTCGCCTGGTGCGTGATCGCGCGACCGACGACCCGACCGCCTGCCCCGCTGACACCTCGCTGCAACGCGTAGACGGAGTCGTAGCCCGCGTCCGGCGCCGCGACGATCGTGAAGACCGAGCTCCCCAGGCGACGGGCAGCGAACTGCCCCATCGCGAAGGCCGACTGCCAGATCTGCAGTGAGTTGACGACCACGCCCTTGAGGGACGAGGCGTTGACGTGGGCACCGGAGTTGGCGACCACCAGCGCGACCTTGCGCTCCGCGCAGAGCTGGGCCACCCGCGGCAGGGCCACGCCGGAGATCGCCGCGACGAGCACGTCGACGCCTCCGTCGAGCACCTTCAGCGCCTCGGCGTGCTCCGTGCCGGGTGAGTGCACCGTGCGGCTGCGCAGGGTCACCTTCTCGTCCGCCCGGCCGAACCCGATGCGGAGCCCCTTCAGCAGTCGCTGCCCCGCGTGGCCGTCCCCCACTCCGGCGGTGAGCAGGACGCCCACGCGCAGCGACTTCGCCGCGTGGGCCGGAGCGGCCTCGAGGGTGAGCGCCGCACCGGTGAGCGCACCTCCGGCGAGGACGCCGCGGCGCGAGACGGATGCGTCGGTGATCGCGGTGAGGGTCATGTCGGGTCTTCCTGGAACGGGAGGGAGTGGGCGGCGCGTCACGGGCGCGGCGGGAAGACGCCCTGGAGGGCGATGCAGTAGTTCATGGTCAAGTAGGGCTGCATGTTGTTGTGCGGCAGGGAGCCACCGGTGGGGGCCAGCGTCTCGGGTGCCATGGCGACCTCGCTGCCACCCGTCCCGTAGAGGTCACCCTCTGGCGGAGTAGCGAGCGCGGCGTTGGCCGAGGGCGTACGCGAGGTCGCCTCGTCCGGCGAGACCCGCACCGTGTGGGTGTGGACCGGCATCTCCGACTCCAGGAGCGTGACCGACTCGACTCCCCCGGTCTCTCCGAGGAAGTGCTCGCTGAGGCCGGGCCCCTGGCCGGGGGCCATGGCCGCGGATCCCTGGAGGTTGGGCAGGGCGAAGGTGGACCTGCCGTCGCCGCCGTAGGTGGTGCCGAGCAGGGCGAAGAGAGCGGTGTTCTGCGAGATCGGCAGGAGCTGGCCGTTGCAGAAGGCCCACCCCGTGGGTGGGAAGTTGAAGGGGAAGGACCGGATCTCACCGACGAACTGGTCGGACATGTCGACTCCTGGGGCTGAGGGCGGACGGGGGCGGACGGGGGGGCTGGGACGGCGAGGTCAGCTCTGGCTGGGATAGATGCCGTAGAGGCTGATCACGAAGTTGACGACCTGGTAGGGCATGACGTTGGTGTGCGGCTGACTGCCGCCCGCCGGCACCAGGGTCGTCGGAGCCAGAGGGGTACCAGGGGTCGCTCGAGGGGCGTACGGCCGCGCACCGGGCGGGGTGGCGAGCATCCCGCCCCCCGGCAGGTCGAGCGTGCCGGGGCCGTCGGAGACGACCAGGGCATGAGTGTGGTTCGGCATCTGCTGGGTGGTGAGGGTGACCTCCTCCACGCCGGCCATCTCACCGATCTGGTGGGTCGTGCCGTCCGGGCCAGTGCCCATGTGGACCGGCACACGCCCTCGCAGGTCAGGGAGGGCGAAGGTCTCCTGCCCGTCCCCTCCATAGGTGGTCCCGATGACATTGAAGAGGGTGTCGTACTCCGAGATGGGGAGCAGCTGTCCGTGGCAGAACGCCCATCCCTGGGGCGGGAAGTTCCACGCGCCGAGCCGGATCTCGCCGACGTAGGGTGCCATGTGTGTCTCCTGCTCAGTTCTGGCTGGGGAAGATGCCCTGGAGGGCGATGATGTAGTTGAGGACCGTGTAGGGCTGCATGTTGGTGTGCGCCTGGCTGCCCCCGGTGTTCGTGACGCTGGCCGGGTTCAGCGCGGTCAGCGACCCTGTGGCCACGGCGGGCAACGCGTAGGCGTCGGGCACGGCCGCGAGTGACTGCGCCGGTCCCGGGTCCGCGTTGCCGGGGCCCGTGCGCGCCACCACCCCGTGGGAGTGCTGGGGCAGCTGCTGGACGCTCAAGGTCACCGCCGTCGCGCCGGCCGCCTCCCCCATCGTGTGTCCGTTGCCCTGGTGCAGCAGCACCCGCCCCCGGAGGTTGGGCAGGGCGAAGGTCGTCTGCCCGTTGCCGCCGTAGGTCGTGCCCAGGAGCGCGAAGAGCGCCTGGTTCTGGTTGATCGGCAGGGGCTGGCCGTTGCAGAAGGCCCAGTTCTTGGGTGCGAAGTTGAACGACGTCAACTTGATCTCGCTGAGGTACGGCTCTGACATGGTGGTTCCTTCCGGAGAGGCTCAGAGGACGGGCTGGACGCAGGCGTCGGTCACGGTCCGGGCGGCCGTGAGCGCCCGGATGATGGACATGCCGTTGCGATAGGCCAGGTAGCTCGAGACCCCCGAGGACGTCCAGTCGCCCCCGAACCCGGGCAATGCCAGGGCGCCGCCCACCGCACTGAGATCGATGCCACCCTGGTTGGCTCGGGCGTCGAAGCAGGTGGTTCCGGACGTGGGGACGCCGGCCACACCGCTCCTGACCTCGGCGGCGCCCGTCCCCGTCAGGGCGTTGGAGACCGCGGTGAGGTTGAGGACGCTGCCGCCGCGTGCGCCGATGGCCCGGAACGGCAGGCCACAGGCCGAGCCGGTGTTGCCGGAGACCAGCGCCGTCACGGTGACGCTGCCCTCGGCGTCCACCAGCACGGCGGGGGCACCGGCACACGCTCCCCCGGAGCCGAAGGTGTTGTTGATGGCACGACCCTCCAGGACCGCGCCCGAGGGCGGCAGGTCCGTGGGCCCGTTGGCGGTGAGGACGATGCCTGCCCCGTCGACCCGCTGGATCTGGTTGCCGGAGACGTCGAAGAGCAGCTTGGCTCCGCGCCATGCCGACCCGCCGCCGTTGACGACGATGCCCTGTCCTGATCCGGTGCTGCCGGTGCGGGCGAGGGTGTTGCCGGTGATCGTCGCTCGCGACGTCCCGCTGCCGCGCCCCACGACCTGGACCTGGTCGCCCTTGTTGTCGGCGAACGTCGACCCGGTCACGGTCGTCACGACCTGTGCGGAGCCGAGCGACTCGACGCGTACGCCGTCGCGCGCGCTGCCGGTGGTGCCGGAGCCCGTGACGGTGCTGGAGTCGACCAGGACGGACGCGTTGCCCGACGTGGCCGTGACCACGACGCCTGAGTCTCCGGCGCCGCTCACGGTCGACGAACGGAGCTGCAGGTCGGCCCCCTCGGCGGCGCCGGTCACCAGCACGGCGTCACCGGTGGCGCCGGTCACCGTCGAGCTGAGGACCTTCAGCGGCCCGGCGAGGCCGGTGGCGTGGATGCCCCGCTGCCCGGTGCTGACCAGGTTGACCCGGTTGAGCTCGAGCGAGACCCGACCGTCGGTGACCACGGGGGTGGCCGCGGTGAGGGTGCCGCCGCTCCCGGCGGTTCCTGTGCCCTGCACGACGACGGGTTGTCCTTGGACGCCCCGCAGCCGCAGGCCGTAGCCCGTGACGGTCGACGGGACGTTGAGGGAGTCGAGCTTGAGGCCGCCGGCGCCGATCGTCACTGAGTCGACGTTGACCGGCCCGCGGACCGTGTTGCCCGCCGCTCCCATGGTGAGGGTCCCCCCGCCGGTGGCAGTGAGCGCAGGCTGACCGCCCGCGCGGTTGAGGGTGACCCTCCCGGCGAACGTGGTCACCCCGGAGTTGCCGTTCAGACTGACCGACGGCCCGGTGACGTCACGGTTGAACGTGACCGGTCCACCGAGCTGCGCGAGGGTCACGGACCCGCCGGTGATCTCGCCGTCGACAGTGAGTGATCCACCGCTGCGCGCGGTGGCCTTCAACGCCTCACCGGCCGACATGGTGATCGGAGCTGCGAGGACGAGGTCCCCGCTGAGGCCAGTGGCCGTGCCCTGGACCTCGACGCCGACGCTCGCACCCTCGATCCGGCTGGCGGAGGTGACGGTGACCGCGCCCGAGTTGCGGATGCTCACCGCGGCCCCGTTGACCGCACGCACGCGTACGCCTTCGACGGTGCCTCCCCCGTCGATGACCACGGCGGTGGTGCTGCCGCTGACGGAGATCTGGGCGAGGTCCGAGGGCACCGCCGCGATGAGCCCGGGCAACCCGGCCTGGGCGCCGCGCAGCGTACGACCGCGGTTGATGGTCACCGCGCCGTAGGTGCCGTCGGCGAGGTAGACCTCGTCCGCGGCGTGGCCAGCCGGCACCTGGGGCACGGAGGCGATGGCGTTGAAGTACGACTGCGACGTGCCGTTGCCGCCAGCGCTGGCGCTGTCGTCGACGTACCAGACGAGCCGCTGACCGATCTCCAGGCTCAGCGTCGCCGTGGAGGTCAGGCCTGAGGCGCTGCTGCGCACGGTGTAGACGACCGTGTCGGTGAGCGCCCGGTCGCCCGCCTTCGGGTCGTAGGTGAAGGTGCCGTCGGAAGCCATCGTCACCGTGCCACCGCGAGTGGTGGTCAGGGTGCCCGCCACGGCGCTGAGCGAGTCCTGCGGCCCGACCTTGTCCTCGGGGTCGGTGTCGTTGGCCAGCACCGAGTCGCTCACGACCTTGCGGGTGTTGCCGACGACGCCGGTGACCGTGTCGGAGGTGGTGACGGGGCCGTACACGACGTCGGTGACGGTGACGGTGACGGTGCGTCGTACGACCCGTCCCCAGGCGTCGGTGACCTTGACCTTGACCGTGAGGCTGGGCTGGGTGTCGAAGTCCAGCGGCCCCCTGGTCTGCACCTCGTTGCCGACGACCGCGAACAGGTCGTTGTCGCTGCCGTTGACACTCGTGCCGTCGAGGGCATAGGTGTAGGGCGTCCTGCCACCGGCTGCGGTCAGGGTGGAGACCCTCGTGCCGGCCGGGAGGCCCTCCGCGATCGCGCCGTCAGGAGCGTCGAGGGTGGGCGTGGCCACCACCTGGACGCTGTAGCTGCCCGAGAGCTCCTGGCTGACCGGCGGCGTGCCCCACGTGTCGTGGGCCTTGAACGGGATGGTCCGGACGCCAGGCGGGAGCGCGCTGAGGTCGTCGGCGACGACCAGCTGCTCACCGTCGAACCGGAAGTAGAGCGCGTTGATCCCGGTCACGCTGAGCTCTGGCTTGCGCGCATCCGGGTCGCTGACGGAGATGTACCCGAGCCCGTTGCCCACCGGCGCGTCGGCGTAGACCGTTGTGGGCGTGGGCATCGTGAACCACAGCGACTGCTCGTTGACGTCGCCCACAACGATCTCGACGGTGCGCGAGACGGTGTCGCCGTCGGCGTCGGTCACCGCCACCCGGGCCGTCAGCGTGGAGCCGTCGACCTCGAAGTCGAGGGCTCGCTTGGTCTGCAACTCGTTGCCGACGACCTGGAAGAGCGCGTTGTCCTCCCCCGCGCCGTCGAGGGCGTAGGTGTGGGGCGCCGTGCCGCCGCTGGCGACCAGGGTGCTGACGCGCGTCCCGGCGGACTGGTTCTCATTGACGGAGCCGTCGGGGGCCGACAGGTCTAGCGGCTGCTTGAGCTGGATGGTCAAGGTCTTGCGGTAGCTCTGCGCAACCGCCGGGCCTGGGCCGGTGGTCCAGCTGTCGGCGGCCAGCAGCGTGACCTGGAGCTCGAAGACGCCGAGAGTGCTCAGGTCGCGAGCGACCCGCAGCTCGTCGCCCACGACGGTGAAGTACCCAGCTCCCGACTCGGTGGTCGAGACGTCGGTGATGGCGGGCTTGCGGGCGTCGGGGTCGACCGCGGTCAGGGTGCCGACCACGGTGCCGACGGCCACCGCAGGGTCGACGACCGTGCTGGACAAGGTGATGTCGGTGGTCGGCTCGTTGACGTCGATCGCCGCCAGCGTCCACGAGTGCTTGACCAGGTGGACCCCGTCGGTGAAGCCGAGGCACAACCGCATCTCGTTGCGGGTGGGGTCCTCGAAGTCGAGGCCCGGCGAGAAGATTGCCTCGCCAGTCGTGGCATCGAGCGTGAAACGCGCGTTGTCGTCCACGAAACCGTCGCAGGTCTCGAAGGTCCACGTCAGGGGGGTGCCCTCGGGGTCGACAGCCTCGGGCCTGATGCCGTTGGAGACGCCCTCGAGCGACTGGTTGCTGCCATGACTGTAGAACGGCGGCTCGTTGACGTCGGTGATCTCGACCGTCACCTCCCGCAACCACTGCCGGCCGCCGGCATCGGTCACCCGGACCTGGACGACGTACTCGTCGCGGGTCTCGTGGTCGAAGGTGCGGGCGGAGCGCACCGTCGAGCCCGCCACGGCGAAGTCCGCGGGCGCGACCACCTGGTAGGTGTACGGGCCGGCGCCGACACCGCTGAACACCAGCTCACCCACCGCGGTCCCGCTGGGCGAGTTCTCCGCGATCGAGTCACCGGAGAGTGCGAGCGTGCCGCGGCTGTCCTGGCTCACCGTCACGGTGAGCAGCTGCTCGTACGTGTGCGTCACGCCGCCCCAGGTGTCGGTGACGCGGACCTTGACGGTCTTGTCACCGGAGACGCCGAGCAGGTCGCCGGCCACGCGGACCTGACCGCCGGCCACGGTCAGCAGGCCGCTGTGGTTGCCACCGGGCACCTCTGTGAAGGCGTGGGGCTTGGTGGCGTCCACGTCGGTCGCGGAGAGCGTGCCGACCGCGTCACCGGGAGCGGCCGAGTCGAGCACGGTGGCGTCACTGAGGGCGATCGCCGTGGGCGCGTCGTTGCGGTCCAGCAGCACGACGGTGAACGTGCGCTCCTGGGTCAAGGTGCCGTCACTGACGGCGACACGCACCTGGCGGGTCGGGCCGGCCTCGAAGTCGAGGGCGCCGACCGTACGCAGCGTGGAGCCGGCGATGGCGAACTGGGCGTTGTGCGTGTCCCCTGCCCCCGCCACGAGGGCGTACGTGAGGAACGCGCCCGCGTCGGGGTCGCTGGCCGACAGCGTGCCGACGCTGGCGTCGACCACGTTCTCCGCGACCGTCGTCGACGACAGCGCGAGGCCGACGGGCGCCTCGTTGACGTCGGCCACGGTCACGTCCAGGGCGGCGGCGAAGAGGGCCGACCCACCGGCGAAGACCTGCACCTCGACGGTGCGGGTCGGGGTGGACTCGTGGTCCAGCACCGAGAGCGTACGCAGCTCGTTGCCGGCGGTGACCTGGAAGTCGTCGTTGTCGCGAGCCCCCGGGACGAGGACGAACGTGTACGGCCCGGCGGTCATCGGGTCGGTGTAGGTGAGCGCACCGACGCGGGTGCCCGCGGGGGCGTTCTCGTCGACCGTCATGGAGTCGAGCGCGACGGAACGGGCGCTGAGCAGGTCGATGCGCACCGTGCGGATGAGCGAGGCGTCCTGCGTACGGTCAGCGGCCCAGGCGTCGTCGACGCGCACGCGGAGGTCGACCGAGCCGGTCGAGAGACCGGTGAGCGAGCGGGCGACCTTGACCTCGTCACCGTCGATGGTGAAGAGGCCGTGGCCGGAGTGGGTGCCCGCGACCGAGACGTCGGTGAAGGCGTGCGCCTTCGTCGCGTCGACGTCGGCGGCGGCCAGGGTGCCGACGACGTCGCCGACCTCGGCGTCCAGACGGATCCGGGTCGGGTCCAGCGTGATCGCCGTCGGGGCGTCGTTGCGGTCGACGACGGAGACCGTGAACGAGGTGCCGGCGCCGGTCAGCGATCCGTCCGAGGCAGCGATGCGCACGGAACGCGTCGCCTTGGCCTCGAAGTCGACGCCGCCTGCCTTCGTCCGCAGCGTGCCGTTGCTGATCGTGAAGAGGTTGTTGTTGTCGGCGTCGCCCGCACCAGTCACGAAGGTGTAGGTCAGCGGGTCACCGTCGGGGTCGTCCGCCGCGAGTCCGCCGACGCGCGCGTCGGCCGTGTCCTCGGCGACGGTGAGCGAGTCCAGGGTGACCAGGGAGGGGACCTCGTTGACGTCGTCGACGGTGACGGTGAGCGCTCGCTCGACCCTGACGGTGCCGTCGTGGGCCTCGACGCGCACGGCGCGCTCCGCCCCGGCCTCGAAGTCGAGCCCGGCGCGGGTCTTCAGCTCGTCGCCGTCGACCACGAAGGCCGCGTTGTCGGCATCGCCGGCACCGCTGACCAAGGTCCAGGTCAGCGTGTCGCCGTCCTGGTCGTCGGCGCCCAGCGCGCCCACGACGGTGTCGGCGGCGTTCTCGTCGACCGTGCTCGGGGTGAGGGCGATGCCGGTCGGGGCATCGTTGCGGTCGTTGACCGTGACGGTGAGCTGCCGCGACGCGGTGAGCGTGCCGTCGCTGACCAGGACCCGCACGCTGCGCGTGCCGGCTGCCTCGAAGTCGAGTCCGCCGCGGGTGCGCAGCTCGTCACCGACCACGGCGAAGAGGCCGTTGTCGGCGTCGCCCGCGCCGGCGACGAGGCTGAAGTCGAGCGTCGTACGGGCGTCGGGGTCGACGGCCGACAACGTGCCGACGAGCGCGTCGACAGCGTTCTCGTCGACGTCGTCGTTGTCCAGCGCCGGGAGGCCGGGAGCCTCGTTGACGTCGTTGACCGTGACCTCGAGGACCTTCGTGGACGTCAGGCCGCCTCGGTCGCTGACCTCGACCCGCACTGAGCGCGTCGCGCCCGCCTCGAAGTCCAGGCCCGCCTTCGTACGCAGCTCGTCACCGACGACCTCGAAGTCGGCGTTGTGGGTGTCCCCCGCGCCCCCGACCAGCGCGAACGTCAGCGCGTCGCCGGCGTCCACGTCGGCGGCCGACAGCTCGCCGACCGTGCCGGTGACGTTCTCGTCGATCTCGTCGTGGTCGAGCGCCAGGGCGGTCGGCGCCTCGTTGACGTCGAGCACGGTGACGGTGAAGGTGCGAGCGACCTGCTCCCCCGCACCGTCGGCGACCCGCACGCGGATGCTGTGGGAAGCGGCGGTCTCGTGGTCGAGGGACGCCTTGACCACCAGCTCGTCACCGTCGATGTCGAAGCGACCGTTGCCGCCGTCGCCGGCGCCCGCCACGAGGGCGTACGTCAGTGCGTCGGCGTCGTCCTCGTCGCTGGCGGAGAACCGGCCGACGACGGTGCCGACGGCGGAGTTCTCCTCCACCTCGTCGCGGTCGAGGGCGAGGTCGCGCGGGCCATCGTTGAGGTCGTTGACCGTGATCGTGACGGCCCGTTCGGCGGCTGCACCGGCGGAGTCGGTGACCCGCAGGCGGACGCTGCGGGTCTCAGCGGCCTCGTGGTCGAGGGCACGCGCCGTCACCAGCGTGGCGCCGTCGACGGCGAAGAAGGAGTTGTCGGCGTCGCCGGTCCCGGCCACGAGGGTGAAGGTCTGGGTGTCGTCGGCATCCTCGTCGTCGGCGTCCAGCCGACCGACGACGGTGCCGAGAGGCACGTTCTCGTTGACGTCGTCCTTGCTGATCCGCAGGCCCGTCGGAGCCTCGTTGACGTCATCGACCGTGACGGTCAGGGTGCGCTCGAAGGTGAGTCCGCCGGCATCGGTGACCGCGAGCCGCACGCTGCGGGTGGCGGCTGCCTCGTGGTCGAGCGGTCGCTTGACCCGGAGCTCGTCGTCGACGACCTCGAAGAAGGAGTTGCCGCCGTCGCCGGCGCCGGTGGTCAGGGCGTACGCGAGCGTGTCGCCGCGGTCGGGGTCGGTGCCCGTGAGCGTCGAGACCAAGGTGCCTGCGGGAGCGTTCTCCTCGACGGTGTCACCGTCGGTGGCCAGGGCGGTGGGGGCCTCGTTGACGTCGATGACGTGGACGCGGACCGAGCCGGCGAGGGTGACGCCCTCGGAGTCGGTCACCTCGACGCGAACGGTCCGGGTGTCCTTCTCCTCGTGGTCGAGCGGGCGGCTGCTGACGAGCTGGTCGCCGCGGACCCCGAAGTCGTCACCGTCGGCGCCGGGCAGGATCCGGAACGTGTAGGGCGCACCGGCGTCGGGGTCGGTGACCTCGAAGGCGCCGACGAGCGTGTCGGCCGCCGCGTTCTCGACCACGATGTCGCGGCTCAGCGCGACGGAGGTGGGGGCCTCGTTGACGTCGGTGACGTCGATGGTGACGTCCTGGGTCTCGGTCAGGCTTGCGCGGTCGGTCACCACCAGGCGGACGGAGCGCTGCGGGGTGACCTCGTGGTCGAACGAGACCGCGGTGAGGAGGCGGTTGCCGTCGACCTCGAAGTCGGCGTTGTCGAGGGCTGATCCGTCGAGCGCGTAGGTCAGCGCGTCGCCGCGGTCCGGGTCGGAGGCGCTGAGGGTGCCGACGCGGGTGCCCACAGGGGCGTTCTCCGCCACCTCGGTGCCGTCGAGGGCGAGGTCGCGGGGGGCCTCGTTGACGTCGGCCACGGTCACCGTGAAGGGGCGGACCAACCTGCCGCGGCGGAAGTCGCGGACCAGCACGCGGACCCTGAGGAGGTCGCCCGCCTCGTGGTCGAGGTCGGCCCGCGCGAGCAGTCGGCCGTCGGCGATCCGGAAGAGCGAGTTGTGGGTGGAGCCGGCTCCGGCGACCAGGCTGTAGCGCTGGATGTCACCGGGGTCGATGTCGACGGTGTTCAGGGTGCCGACGACGGCGTCCTTGCCCGCGTTCTCGTCGATGACTCCCCCGCCCAGGGTGAGCGAGACGGGGTGGTGGTTGCGCAGCGTCCACGACCTCTCGGGGCGTACGCACTTCTTGGGCTTCGGCGCCCACCGCACCTGCTTGCCGGGGACGGCGCAGAAGAGGGTCTTGTTGTTGGCCAGGCCGCGCTGGCTGAAGCCGCCGCGGGCGTCACAGGTACGGAAGGACCTGAAGGACTTGAGGACGCCGCGAGGCATGAGGCAGAGCTGGGTGGGGTTCTTGACCTTGAACTCGACCTTGGTGCTGCCGGGGGCGCACTTCGCGCCCTTCTTGAGGTGCTTGACCACGCGCGACCCCTTCACGATGCAGCCCTGCGTCATCGGTGTCGCGTTCTTGAGGCGGCCCGGGCCGTACGCGGGTCGCGGGTCGAGGGCCACGCTGCTCTCGACGACCGGGACGGCAGCCTCGACCCCGGGGGTCGGCACGACCGCGAAGGCCGAGAGGAGCATCGCGACCAGCACCAGGGGTGCGAGACGGTGCTGGCTGGACGAGGACGAGCGATGCTCAGGCATGCGTGAAGTGACCTTCTGTCAACGAGATGAGACAAACCCCCCGGGCGGAGCATGCCAAGAGGCCCGCCCGGGCGTCCCCGGAACGGGCCTCTCAGAAGGTAAAATTTTGGATTCGGTCCAGCGGGGACCTCAGGACGTGACGGCGCCCTTGCTGGCCGACTGCACGAGCTTGGAGTACTTGCCCAGGACGCCGTGGGTGAACTTAGGCGGCTTGGGCTCCCAGCCCTGCTTGCGGGCCTCGAGCTCGTCGGCGTCGACGTGGAGCTCCAGGGTGCGGTTCGGGATGTCCAGGGTGATCTGGTCGCCGTCCCGGACGAACGCGATCGGACCACCGTGCGACGCCTCGGGGGCGACGTGGCCGATGCAGGGACCGGTCGTGCCGCCGGAGAAGCGTCCGTCGGTGATGAGCAGGGTGTCCTTGCCCAGGCCGGCACCCTTGATCGCGCCGGTGATGGCCAGCATCTCGCGCATGCCCGGACCACCGGAGGGCCCCTCGTAACGGATGATCACGGCGTCGCCGGAGACGATCCGGCCCTCGGCCAGGGCGTCCAGGGCCTCGCGCTCGCGGTCGAAGACCCGGGCGGTGGCCGTGACGACCTCGGCGTCGAAGCCGGCCGACTTGATCACGGCGCCCTCGGGAGCCAGCGTGCCCTCCAGGACGGTGATGCCGCCGGTCTTGTGGATCGGCTGGGAGACGGCGTGGATGACGGAGCCGTCGACGCTCTTCGGGTTGAGGGCCTCGAGGTTCTCCGCCATGGTCTTGCCGGTCACCGTGAGCACGTCGCCGTGCATGAGGCCCGCGTCGAGCAGCGCCTTCATGACGACCGGGATGCCGCCGATCTTGTCGACGTCGGTCATCACGTACTTGCCGAAGGGCTTCATGTCCGCGAGGTGCGGGACCTTGTCGCCGATCCGGTTGAAGTCGGCGAGCTCGAGGTCGACGTCCGCCTCGCGGGCGATCGCCAGCAGGTGCAGGACCGCGTTGGTCGAGCCGCCGAGCGCCATGGTGATCGCGATGGCGTTCTCGAAGGCCTCACGCGTCATGATCTGGCGCGCGGTGATGCCGTGCTTGAGCAGGTTGACGACAGCCTCGCCGGAGCGGTGGGCGAAGCCGTCGCGGCGACGGTCGACGGCCGGCGGCGCGGCCGAGCCGGGCAGGCTCATGCCGAGCGCCTCACCGATGGAGGCCATCGTGTTGGCGGTGTACATGCCGCCGCAGGCGCCCTCGCCGGGGCAGATCGCCTTCTCGACGCGCTTGACCTCGTCCTCGGTGATCTTGCCGGCCAGGCAGGCACCGACGGCCTCGAAGGCGTCGATGATGGTGACGTCCTTGCCGTCCACGTTGCCCGGCATCGTGGAGCCGGCGTAGAGGAAGACGCTGGAGAGGTCGAGGCGGGCCGCGGCCATCAGCATGCCGGGCAGCGACTTGTCGCAGCCGGCCAGCAGCACCGAGCCGTCGAGGCGCTCGGCGCTCATGACGACCTCGACGGAGTCGGCGATGACCTCGCGCGAGACCAGCGAGTAGTGCATGCCGTCGTGGCCCATCGAGATGCCGTCGGAGACGGAGATGGTGCCGAACTCCAGCGGGAAGCCGCCGGCGGCGTGCACGCCGTTCTTCACGGCCTTCGCGAGCCGGTCGAGCGAGAGGTTGCAGGGGGTGATCTCGTTCCACGACGACGCCACGCCGATCTGCGGCTTGGCAAAGTCGTCGTCACCCATGCCGACTGCGCGGAGCATGCCGCGGGCGGCGGCCTTCTCGATGCCGTCCGTGACGTCGCGGGACCGGGGCTTGATGTCGGGGGCGTCGCTCATGGGAGCGATGGTAGTCCGCGCGCGCGCGGACCCCCGGCCCGGTGCCCACCCCCTCGTGGGCAGTGGGCACCGGACCGCCGGTTCAGCGCCAGCCGAGCCCGGGGGCGACCTGGGTGATCAGCGACTCCAGGAGGTGGGCGTTGTAGTCGACGCCGAGCTGGTTGGGCACGGTCAGCAGCACGGTGTCGGCGAGCTGGAGCGCCTCGTCCTGGGCGAGCTGCTCGACGAGCACGTCGGGCTCCGCGGCGTACGAGCGCCCGAAGACCGCCCGCAGCTGCGGCTCGATCTGCCCGACCTGGTCACGGCTGTTGGCGTCACCGCCGAAGTAGGCCCGATCGAGGTCGGTGGTGATCGGCATGATCGAGCGGCTCACCGAGACCCGCGGCTCCCAGTCGTGGCCCGCGGCGGCCCACTCCTCACGGAAGGCCTCGATCTGGCGGCGCTGCTGCACGTGGAAGGGCTCGCCGGTCTCGTCGGCCACCAGCGTGGAGCTCATCAGGTTCATCCCCATGCGCGCGGTCCAGCGGACCGTCGCCTCCGAGGCGGCACCCCACCAGATGCGCTCGCGCAGGCCGGGCGAGTGCGGCTCGACCCGGAGCAGGCCGGGCGGGTTGGGGAACATCGGCCGCGGGTTGGGCTGGGCGAACCCCTCCCCCTTGAGCACCTCGAGGAAGACCTCCGTGTGGCGACGCGCCATCGCGGCGTGGTCCTCCCCCTCGGCGGGGGCGTAGCCGAAGTAGCGCCAGCCGTCGACGACCTGCTCCGGTGATCCCCGGCTGATGCCGAGCTGGAGCCGGCCACCCGAGATCAGGTCGGCGGCTCCGGCGTCCTCCGCCATGTACATGGGGTTCTCGTAGCGCATGTCGATGACGCCCGTGCCGATCTCGATGCGCTCGGTCTTCGCCCCGATCGCCGCGAGCAGCGGGAAGGGCGAGGCGAGCTGCCGGGCGAAGTGGTGCACCCGGAAGTAGGCACCGTCACCTCCCAGCTCCTCGGTCGCGACCGCGAGGTCGATCGACTGGAGCAGGGTGTCGGCGGCAGAGCGCACCTGCGAGTGCGGCGAGTCGGACCAGTGTCCGAAGTTGAGGAATCCCAGCTTCTTCATGACTGGTTCAACCATCAATCACTGGGTTCATTCCCGGAGGACCTCACGTTCGTCGCGACCTCACGCCCCGTGGTCCGCTGGGCGACCATGCGCTCCTCCAGCCGCCACGTGCGGGCCTCGTCGTCGGAGTACTCCCCCAGCCAGACGAAACGCTCCTGCGTGATCTCGGTGAAGCGCCAGCGCAGCAGCGGCGGCTCCTCGAGGCTCACCAGGTGGATCTCGCCGCCGACCTCGCGACCGATGAACGTCCGGACCCATCCGTTGACGGGCTCGACCCACGTGGAGCGCCACGCGCCGATCTGCGGATCGAAGAAACGGATCGTGGATCCGCAGAACCCGTGACCGGGCTGCGGCGGGCTCGTGGACGGGACCGTCCAGACGTCCTGGACCGCCCGTCCTCCCAGGACCGGGCCGAAGACCAGGCGTCCACGCACCCCGGTGGGGGCGTCGGGGTCGCCCGGTCGGCTCCAGGCGAGGTCCCAGGCTCCGATGAACTGGGCGAAGGTGGCCAGCTCCGGGGCCAGAGGCCCGTGGGCGTGCAGCTCGGTCTCCAGCGACGTCGCGTGGTCCGCCTGCGACCCGGTGCTCGCCATGGCGTCAGTCGCGCGTACGCCGGCGGAAGGCGCCCAGGGCCAGCGGCGCCAGCACGACGGTCAACCCGAAGCACCAGATCACCGTCGAGAGCACCGGGTGCTGCAGCGGGAGGGCGGCGTCCGGGCCGGCCGGGGCAGTGTTGCCCCAGAGCTCGCGCACCCCCTGGACCAGTGAGGAGATCGGGTTCCACTCCGCGAAGACTCGCAGGACCTCCGGCATCCGCTCGGTCGGCGCGAAGGCGTTGGAGAGGAACGTCAGCGGAAACATCACGGTGAACATGACGCCGTTGACCGCCTCCACCGAACGCATCGTCGACCCGACCAGGATGCCGATCCAGATCATCGCGAAGGCCCACAGCACGAGCAGTCCGTAGGCAAGCACGGCGTCGAGGAACGACCCTCGGATCCGCCACCCGACCACGAGACCCGTCAGGCTCATGACCACGATGCCGAGCGAGGAGTGCACGAGGCTCGACAGGCTGCGACCCACCAGCACCGCGGCCAGGTGGATCGGCAGCGAGCGCATCCGGTCGACGATGCCCTTGTCGATGTCGGCGGTCAGGCCCACGGCGACGATGAAGGAGGCGAAGGCCATCGTCTGGCCCATGATCCCGCCCAACAGCCACTCGCGGTAGCCGTCGGCGGCGCCCTGGACGGCGATGGCTCCCCCGAACACGTAGGCGAAGAGCAGCACGAACATCACGGGTTGGAGCGTGACGTCGAGCAGCATCTCCGGCATCCGTCGGATGTGGATCAGGTTGCGGCGCGTGATCGCCCACGACTGTCGGACCAGTGAGGTGGGCCGGATGGTCGGCCGTTCGAGGGTGCGCGTCTGTGTCTGCGTCTGGGCCGTCATCGTCGTGCCTCCACGTGCGTCTCTTCCTCGGTCCGTCCGTCCTGGCCACCCATTCCGTCCTGGTCAGCCCGGTCGCCGAGCTCGTCCTCGGCGCGGCGGCCGGTCAGGTGCAGGAAGACGTCGTCGAGGCTCGGACGTTGCAGGCCGAGGTCGTCGAGCTCGATGCCGCTGTGCTCGAAGGCGGCCGCGACCGCGGTCACGTCACCCAGGCCCTGGGCCGGAGACGTCAACCGACGCGAGGCCTGCTCGACGTGCACCTCGCTCCCCACCGTGCGCAGCACCTGCTCGGCGTGCGCCAGGTCCTCGGCGCGCGAGACGGTGACGACCAGCGCCGCGCGACCGGAGGCGTCCTTGAGCTGGAGCGGAGTCCCCTGGGCGATGATCCCGCCGTGGTCGATCACCACGATCTCGTCGGCCAGCTGATCGGCCTCCTCGAGGTACTGCGTCGTCAGCAGCAACGTGGTCCCGTCGTCGACCAGGCCCCGCAGCACGTCCCACAGCTCCACGCGGCTACGAGGGTCGAGCCCGGTGGTGGGCTCGTCGAGGAAGAGGACCGGCGGGGTGGCCACCAGGCTCACCGCCAGGTCGAGGCGTCGGCGCATGCCACCGGAGTAGGTCTTCACGACGCGCCGCGCGGCGTCGGAGAGCGAGAAGCGCTCGAGGAGATCGGCCGAGATCCGGCGTACGGTCGCCCTGTCGAGCCCGTACAGCCGCCCGACGAGCTCGATGTTCTCCGTGCCGGTGAGCAGCTCGTCGACGGTCGCGGTCTGGCCCGTCAGGCCCATCGACCGGCGTACCCCGTCCGGATCGGCGACCACGTCGTGACCGGCGACCCTGGCCGTGCCACTCGTGGGCCTGGTCAGGGTGGTCATCATCCGCACGGTGGTCGTCTTGCCGGCACCGTTGGGCCCCAGGAGCCCCATCACGGTGCCGCGCGGCACGCTGAAGCTGACCCCGTCCACGGCCACGGTCTCGCCGTAGTGCTTGACCAGGTCGATGGCCTCGATCGCCGGCTCGTCGGTCCTCGGACTCGTCATCTCTCTCCCCATTCACCAGGGGCACGTCCGCCCGCCAGCGTCGCACCCGATCAACCACCGTACGCCTGCAGGGTGACCGTGGAAACACGTTTTTTCGGCGCCTTCACGGGCGTCCGACGAAAGGGCCGCAGGGGCTTCGCAGGCCCTCGGATCGTTCACACAGATGTCACACGAGCGTGACTCGTGCGACGCGAGCCGTTCCTAGTGTTCTTCGTGGGCTCCCTGCAAGGGCCGCCCCGGTCCCCCGGCCACAACGACGTGAGCGGGAGGCCGGGGCGTTTGCATGTCCGGGGCCCTTCAGGCGCCGTCGCTACGCTGATCTCACGTCGAATTCGGGAGGTCACCGTGCGCAGGTCCCCACGTCGTCTCTCCGCGGTCATCGCGGTCGGCCTGGTCGCGCCGCTGCTGGCGGCGTGCGGCGACTCGGGGTCGAGCGATCCCGACGCCTCGCCCACGCCCTCGCCGTCCCCGTCCGACTCGCCCACCGGCTCAGCCTCCGGCTCACCCTCCGAGTCACCGACAGCGGACGGCGAGCCACGCGTACGCGGTGCGGTCGCCGACGACCTGCGGGTGCCGTGGGGCATCTCCTTCCTCTCCGACGGCTCGGCGCTGGTCACCGAGCGCGACACCTGGAAGGTGCTGCACCTGACGAAGCAGGGCGAGGGCCGGTCGTGGTCCACCACCGACCTCGGCGTGGTCAGCACGGACCCCGGTCAGGGCCCGAGCGTCGAAGGAGGGCTGCTCGGCATCGCGACGTCGACCGAGGCCGGGGTCGAGCGGGTCTTCGTCTACGTCACCACCGCCGACGACAACCGGGTCCTGGCCACGACCTTCGACGGCGAGCGACTGGGCTCGTGGAAGCCGGTGCTCACCGGGATCCCCCGGGCGGACTTCCACGACGGAGGCCGGATCGCCTTCGGCCCCGACGGCTTCCTCTACGTCTCCACCGGCGACGCCGGCACTCCCGACCTCGCCCAGGACGAGAAGTCGCTGGCCGGCAAGATCCTGCGCATCACCGCTGAGGGCCGTCCCGCACCGGGCAACCCCTTCGGCGACTCCCCCGTCTACTCCATCGGCCACCGCAACGTGCAGGGTCTCGCCTGGGACGACGAGGGCCAGCTCTACGCCAGCGAGTTCGGGGCCAGCTCCTTCGACGAGCTCAACCGGATCCAGGCGGGCGCCAACTACGGCTGGCCGCGTGTCGAGGGCTTCGCCGACGGCGGCAACACCCGCGGCCTCACCGACCCTGTCGCGGTCTGGAGCACCGACGAGGCCTCACCCTCGGGCCTGGCCTGGGCCGACGGTTCGTTCTGGCTCGGTGCCCTGCGTGGGGAACGGCTGTGGCAGGTGACGATCGACGGCGACGAGGTCGACAGCACCGCCCACTTCGTCGGGACGTACGGCCGGATGCGCACCGTCGTCGCTGCCGATGACGACGGCCTGTGGGTCACGACGTCGAACCACGACGGGCGGGGCGACCCGGCCGCGCGCGACGACCGGATCCTGCGCGTACGCCCCTGAGGTCCCGCCCGCTCAGGGCGCGGCGACCCGGACGACCGTGGCCCGACGGGCGGCGCGACGCAGCGTCGACAGCACGGCCGGTCCCACCACGGCGATGGCGACGGCGTTGGTGACCGCCCGCCCGGTGTCCCAGCCGCCGGTCGAGGTGACCAGCGTGTAGAGCCCGAAGCGCTGGAGGTTCTCCAGGAGCGGGGCACCGGAGACGAAGGAGAGCTCGGTCGCCTCGTAGCCGGGCACCTGGATGCCCAGGGCCAGCGGCCAGCCCCACAGGTTCATCAGCAGCCCGTAGGCGTAGGCGGCGAAGACCCCGTAGGCCACCAGCAGCGCGATCTCGCGGCGCCCCTGGGCCCGCGGCAACAACCCGGCGCCCATGCCGACCCAGCCGGCGACCAGCATCTGGAAGGGCAACCACGGGCCGACGCCCGCGGTGAAGAGCGCGGAGACGAAGAGCGAGGTGCATCCCAGCACGAAGCCGAACGCCGGCCCGAAGACTCGTCCGGCCAGCACCATCAGGAAGAAGATCAACTCGACTCCCGCCACGCCCGCGCCCAGTCCACGCAGCACGCCGTTGATCGCCGAGAGCAGGCCGAGGATCGCCAGCGTGCGGGCGTCCATCCCGCCCTCGGTCATCTCGGCAAGCACCATCACCAGCAGCAGGGGCATCAGGGCGATGAAGAGGAAGGGCGGGTCGACGCGTGTCCCGTCGGCGGGGGCGTCGAGCAGCAAGGGCCAGCCGAGCATCATCAGGCCGACCACCGAGACCAGGACCAGCACGAGAGCCGAGCGCGGACCGATCCGCATCCGGGGGTCGGTGACGGGCGCCGGGGCCGTCGAGGTCTCCGTCGCGCCGCTCACGCCGGGCTTCCCTGCAACGCCTTCTCCACCTCGGAGACCTTGAGCCACGGCGGCCCGAGCACCTTGGTGACCTGCGGGGCGTACGCCGGCGACTCCGCCACGACCTGACGGGTCGGTCCCGACGAGACGACCTCACCCTCGGCCAGCACCACGACCCGGTCACAGGTGAGCGCGACGAACTCGACGTCGTGGGTGGCCACGAGCACGGCGTGCCCCTCGTCCGCGAGCTCGCGCAGGATGGCCGACAACGCCTCCTTGCCCGGGTAGTCCAGGCCACGGGTGGGCTCGTCGAGCAGCAGGACGCGGGGTCGGGTGGTGAGGACCACGGCGACGGCGAGCGCCAGCTTCTGCCCCTCGGAGAGGTCGCGCGGATGGCTCACCGGGTCGATGCCGGGCACGAGCCGGTCGAGCAGGGCGCGGCAGGTCCCGGGGTCGGCCCCCGCAGCGACGTCGGCGGCCTCGCACTCGTCGTGGACGCTCTCCAGGTAGAGCAGGTCCGCGGCGCTCTGGGGCACCATCCCGGTGAGCGTGCGGCGCTCCTCGCGAGCCACGGCGTGCGGGTCGCGTCCCGCGTTGAGCACCGTCCCGTTCGTCCTCGCCAGACGCCCCTGGAGCGTCCACAGCAGCGTGGACTTCCCCGAGCCGTTGCGCCCCATCAGCGCGGTGACCTGTCCCGGGTGCAGGGCCAGGTCGACCCCGTCGAGCACCCGGGTGGTGCGGTGGGCCACCGCCAACCCGCGCGCCTCCAGCACCGGGCTCCCCGTGGGGGCGGGCCGGTCGGCCGGGCACGTCGACGGCGCGCCGAGGGCCTCGCCCAGGGGCGTACGCAGCGTGGCTGCGCGCCGACGCGCCTCACGGACCGTCAGCGGCAGCGGGCTCCACCCGACCGAGCGGCCCAGGTCGACCAGCGGCGGGGCGATCGGCGAGCGCTCGAGCACCACCTGCGGGACGTCCACCTCGATGGTGCCGTCACCGCGCATGAGGACCATCCGGTCGGCGAAGGGGACGACACGTTCGAGGCGGTGCTCGGCCAGCAGCACCGAGACGCCGAGGTCGTGCACCAGCCGGGTGAGGGTGGCCAGCACCTCCTCGGCGGCGGTGGGGTCGAGCGCCGAGGTGGGCTCGTCGAGGACGAGCAGCCGAGGGTGCATGGTCAGCACGGAGCCGATGGCCACGCGCTGCTGCTGGCCACCCGACAGGGTGCGCAGGTCGCGGTGACGCAGGTCGGCGATGCCCAGCAGGTCGAGGGTCTCCTCGACCCGGCGCCGCATGGTGGCCGCCGGCAGGCCCAGCTGCTCCATCGCGTAGGCCAGCTCCTCCTCGACCGTGTCGGTGACGAACCAGGCCGCCGGATTCTGACCGACGAAGCCGATGCGTCCGGCACGCTCCCGGGCGGGCTGGTGGAGGATGCTCTCGCCCTCCCACGTGACGTCGCCGCGCAGCACCCCGCCGGAGTAGGTGGGCACGAGTCCCGTGACGACCCCGAGCAGCGTCGACTTCCCGGCCCCGGTGGGACCGGCGAGCAGGACGAGCTCGCCCTCCTCGATCTCCAGGTCCACGCCAGCCAGCACGGGCTGGTCGTCGTAGCCGAACTCGATGCCTCGCAGCGCGATCACGACGGTCCTTCCTCTCTGACGGGGCGGGTGGGTGGGGTCGGCGTCGATCTGCTCGCAACGGTGAGCGGTGGTGGCGCCGCCAGCAGGGGCACCAGGGCGACCAAGGGAGCCAGCAGCGCGGTCAGGGTGAGCGCGGGGAGGTCCACCACGCCCGGGTGGGCCACCGTCATCGTGTCGGACGCGACCCACCACACGCCGAGGGCCGCGGCGACGCCGCTCAGGGCGATCACGACCTCGGGCGGCTGCCACCGGTCGGGGCGGTAGCGGGTGCGACGGACGCGGCGCCCGGCGCTGGCCATCCCGGCGACGGCGCAGACGGCGCCGAGGGCGAGCATCGGCAGCCCCAGCCAGCGCGGGGTGGTCCGGTCGAGGAAGCCGTAGACCCCCACGCAGGTCCCGACGAGGGCGGCGACCATCAGGGAGCCGGTGACCAGGCGCGTACGACGGTCGAGGTCGCCGGAGCGCCCGTAGCCGCGGGCGTCCATCCCGGCGGCGAGGCCGAGCGAACGGTCGAAGGCGTCCTCCAGCACGGGCACGAGCAGGCGGCGAAGTCCGCGGATCCGTCCCTCCACCCCACCGCGCAGCTCCTGGGCGTGCCGGACCCGTCGGGCGCTGTCGACGAGCTGCGGGAGCACGGAGACGGCCACCACGAGCGCGCTGCCGATCTCGTACAGCGCAGGCGGCAGGTTCTTGAGCAACCGCTTGGGGTTGGCGAGCGCGTTGGCGCCGCCGAAGGCGAGGAGGATCGCGGCGAGCTGGAGGCCGTCGTAGAGCCCGGCGAGCACCTGCTCCCGGGTCACCGGGCCGAGCAGCTGGACGCCGGCGGCCCACTGCGGGAGCGGGATCGTCGGCAGGTGGAGCCAGACGTGGCCCTGGTCGGTGCCGCCGAGCAGCACGCGGAAGAAGACCCGGATCACGACGGTGATCGCGGCGAGCCAGAGGTAGAGCTTGAACGAGCGCGCCCACGTGCCGTCGCCGCGGCAGCTCACCACGACCAGCCAGGTCACCGCGATGAGCAGCACCAGGATCCACGGGTTCGTGGTGTTGGACGCCGCCGCCGCGACGCCCCCTGCCCACGTCCACCACGCCACCGGGTGCAGCTCACGAGGAGACCGCACCCGCCGGGTGGGAACGTGGGTGGGGGCGTCGGCGACGACGGTCATGTCGCTCAGACCTGACGACGGCGGACGAGGACGACGGCGACGACGGCGCCCACCAGCACGAGCACGACCACGGCTGGGACCCAGGCGGGCAGCCCGTCGACCTCCTCGGCCGAGAAGGTGACCGTGTCCTCGGGGCCGGCCGTGATCTGGTCGGCTGCCGGGAGCTCGGGGTCGACCGAGAAGGTCTCCCCCGGGGTGGGTTCGTCGGCGTCCGGGGAGGCGCTGTCGGTGGGCGACGCAGAGCCGGAGGCCGCAGGCGTGGGCGCACCGGAGGCGTTGTCCCCAGCTGTCCCGGGTGCGGCCGAGGGCGCGGAGGTCGGGGCGGGTGCAGGGTTGCTGCCACCGCCCTTCTTCCCGGGACCCGGCTTCGGTGCGGGCGACTTCTCCGGAGCAGGCTTCTTCGTCGGCGCGGTCCGGGTCACCGGCACGGTCGACGGCGGCTGGCTCTTGCCGCTCCCCTGGTGCCAGGCGAAGGCCAGGTAGGCGCCGTCGGGGACCTTGAGGGCGTCCACGCCCGCGGAGGAGTAGACCCACGAACCGCCCTGGCCGTCGGCCCACCACAGGCTCCAGTAGCGGTCGGAGGGTGCTGCGTCCACGCACGGGTCGTCGGCCGGCAGGCCGTTGACCCGGCAGACGAAGCCCGGCGACTTGGTCGCGGTGCTGAGCGTGTAGCCGGCCGCGGAGAAGACCCCACGGGCCCGCCCACCCTCGGTCGCGCACCCTGCGGTGACCCCTCCCCCGAGCTCGGCGAAGTCGACGACGACGGTGACCCCCGAGGAGCCGCTGCAGGCGGCCGCCTGGGCGGGCGCAGGGGCGAGCAGGCCGATGCCCGCCGCCGCACCCACGAGGAGTGCGGCGACGGACCCGGCGAGACGCCTCCGGGCGGAGGTCGAGCTCATCGCACCTGGACCTTCGCGGTGCCGGTGCGGGTGGCGTACTGCCCCTGGACGCTCACCTTGGCGACGCCCTTGGCCTTGCCAACCTTGATCGTGCGGGTCAGCACGCCCTTGGCGTTGGCGGTGCCGGAGGCGACCTTCTTGCCTCGGAGCTTGATCGTGACCTTCTCACCGGCGGCCAGACCCTTGACGGTCACCTTGACCTTCGCGTTGCGCGTGACCTGCTTCTTGGCGAGGGCGACCTTGAGCTTCTTCTTGCCCAGCACCTTGGTGCCGCCGGCCTGCTGGACCGACTCGGTCGCGGTGCGCAGCGTGGGGCGGACCGTGCCGGCCTTCACCGTCGCCGTCACCGTCAGCTTCCCGGCGCCGACCACCTGACGCGGGGCACCCAGCCCCGTGACGCAGGCGCGCTCGCCGGCGGCGAGGCCGCGGACGGTGACCTTGAGCTTCGTGCCCGCCTTGGCGAACTTCGGCGTACGCAGGCTGGCTCCCTCGGCGCTGGTGGTCGCCGGGGCGGACGCCAGACCGGCCAGGCCCTGGGCCCCGGACATGACCCACTGCAGGCGGTCGAGCGGGTCGGTGATGCCGTCCTTGCGGCCGGTGGCGAGGGTGGCGTCGTCGTACGCGATCGCACCGGTCTCGGGGGCGAGCTTGCCGTCGCAGGCGCCGATCACCTGACGAGCGCGCAGCCAGGTCGCGCCCTTCGTCGCCCGCGCCTTGTCTCCGAGCGCGGCGAGAGCGGCGCCGGTGAGGCCGGTGCTGTTGGCGTTGGTGCCGTTCTGGCTGCTGCCGAAACCACCGTCAGCCGTCTGCTGGGCGGCCAGCCAGGCCTTGGCGTCGGCGAGCGCTGCCGTGACGTCGGCGTCCGGGGCGTCGATGGCGGCCAGCTGCAGCGTCACCAGCGCGGTCACGTCCGGACCGTCGACGTCGACCGTGCCGGCGGCGCCGTCACAGGACTGGTCGGTGGCTGCCTTGTCCTTGGTGAAGTCGAGGCGGAAGAACCCGGCGTCGCACTGCTGGAGCAGCAGGAAGTCGGTGGCCTCGTCGGCCAACGAGGAACCGGCCCGGGTCAGCGACCGGGCAGCGAACGCCTGACCGATGGTGTTGGCGTAGTCGTCGAACCACTCGGTGGGCGTCGGGTCGAGGTCCTGAAGACGACCGGTCGACGGGCCGGCGGTGATGACGGTCTCCTCGACCTGCGCCAGGAGGTCGACGCCACCGAAGGTACGCGGGTCACGGCCCTCGCTGGTGGCCAGGGCGAGCGCCTTGGCCGACGAGCCGGAGTAGGTCGCGTCTCCGTCGGTGGTGTAGTCCGCGATCGTCGCGGCGACGGCGTCGGTCAGCTGCGCGACCTCGGCGTCACGGCCACCCGCGGCGTCGAGCGAGAACGCCAGGTCGACGGTGCTTCCGTGGTCGACGAACGTCTTCGTGCTTCCGTCGATGTCCGTGTAGGCCCCGGTGAGCAGACCGTCGGCGTTGAGGTTGCCGAGCATCCAGTCGCCGGCGAGCTGCGCCGGTGTCGGGTCGCTGGCAGCCTGTGCCGGGACGTGGCCGAGGCCGGTGACGACGAGGGCGGTGGCCGCGACGAACGCGGCTCGGGTGCGCGTGCTGCGCAACATGAGTGTCCTTCCCGCTGCACCAGCGGGACCACTCCAACGGAGTCGAACCCGCTGTTTTCCACGACAGCGTTGTGTTCGGACGCGTCGTCACAGGCGTTCCGGCTCGCACGGATTGCTCCGTGCCTACGGTTGCGGGTCAGCGCCGGACTTGGACCGGCTTTCCCCGTGACGGGCGTAAGAGGTGCCACGACTGGTGTCGCGACCGGCTCACTGTACCTCCGAAAGTGCCCGTGCGAGGAGTCGGCCGACTGTGCGGTCGACCACGCGCGGCGCGTGATTCAGGCACAACGCAAACTGCGGAGTTGATGGGGGCGACACCGGGGTGTCGCGCCATCAACTCCGCAGTTTCAGCGTGGGTGCGCGGGGCGTACGCCGTGGGTCAGGAGAGCTTCTCGATGATCAGCTCGCGCACGCGGCCGGCGTCGGCCTGTCCGCGCATCTCCTTCATCACCGCGCCGATGAGGGCACCGGCTGCGGCCACCTTGCCGTCGCGGATCTTGTCGGCCACGTCGGGGTTGGCCTCGATCGCCTTGTCGACGGCCGCCGAGAGCGCGCCGTCGTCGGAGACCACGGCCAGGCCGCGCTTCTCGACGACCTCCTCGGGCGTGCCCTCACCGGCGATGACGCCCTCGATGACCTGGCGAGCCAGCTTGTCGTTGATCGTCTTCGCGTCGACGAGCGCCTGGATCTTCGCCACGTCGGCCGGGGTGATCCCCAGCTCGGTGATCTCGACGCCGGTCTCGTTGGAGCGACGGGCCATCTCGCCGAGCCACCACTTGCGCGCGGCCTGCGGGGCCGCGCCCTGGGCGATGGTCTCCTCGACCAGGCCGAACGCACCGGCACCGATCGTGTCGCGCATCTCCAGGTCGGTGAAGCCCCACTCGGCCTGCAGGCGGGCCCGCTTGACGGTCGGGTTCTCGGGCAGGGTGGCGCGCAGCTCCTCGACCCACTCCCGCGTCGGCGCCACCGGCACCAGGTCGGGCTCGGGGAAGTAGCGGTAGTCCTCGGCGTCGGACTTCTCGCGACCCGACGTGGTGACGCCGGTGTCCTCGTGCCAGTGCCGGGTCTCCTGCAGGATGCTGCCGCCGCCCGCGAGGATCGCGCCGTGACGGCGCATCTCGTAGCGCACCGCCCGCTCGACCGATCGCAGGGAGTTGACGTTCTTCGTCTCCGTGCGGGTGCCGAGCTTCTCGGTGCCCTTGGGGGCGAGCGAGAGGTTGACGTCGGCGCGGATCGAGCCCTGGTCCATGCGGGCGTCGGAGACGCCGAGCGCGAGGATCAGCTCGCGCAGCTGGGCGACGTACGCCCGGGCGACGGCCGGGGCCTTCGCGCCGGCGCCGACGATGGGCTTGGTGACGATCTCGATGAGCGGGATGCCGGCGCGGTTGTAGTCGACCAGCGAGTAGTCGGCACCGTGGATGCGGCCGGTGGCGCCACCGACGTGCAGCGACTTGCCGGTGTCCTCCTCCATGTGGGCGCGCTCGATCTCGACGCGGAAGTTCTCCGGCTCGCCGTCGTCACCCTCGATGGTGACGTCCATGAAGCCCTCGAAGGCGATCGGCTCGTCGTACTGCGAGGTCTGGAAGTTCTTCGGCATGTCCGGGTAGAAATAGTTCTTCCGGGCGAAGCGGCACCACTCGGCGATCTCGCAGTTGAGGGCGAGGCCGATGCGGATGGCGGCCTCGACGGCCTTGGCGTTGACCACGGGCATCGCGCCGGGCAGGCCCAGGCAGGTCGGGCAGACCTGGGTGTTCGGCTCGGCGCCGAACTCCGTGGGGCAGCCGCAGAACATCTTGGTGTTCGTGTTGAGCTCGACGTGGACCTCGAGGCCCAGCGCCGGGTCGTAGGTGGCCAGGACCTTGTCGAGGTCCATCAGCTTCGCGGCGGTACCGGTGGCGCTCATGCCTGCACCCCTTCCAGCTCGGGGGCGCGGTCGAGCAACGGACCGCCCCAGTTCTTCTCCAGCGCAGCCTCGAGGGCAGCGCCGACGCGGTAGAGACGTACGTCCTCGGTCGCCGGGGCGAGGATCTGGAAGCCCGACGGCAGCCCGTCCTCGTCGGCCAGACCGTTGGGCAGGCTGATGCCCGGCACGCCGGCCAGGTTGGCGGGGATGGTCGCGAGGTCGTTGAGGTACATCGCGATCGGGTCGTCGAGCTTCTCGCCCAGCTTGAAGGCGGTGGTCGGCGAGGTCGGGCTGACCAGGACGTCGACCTGCTCGAAGGCGGCCTCGAAGTCGCGCGTGATGAGCGTGCGCACCTTCTGGGCCTGGCCGTAGTAGGCCTCGTAGTAGCCGCTGGAGAGGGCGTACGTCCCGATGATGATGCGGCGCTTGACCTCGTCACCGAAGCCGGCGTCGCGGGAGGCCCGCATGACGTCCTCGGCACTCGGGTCACCCTCGGGGGTGACCCGCACGCCGTAGCGCATGGCGTCGAACTTGGCGAGGTTGGAGGACGCCTCGCTCGGCATCAGCAGGTAGTAGGTCGCCAGCGCGTGCACGAAGCTCGGGCACGAGACCTCGACGACCTCGGCACCAGCCGCGCGCAGCAGGTCGAGCGACTCGTTGAAGCGGGCCAGCACGCCGGCCTGGTAGCCGTCGCCGTGCAGCTCGGTGATGACACCGACCTTGAGGCCGGTGAGGTCACCGGCGGCACCCTCACGGGCGGCGTCGGCGAACGCCGGGACGGGGGCGTCGATCGAGGTGGAGTCGAGCGGGTCGTGCCCGCCGATCAGCTCGTGCAGCAGCGCGGAGTCCAGGACCGTACGGGTCACCGGACCGACCTGGTCGAGCGAGTTGGCCATGGCCACGAGGCCGTAGCGCGAGACACCGCCGTAGGTGGGCTTGACGCCGACCGAGCCGGTCACCGCGGCCGGCTGGCGGATCGAGCCACCGGTGTCGGTGCCGATCGCGAGCGGCGCCTCGAAGGCGGAGACGGCCGCGGCCGAGCCGCCGCCGGAGCCGCCGGGGATGCGGGTCTGGTCCCACGGGTTGCGGGTGGGGCCGTAGGCCGAGTGCTCGGTGGAGGAACCCATCGCGAACTCGTCCATGTTGGTCTTGCCGAGGATCGGGAGGCCCGCCGCCTTCAGCTTCTTCACCACGGTCGCGTCGTAGGGCGGGATCCAGCCCTCGAGGATCTTCGAGGCGACGGTCGTCGGGACGCCCTCGGTGGCGAGCACGTCCTTGACCGCGATCGGCACGCCGTCGAGGTAGGAGGCGGGGGCGCCGGCGGCGCGGCGCTCGTCGGAGGCCTTCGCCTGGGCGAGGGCGCCCTCGGCGTCGACGTGGAGGAAGGCGTGGACGCCGGCGTCGGCGTCGCCGTCGACGGCTGCGATGCGGTCGAGGTGGGCCTGGGTCAGCTCGACGCTGGTCACCTCACCGGCGGCCAGGGCCTGCGCCAGCTCGTCGGCGGTCTTGCGGGTCCAGTTGGTCACTGCTCGTCTCCCAGGATGCGCGGAACCATGAATCGCTGCTGCGCGCTCGCCGGGGCGGCGGCGAGCGCCTGCTCGGCGCTCAGCCCCGGGCGTACGACGTCCTCACGGAAGACGTTGGTCAGCGGCAGCGGGTGCGAGGTGGGCGGCACGTCGGCGCTCGCCACCTCGCTCAGCGAGGCGACCGACTCGAGGATCACGTTCAGCTGAGGAGCGAGGTGGTCGAGTTCGGCGTCGGAGAGGTCGATCCTGGCCAGGTCGGCCAGGTGCGCGACCTCGTCGCGGGTGATCTCGGGCAATGGTTTTCCTTACCTGGCGAATCGAGGGATCCATCGTCCGTCGAAGGACGGACGAGGTCACGCCCCATCCTAGGGACTCCACGCCCACTCCCCCGGCGTGGGACCCACACGTAGGCTCGACACTCCGACACGAGCGGGACACGAGGGGAACGAGAGGGAGACGATGAGCCGCACCAGACCCGCCCGTCAGCCGCTGGAGCGACGGCATCGCATGCTCGCCGCAGGCGTGGCGCTGGCGTTCGTGGCCCTCGTCGCTGGCTGCTCGTCGACCGACGACGGGGGCGAGAAGTCCGGCGGACGGACGGCCACCACCGACGTGCCCACGCGCTACGTCGCGCTCGGCGACTCGTTCACCGCCGCTCCCTTCGTCCCCAACGCCGTCGAGGCGCTGGGGTGCTACCGCTCGACCGGCAACTACCCCTCCCTGGTGGCCAGGGGTCTGCGGGATGCGGCCGGCAACGGACCGGCGACCGAGCTGGTCGACGTGAGCTGCTCGGCGGCGGACACCACCCACATGACGAAGCCCCAGACCACGGTGCTCCAGCAGCGGGTCCCGCCCCAGTTCGAGGCCCTGACCCCGGAGACCGACCTGGTCACGATTGGCATCGGCGGCAACGACTTCAACGTCTTCGCCACCTTGACCGGCCGCTGCCCGCAGCTCGCCGACCGCGACCCGAAGGGGGCACCGTGCCGCGAGTCCCTGCAGCGGGGCGGTCGTGACGTGCTGACGGAGGCGGTCGGACGTACGCAGAAGCGGGTGCGCACGGTCATCGAGGAGGTCCGCGAGCGCAGCCCCGAGGCCAGGATCCTGCTGGTCAACTATCCGCAACTCACGCCGAAGAAGGGCTGCGACAACCTCATGCTGGCGCGCGGGGACAACGCGTACGCCCGTGAGGTCGCCGAGCGCCTCGACCAGGCGCTGCGCCGGGCGGCCGAGGCCACCGACGCCGAGCTGGTCGACCTGTGGAGCGCCAGCGAGGGTCACGACATCTGCTCCGACGACCCGTGGGTCAACGGCCCGGAGACCGACTTCTCCCGGGCGCTGCAGTTCCATCCGTTCGCGGAGGGCCAGCAGGCAGCAGCGGATCTGGTGCTGGAGAAGTTGCGCTCCTGAGGGCCAGCCTCAGTCGCCCAGCCCCGCCGGCCCTTCGGCGAGCAGCTTCTCGAACTGCGCCTCGTCCAGCATGCGCACGCCCAGCTGCTCGGCCTTCTCGGCCTTGGAGCCGGCGTTGTCGCCCACCACGACGTAGTCGGTCTTCTTCGACACCGACCCCGAAGCCTTGCCGCCGCGAGTGATGATCGCTTCCTTGACCGAGTCGCGGGTGAAGTTGACCAAGGAGCCGGTCGCGACGACGGTCAGCCCCTCCAGCGTGCGGGGCACCGACTCGTCGCGCTCGTCGGCCATGGTGACGCCGGCAGCGGCCCACTTGTCCACGATGCCGGTGTGCCACTCCCCCTCCGGCCCGTCGAACCACTCGCGCACGGAGGCGGCGATGATCCCGCCGACACCCTCGGTCTGGGCGAGCGTCTCCTCGTCGGCCGTGCGGACCGCCTCCATCGTGCCGAACTCGGTGGCCAGCGCGCGGGCGGCCGTCGGGCCGACGTGGCGGATCGAGAGGGCGACGAGCACCCGCCACAGCGGCGCCTTGGTCCGCACCTGGAGGTTGTCGAGGAGCTTGCGGCCGTTGGCGGTGAGCTGGCGGCCCTCCTCCCCCTTCTTCGGCGCCCGGGTGAAGAGTTCGGTGCGCAGGAGGTCGTCCTCGCTCAGGGCGAAGACGTCGCCCTCGTCGGTGAGGACGCCGGCGTCGAGCAGGGCGCGGGCGGCTTCGTAGCCGAGCCCTTCGATGTCGAAGGCGCCGCGGGATCCGACGTGGAAGACGCGCTCCATCAGCTGGGCGGGGCAGGAGCGGTGGTTGGGGCAGCGTCGGTCCTTGTCACCGGCCTTCTGCTCGACCAGCTCGGTGCCGCAGGCTGGGCAGTGCGTCGGCGGCACCCACTCGGGCAGACCCTCCGGACGCAGCTCGGGGACCGCGCCGAGGATCTCGGGGATCACGTCGCCGGCCTTGCGCAGGATCACGGTGTCGCCGGGGCGTACGTCCTTGCGCTTCACCTCGTAGAAGTTGTGCAGCGTGGCCATCTCGACCGTGGATCCGGCCACCTTGGTGGGCTCCATCCGGCCGAAGGGCGTGACGCGGCCGGTGCGGCCGGTGTTGACCTCGATGCCCAGGAGCTTGGCGTGGACCTCCTCGGGCGGATACTTCCACGCGATCGCCCAGCGCGGCGCCCGGCTGGTGGAGCCGAGCCGACGCTGGGAGGCGACCTCGTCAACCTTCACCACGACGCCGTCGATCTCGTGCTCGACCTCGTGGCGCCGCTCGCCGTGGTCGACGATGAAGGCCCGCACGTCGTCGAGGTTGTTGAAGACCTTCACACGACTCGAGGTGGGCAGCCCCCACGCGGCCATGGCTTCGTAGGCCTGGGACTGCGTGACCGGGTCGAACCCCTCGCGGGCCCCGATGCCGTGGCAGACCATGTCGAGGTCGCGGGTGGCGGTGACCCGCGGGTCCTTCTGGCGCAGGGAGCCGGCGGCGGCGTTGCGGGGGTTGGCGAAGGCGGGCTTGCCGGCGTCGAGCATCGCGGCGTTGAGCCGCTCGAAGGCCTCGACCGGCAGGAAGATCTCGCCGCGCACCTCGATGCGACGTGGCACCGGGAACTCCTCGGTGGGCGTGAGCCGGTGCGGGATGGAGGCGATGGTGCGCACGTTGGGGGTGACGTCCTCGCCGGTCCGGCCGTCCCCGCGGGTGAGGGCGCGCACGAGGCGCCCGTCCTCGTACAGCAGGTTGATGGCGAGGCCGTCGACCTTGAGCTCGCAGAGCAGGGCCGGGGAGGTGATGCCGTCGCGCAGGATGCGCTCGTACCAGCTCGTGAGCTCCTCGGGCGTGAAGGCGTTGTCGAGCGACTCCATGCGCTGGAGGTGGTCGACCGGGGTGAACTCGGTCGAGACCGCTCCCCCCACCTTCTGCGTCGGGGAGTCGGGCGTACGCAGCTCGGGGAACTCCTCCTCCAGCGCCTCCAGCTCGCGCATCCGGGCGTCGAAGTCGGCGTCGGAGAGGGTGGGGCGGTCCTGCACGTAGTAGCGGAAGCGCGCCTCGTCGACCTCCTGGGCCAGGACCAGGTGGCGCTCACGCGCCTCGGGGGTCGCCGCCTTGACCTCGTCACCACTCATGGGTCCATCCTGCCTGTCGCCCCCGACACTTCTCGACCTCACCTCGCCGCTCACCGTCGCCGCCAGTGTTTCCTGCACAACATGTCCCACCTAACGGCTTCACGTGTCGGCACGACGGCCTAGCATGCAGTGGGCCGCACTCGGCCCTCTCCACCTTTCCCCGAGGACAACGATGAGCAACTCCCTCCCCGACGCAGCCGCCAGCGGGCCGGCTGCGTCCCCGTCCGGCGCCTCCGCCGCTGGCGTGAGCCTGCGCAAGGCCCTGGTCCTGATCTCCGTCGTCCAGCTGATGCTGGTGCTCGACGCGACCATCACCAACATCGCGCTGCCGCACGTCGCGCGCGACCTGGACCTCAGCCAGGCAGCACTGACGTGGATGGTCACCGCGTACGCCCTGACCTTCGGTGGTCTGCTCATTCTCGGTGGTCGCCTCGGCGACATGCTCGGACGACGCCGCACGTTCACCATCGGCCTGATCATCTTCGGCACGGCGTCGCTGCTCGGCGGTTTCGCGACCGAGGGTTGGATGCTGCTCTTCGCGCGCGGCCTGCAGGGTGTCGGCGCCGCACTGGCCTCGCCCGCCGCGCTGGCCCTGATCACCACCAACTTCCCGGCCGGCCCCCCGCGCAACAAGGCGATGGGCATCTACGCCGGCATGTCCGGCATCGGTGCCGCGATGGGTCTGCTGGTGGGCGGTTGGCTCACCGGCATCGACTCGATCTTCGGCATGGAGGTCACCGGCTGGCGCCTGACCCTGCTGATCAACGCCCCGATCGGCTTCATCGCCGCCCTGCTGGCCCCGCGCTGGCTGGCCGAGTCGGCGCGCAACCGCAACCCGCTCGACATCCCGGGCGCGCTGACCGGCACGCTGGGCATGTTCGCGCTGGTCTACGGCCTGACCAAGGCGGGCGACGCGGACGGCGGCTGGACGCACCCGCAGACGATCATCTTCGGCCTGCTCGGCATCGCCCTGATCGTGCTCTTCCTGGTCATCGAGAAGCGCGTCGAGCACCCGCTGCTCCCGCTGCGCATCATCAAGGACCGCACCCGGGGCACCTCGTTCGCCGCGATGCTCTTCGCCTCGATGGCGATGATGTCGATGTTCTACTTCAACGGTCAGTTCGTGCAGCGCATCGTCGGCTTCGAGCCTTTCAACGCCGGACTGGCGTTCCTGCCGTTCTCGATGTCGGTCATGGTCGGCACCATCGCCGCCTCGCAGCTGGTCGCGCGCTTCTCGATCCGTTGGATCACCGGCGCCGGCACCCTGCTCGCCGCGGGTGGTCTCTACGGCTTCTCGCGCTACGAGGTCGACGACTCCCCCGCCCATGCCGTGGCTCGTACGCTCGCCGGCGAGGGTGTCGGTGGCGACTCGTTCACCTACCTCACCGACCTCTTCCCGTTCCTGGCCCTGATGGGTCTGGGCATGGGTCTGGTCTTCGTGCCGATGACGCTCACCGCGATCCACAACATCCGGGCCGAGGACCAGGGCGTCGGCTCGTCGGTGCTCAACACCGTCACCCAGATCGGTGGCGCGTTCGGCCTGGGCCTGCTCAGCACCGTGTCACTGCACTTCATCAACGACCGCTCCGATGCGGTGATCGGTGAGGTACGCGGCCTGCTCGAGGCCTCGGGCGTCGACCCCGACATGGTGGTGCCGGGCGCCGGTCAGACCATGCTCGACACGGTCCTCTTCCAGACCTCGTTCACCGAGGGCGCGACCGCTGCCTTCATGGCCGCTGCCGGCCTGATGATCCTGGCCTCGATCGTGATGGTCTCGTTCATGCGCGTGCAGCCCGCGGAGCTCGGCCAGGTGCGCAAGCAGCGCGGCGGCGGCGAGCCGACCGAGGCTGCGGAGACCGCTGCGGTCTGACCTGCACTTTGAGCGAGAGGCCCCGGGCGTCAGCTCGGGGCCTCTCGTCGTCGTTCCGAGTCATTCATACCGAGTGGCGATCAACCGCTCATTCGCGAATCGCCTGCGCACCGGGTCCCGGGGTCGTACCTTCCTGTCGACCGATCGACGAGAGGACGTCATGACTGGTTACACGGTTCTCGACCTCGAGACCACGGGACTGTTTCCGCAGCAACATGACCGCGTCATCGAGATCGGCATCGTGTCCGTCTCCGACGAAGGCGAAGTCCTCGAGGAATGGTCGACCCTGGTCAATCCGGGCAGGGACGTGGGCCCAACTGATCTGCACGGGATCTCGGCCCGTGACGTGCTAGACGCCCCGACCTTTCGAGAGGTGGCGCCGCATGTCATCACCTTGCTCAGCGGTCGCACGCTCGTCGCGCACAACGCCCGCTTCGACACGCAGTTTCTCGACCACGAGTTCTCGCGAGCCGGGCTCAGCACCCGCCCGCCCACTCCGTCTTTGTGCACCATGCAGCTCTCCACCTCGTACCTCCGGGGAGCCTCCCGCAAGCTGAAGGACTGCTGCGCGGCGGCGAACGTCTCTCACGGCGACGTGCACACACTGCGCTCGGTGATGCGAGAGCGGTGGCCGGGCTCCTGGGTTTCTATCTCTCCCAGAGCCCCCGCCCAGTGCCGTGGGAGGGGACGAACCTCTCCACGCGTAGCCACTGGTGGCCGGCGCTCGAAGGACTCAGCAAGATCCCGACGAAGGCTCGAGCGAGCGCCGAGCGGCGGCCGGATGAGTGGCTTGACCGCATCAGTTCCCGGCTGCCTCGCAACCCCGAACCGCGGGTCGAGGCTTACCTGGACGTCCTCGAGAGAGCGATGCTTGACGGGTACTTGTCTGCGCACGAGGAGGCGGCCCTGATCGAGGTCGCCATGCACCTCGGCCTGCATCGCGACCAGGTTGCGGCGGTTCACATGACGTTTCTTGACGCCATGGCCATCGCTGCATGGGAGGACGGGGTGGTGACGGAGGCCGAGCACACCGTCCTGAGCAGTGTGGCGGCCATGCTCGGCCTTCCCCGGGACCTCGTCCGGATCGCCTTGGATCGGGCCGAGAAGGTGGCGGACCGCTCGTCCACCAGCGATGCCTTCAAGCTCGAGAGCGGTGACCAAGTTGTCTTCACCGGTGAGCTCTCGGCGCCGCGGGGGCAATTGGAGGAACTCGCGGAGCGAGCTGGCCTGAGGTGTGGCGGTGTCAACAAGAAGACGAAGCTCGTGGTCGCCGCCGACCCGGACTCACAGAGCGGCAAGGCCGCCAAGGCTCGCAGCTACGAGATCCCGGTGATCACCGAGGCCGCCTTCTCGCGACTGCTCGACTCGATGCATCGAGTCGGCTGAGACGTAGAGACGGCGCTGTCACGGTGCTTGAAGAGAGGGCGCCGCCGAACGGTCACGCAGGGCTCGCATCGGAGGCAGAACGTAGTTCGCGCCACCATGCAAGCTTTTCCCCGTACGGCATGGTGGCGTGCGCCCCGCTGCTGCTGGGAAGAACGAACACCCGGCTCTGCCCGACGTGCCAGGGCTGCTCTCCGAGGTGGACGTCTTTTCTGCGGGCAAGCCCCAACTGCGCCGCTGCGGCCCGCCCTGCCGTCAGACCGTTGAAGGCCACCCATCGTGGCGCTGCAGTCTCAAGATGGGCCGCAACGCGTGGGGTCCCACTGAAGTCGAGACCTCTGTCGTGGCTTTGCGCGACGTTCTTGACGAGGTCTGTGATCCCCACACCATGGTCGAGCAGGGAAACGTCTTCTTCGGGGCTGAGTCGCGTCGGCGTGAAGCCTGCTTCGTGCAGCAACTGCCAGAACTTGTTTCCTGGCCCGCTGTAGTAGTGCCCACGGCGGGCCGACGCGGTGGCCACGGCGGTGCCGCAGAAGACAACTGACAGGTCCGGGCGCAAGAGATCATTCAGCACCCGCCGATCGTGGCTCACGTTGCGAGACAAGTCCATAGCGCCGGAAGCGCCCCCTGTCGGCGTCCCCCACCTCAGCCGGATGCGGCACTTCTCCAGACACGGCCGTTGACTCACGGCATCCTCGTGGCATGTTGTCGATCGACATCTCGTGGCGCTTCGAGAACGGGATCAATCGGGCGTACGCGTGGCTGTCTGACGGCAGGGTGCTCGGCTACCGCGATCTGAACACGGGTCGCGATGTGCCAGCCACACAGCCAGCACCGCGCTGCTCACCGACCAGTACGAGCTGACGATGCTGCGCGCGGCGATCGCCAACGGGACCGCGCAGCGCTACTGCGTCTTCGAGGCCTTCGCCCGCCACCTGCCACGCGGTCGCCGCTACGGCGTGGTCGCCGGGCTCGACCGGATCCTCGAGGCGGTGGAGGCCTTCACCTTCTCCCCCGACCAGGTCCTCTCGCTGCTCGAGCGCGAGGTCATCGACATCCCGACCGCGAAGTGGCTCTCCGGCTTCCGCTTCACCGTCGCGGTGCTCATCCGCAACACGCAGCCCAGCGAGGACCTCCCCGGGGTCGCGGAGGAGCTCGCGCGACGGCGGCTGCGCGAGGAGTACCGCGCCCTCGCCCGGCGCGACCCGTCGCTCGCACGCAACCTGCGGGTCGGCCGCCCGGACCTGCCGCGCAACCTCGACGACGGCGGCCTGCTGGACCTCAACGCGCTTCCCGCGGAGCAGCTCACGACCTTCGCCGGGCTCTCCCCCGAGGAGGCGACCAGCGTGGCCGACGCCCGCCACCACCTCGGCCGGTTCACCAGCCTCAACGAGCTCGCGCTCTACGCCGATCTGTCCGAGCCCACCACGGCCATGCTCAGCGAGCACGCGGTCTTCATCTGAGGACCGCGTGTCCGCTGCCGGCCCGTCAGCGCTTCCGGCGGACCGGCTTGGCCACGACCACCTGGTACTTCGTGTAGTGGAAGCGGCCATTGGCGTAGCGGACCCGGTTGGTGCAGCTGATCAGCACGAGCCGGTGGGCGCCGGTGGTCTGGAAGAACCGGTGCGGCAGCTTGCGGGTGCGGGGGTACGTCGAGGTGCCGGTCACCCGGTAGCGGTAGGTCTTCCCGGCGCTGGTCACCGTGACCACCTTGCCCCGCTGCGCGCGGCGCAGGCCCCACATGGCACCCGGCCGGTCGCTGCGGTCCGAGACGTGCCCGGCGATCACCGAGGTGCCGATCGCGTCGCCGTACCCCGCGGACTTGCGCAGCCAGGCTGTCACGTCGACATCGGCGGGCAGCCGCATCTCGCCACGGGCGATCCTCGTGGTGATCACGGGGGCGTCCAGGCCGAAGCCCGGCCCCCGCACCACCGTCGGCGCCCGCAGCTCGGCGCCGAGGCCCGGAAGGACGCCTGAGAACCCTCCGTTGACCACCGGGACGGGGTACGACGGCTTCGCGACCGTCGTCGTCTCGGAGGCCAAGCCGCAGCGGCTGGTCGCGGCGGTGTTGGCCGCGGTCGCCCGGGTGGACACCCGCCAGGTGTAGACGCCGGGCGCCTTGATCCGCACCGACGCGGTACGGCTCCATCCGGCGCTCGCGCGCCACCGGAGCGTCCGCACCAGCTTGCCCGGGCCACAGGTCGCCGCCGCACGCGACACGAACGGGCCGTAGAGGCGGGCGGTCGCCGGCACCGACGTGCCGCGCGCCAGGCCGGTCACCCGCACCCGGTCGTGGAAGGCCTCGCCGGGCTTGACGCGGCGGTCGGAGGTACGGGTCGTGATCTCCGGCTCGGCGGGCGGGCTGATCAGGACCACCGCGCTGTCCGGCCCGGAGGAGACGGGCTCGCCGAGCGGGTCGATGCCGGTCGCGCGCGCGGTGTTGCTCAGCCGTCGCGCGGACAGGTCGGCAGCCCGCACGACGTAGACGGTGGTGCAGGTGACACTCGCGCCGGGAGCCAGACTCTCGGCTGCCGGCGGGCAGGTCGGGGTCGGCAGGTTCCCGGCACCGGTGAACCCTCCCTCAAGGACAGCGACGGCGCTGAGGGGGACGTCGCCGGTGTTGGTGATGCGGAACCGGTAGGTCACCCGCTGCCCAGCCGCGGAGACGGTGCTTGGACTCGCGGTCTTCACGATCGCGAGTGCCGGATCCTCGTCGCCGTTGACGGTGGCGGAGTCGGAGTTGTTGGTCGGGTCGGGGTCGTAGGGGAGCCCATCGGACCGGTCGGAATCCGCCGTGTTGGTGAGCGCACCGGTCTGGGCGACACGAGCCTCGATCTGCAGCTCCGACTGGGGGTCGGTCGCGGGCAGGTCGGCGGGGTCGAGGTCACCGATGGTCCAGACCCCGGTGTCCGGGTCGTAGGTCCCGACCGAGGCCGTGCTGCTGACGTACTCGAGCCCTTCGGGCAGCAGGTCGTCGACGGTGACGTCCTCGGCGGGGTCCGGGCCCAGGTTGCGCACCCCGACGGTGAAGGTGACCGTTTCGCCGACCACGGCCGTCGGGTCGTCGACGGTCTTCTCGACGGCGATGTCCGCGGCCGGGACGAACAGCTCGGTGTTGGCGGTGTTGTTGTCCGGGTTCGGGTCGTCGACCCGGGACTCCTGGATCGCGACCAGGTTGCGATAGTGCCCCGACGCGTCAGCACTGATGAGGACGGACACCTCCAGGGTCGCCGTCGCCCCCGCCTCGAGCCTCGGGATGGTCCAGATGCGGTTCGCCTCGTCAAAGGTCCCGTTGTCGGTGGTGTGTCCGGTGATGTTGGCCTGGATGAGGGCGGGGTCCTCGGTGACCGTGTCGTCGGTGGCGTTGGGGCCGTTGTTGGTGATGGTGATCGTGTAGACGACCGTGTCCCCCGGCTGGCCGATCGGCTGGTCGACGGTCTTGGTGATCGCCAGGTCGGCGAGCTCCACGAACGTCGCGGTGGCCGAGGCGGAGTTGTTGGTCTCGTCGACGTCGCGCTGGTCGAGGGTGCTCAGGCCGACGGTGTTGCTGCGCTGCCCGACGACGGTCCCGGTGGCCCGGATCGTGAGGGTGGCGCTCGCCCCGACGGCCAGCGAGTCGAGGCTCCACGTGCCGGTCTCGGCGTCGAAGGTGCCGTCGCCCGTGGACGAGACGTAGGTCAGCCCCTCCTCCAGGACGTCGTCGAAGACGAGGTTGGTGGCCGTCGTCGCCGGCGCCCCGGCGACGGCGTTGTTGGTCGCGGTGACGGTGAACACCACGTCCTGGTCCAGCGGGACGGCCGAGACGTCATCGTCGCCGTCGGGACGGGCGACGTCCTTGGCTACCCCCACGTCGACCGCGGGCCCCAGGGTGGTGACGGTGGCCGAGGACTCGTTGTCGGCCGGGGTGGGGTCGTCCAGCAGCGGCGCCGCCACGGTGACGACGTTGACCTTGGTGCCCTCGGTGTCGAGCCGCGCGGTGATGGACAGGGTGGCGCTGGCCCCGGAGGCCAGCGTGCCGACGTCCCAGCGTCCGCCGGGGAGGTCGACGGTGCCCTGTGAGGCGGTGCTGTCGAGGATCGTGATCCCCTCCGGGCCGGTGTCGGTGACGAAGACGTCGCGCACGGTGTCGGGCCCGCGGTTGAGGACCGTGACCGTGTAGGTGACGTTGTCGCCGACGACAGTCTCCTCGTCGGAGACGCCCTTGACGATGACGAGGTCCGCGTTCGGCGTACGCACGTCGACGGACGCCGATGCGGAGTCGTTGGCGCTGTTGATGTCGGTCGGCGACACACTGGCGATGCTGACGGCGTTGGTGAACGTGCCCGGCGCGGTGGTGTCGAGGACGAAGTCGTACGTCGCGGACGCCCCGACGGCGAGCGCACCGATGGTCCAGATGCCGGTGGCCGGGTTGTAGGTGCCGGTGCCGCCGGAGTCCCCGGGTCGGAAGGTCAGGCCCGGGGGCAGCTCCTCGGTCACGGTGATGCCGGTGCCGGGGCGCGGCCCAAGGTTGGTGACGGTCACCCGGAACGTCACCGGCTCCCCCGCCGCGACCTGCGCGGACCCGATGACCTCCTTGGTCACCGCCAGGTCGAGGGCCGCGGGGTTCAAGGTCACGGTGGCGCTGTTGTTCGCGGCGTTGGTGTCCAGCTGGTCGAGGCTGGTCAGGCTCGCGGTGTTGGAGACCACCCCGTTGGTGTCCACCCGGGCGGTGATGGTGAGGGTGACGGCGTTGCCGACGGGCAGGTTCGGGATCGACCAGGCGCCGGTGCCGGCGGCGTACGTCGACGGCTGGGGTCCGGCGGTGCTCGAGCTCAGCAGCGTCAGGCGCCCCTCGGGCAGCAGGTCGGTGATGAGGACGTCGGTGGCGATCGCCGGGCCGTTGTTGGTCGCGGTGACGGTGAAGGTGACGGTGTCGCCCACCGCCGGCTCGGGGTCGTCGACGGTCTTGGTGACCGCGATGTCGGTGTTGACCCCGATGCTCGCCTGCGCCTCGGGCGACTCGACGGGCTGCCCGACGGGGGTCTCCCCCGCCGCGACGGCGGTGTTGACGATGCTCCCCGACGGGTCGGCCTGGCGGGTGTCGACGGTGTAGGTGCCGGTGCACGTGGTGGAGGCCCCGGGCGCGAGGACGTTGGTCTCGCACGCGAGCGTCGCGGAGGGGATCAGGTCGTCGGTGACGGCGATGTTCGTGACGGTGGATCCGCCGGTGTTGGTCACGGTGTAGAGGTACTCCACCTCCTGGCCCGCCTCGTACGGTCCGGGGGTCTGCACATCCTTCTCGAGGTCGAGGCGGGAGACCAGTGGCACGGTGACGGTGGCCTCCGGGGAGGTGACCGGGTCACCCCCGGGATTCTGTGCGTTGGCCGTCGCGACGTTGACGACCTCGCCGGCGTCGACGTCGGCGGCGGTGACCGTGTAGGTGCCTCGACACACGGTGGTCGATCCGGCCGCTGGCGCTGGGACCAGGGTGGTGGCCTCGCAGGTGATCGGACCGGTGATGGTGTCGTCGGCGATCGACAGGGCCGACAGGGGCTCCTGGCCGGCGTTGGTCACGGTGTACTGGTAGGGGATGACGGTCCCCGCGGTGATCACGGCCGGCAGGGTCCCGGCGCTGCGGTCCACCTGCTTCTCCAGCTGCAGCTGCGCGAGCGGGTTGACCGAACGCACGACCGCGTTGCGGATCAGGTGGACGTCGGTCTGGCCGCCGGTGGAGGCCGAGAGCCCGAACTTGTAGGTGCTCGGCAGGCCGGCCGGTGCCGGGATGTCGAGCTCGGTGACCCACGGGCTGGCAGGGTTGCTGGGGTTGTAGCGGACCTGGACGATGATCCGCGGGTCGGGCGCCGGGGTGACGGTGATGTTCACCTGGCGCCAGGACGCCGCGAGGGTGCGGGCCCGCAGGGTCCCGTTGCCGCCGTTGAGGGTCGTGCCGGGATCGTCCGGGTCGGTCGGGTTCTCCGGGGTCGTCGAGGCGAGGTAGCAGTACCCGGTGGCACCGTTGCCGGGTCCGCGCACCGTGATCACGTTCGGGGCCACCGCGCCCTCCGCGGTCGAGGGCGAGCGCTCGCCCTCGGGGCAGCCGGACCCGCGGCCCTCGCCGTCGTCGTAGTAGTTGCCGAAGGCGTCCAGACCGACGCCGAGCACGCCGCCGGTGATGCCCGGCTCCATGTCGTCGTCGATGATCCGCTGGGCATAGCCCAGGCTCCCGCCCGCTCCACCGGTCTCGGTGAGGTCGGTGGAGCCGTCGACGAGGAAGAACCCGATGCCATCGGCCCCGGTGCCGCCGTACTGGAACTGGTCGAAGGTGATGGTCACGCCGGCGGTGGCCGGGATCGGGCTGTTGTAGAGCACGCTGCCGGCCCGCTGCGTGGTCGTGTCGGTGAGCTGGAGGTAGCCGGGCGTGGCGCCGAGGGTGGGCACCGGGCCGTTGCGGTGCCGCGCGCAGGTGGGGATCTGCGCCGCTCCCGCCGGCGGCGCGGTGATGGCCCCGGTCAGACAGGTGTCGCCCTGGACCGTCCACGCGGGATCCGCGACCGTGCGGCCGGTGAACGTCTCGTCGACGATCGTGGTCCCGCCCGTCGGCGGGTCCGCGGCCGCCGGGGTCAGGCTCGCGTCGGTGGCGATGGAGAGCGTGGCCACCGCCATCGTGCACGCGGCGGTCATTGCGGTCAGTCGTCGAAGGTTCACCATCGCCTGCTCCCGAGTTAGGCCCGTCCCTCATCACTGTGAGCCCCACCACATCAAAGCGCAACCCGCGCGACTCCCGGGCCCGGCGCGGAGTCAGCGCGAATGGGGCGCCGTCGACCGCGCAGGAACCGTGGTGGAACGGGCAGAACCCGCTCGCCGGACCCGTTCGCCCAGGTCGGCATCGCCACCGACCAGCGTCTGCATGTTCGAACCTCCCTCATGAACCGGTGCATCTCGCGCACACATGGACCCTGGTTCTGTGAATCTGGCCCACGACACACGACGCGAGGGGAGAGATCGTGAGCTCACGGCCGCCGGTGACGCTCGGCGTGACGTTGGTGGTCGTGCTCGGGGCGCTCGCCTGGCTCCTGATCCGTGCAGGCTCGACCGAGGAGATCACCGGCGTCGCCGACAAGGTTCACCCCTGCCTCGGAGTGGACGCTCACCGAGGAGATCATCGAGCCTCCCCGGCTGCTGTGCCTCGGTGGTTCGGTGCCGTGCCCCAGCGTCCACCGCCGCTACGAGTCCGACACGTTGTTGAACGCCGCTGCGCTCGAGCAGCTCGGTGCCGACGCAGGCGCCGATGACTGGACGTTGAGCGGCACCTGCGAGCCGGACGCCACCACCGGTACCTACACCGTGTGCACCGGCGAAGGAACCATCGGGGACCACGTCGTCACCGTGAGCCAGGCGGTGCACAGGTCGCGCAACCGCCGTCGCTGCTTGTCGGTGAGGAGGGCGGCGCCGGTGTGCAGGGTGCGCCGGGCGCGGTAGAGAGGGTCGTTCTTGCGGCCTCGGTGGCCGTGCAGGTTCTGCTGGACCCGGCGCCGGCAGCGGTCCAGGGCATCGCCGGCCAGGCGGACCACGTGGAAGGGATCCATCACCGTCACCGCGTCGGGCAGCTCCTCGGTGGTGGCGGTCTTGAAGCCGGTGAACCCGTCCATCGCGACGACCTCCACCCGGTCACGCCAGGCCTGGGGACGGGCGGCCAGCCAGAAGCTCGCCACCATCGCGGCGTCCGTCAACGCTGTGGCCGTTCCGAGCGCTTCCGCCTCGTCGAAGCCGACGCCCCACCACCAACAGAGGCCGACGAACCCGCCCAAGGTGGCAACTGCGAAGACCACGAGCCCGACGCGGGCAGGGTGAGGCGTTTCCACAGGGGCACGAGCGAACTGTAGGCCGCTCTCGTCCTGCGGTTGGGCGGTTCGGATGAACGAGCAGGACGGTAACCCTCAGCCGCCGGCTGCCTCGAGGCTTCGCACGTTGTAGTCGATGGCGTCGAACTCGAGCTCGATGTAGGCGAACCAGCCCTTGGGGTCCTTCCACCGCCCCTCACCGCTGGTGAGCAGGCGGCGTCCGTCGCTGTCGCGGTACCCCGACAACGGGGTGGACCAGGTCTGTCGCACGAACGACTTCCCGTCCTCGGAGGCCCGCGACCGGTCCTCGGAGACGAAGTCGGCCAGGTCGCCGTCGGCGTCGAACACCAGCTCGGCGGAGACCGTCTGGTCACCGAGGGTGAAGTCTCCGCGGACGCGCCTGGCGTCCAGGCTCGTCCACCGGACGGGAGCGTCGACGATCGCACCGGGCGCCAGCACGACGAGCTCGTTGAAGACCGTGACCGTCTCTCCCCGGTCCATCACCTCGCCGGAGGCGTCCACCACTGTGACCAGCGAGAGGACCCTGCCGCGCATGGCGGCGGTCGCGTCGGCGTACTCGTGCAGGACGGTGACGGGCAACCCCGACCTGGTCGCATCCATCAGGAACAGCCGGCGCGGCCTTTCTCCGAACGTGTTGACCTGCTGGCCCGTGAAAGGCATCCACGCCGCCTCCGGGCCGCTGCGGATGCGGCCGTGGAAGTGCGCGTACAGGCTGGTGACGCGGGGCTTCCCGACGGCGCCGGAGCGTCGGACGTAGGTCGCGAGTGGTTCCGGAAGCCCCGACAGGTCCTCCTCGAGGAGCACGGGGGGCGCGGCGTCCACGTCGGTGAGTGCCTCGCTCGCCTGCCTGTCCCACCGGGCGTGGAAGCTGGGAGGCCCCACCGAGACGAACCCGTACGCCGCGACGACGGCGAGCAGCACGTTGAGGACCGTGCCGGCCTTCGCGTCCTCCCAGGAGGTCACGATGGCGATCTGGGAGACCACCGCAGCCGCAGCGGCGACCAGCCACCACCACGTGGGTGCGCCGACCGCGAGCAGGACGGCGGCGGTCAGGACGAGCGCCGCAGCCAGCAACCACAGCAGCCCGGAGCGAGTCCCGATTGGCGCCTTGAGCTGCGGGACATCGGCCCAGCCGAACCCCTTGGCCACACCGAGGAGATGGATGAGCCCGTGCACCGTCAGCACGACGACCACGGTCCAGCGGACGACGTTCTCCATGCTGATCCCCCTCCCCCAGTGGCGCCCTACGCGTGGGGACCGCTCGCGCGCGACGGGTCCGCCCCGGAGACGGAGTCCCTGGACTCCTCGTGCCGGCCGTGCCAGTCCAGGATCAGGACCGCGGCGTCGTCCTCCAAGGCGTGCCCGGCGG
Organism: Nocardioides jishulii; assembly: GCF_006007965.1. NCBI lineage: Bacteria > Bacillati > Actinomycetota > Actinomycetes > Propionibacteriales > Nocardioidaceae > Nocardioides > Nocardioides jishulii. The sequence continues at coordinate 1,063,945 of NZ_CP040748.1, read as the reverse complement.
CCTCGAGGGCTCTGTCAGCCAGGACGCGGACGACTTCTCGCGGGTGGAGAGCCGCTGTGTCACGGATCGAACCGGCCAGGTCGATGCCGGCGACGTTGCGCTCGAGCATGCCGTCGGTCACGAAGACGAGGCGGTCACCGGGCTCGAGGCTCACTCGGGTGCTCTCGTAGGTGCTCTCTGCGAACAGGCCGAACGGCAGGTCGACCTTGAGGTCGAGCATGGTCACTTCCGACCTCCGCAGGAGGTAGGGCGGGACGTGGCCGGCGTTGATGACCTCGATGGTGCCGGTGTCCAGGTCCACGCGGCCGATCATGCCCGTGACGAAGTCGTCGCCAGCACGACTGTCGGCGTGCTCGGCCAGGGCACTGTTGGTGGCCGATGCCTGGTCGAGCAGGGACAGGCCCTGGCGCCGCGCCCCTCGCAGGCCGCCCAGACAGACGCTGGCCGTCAAGGCGGAGTTGACCCCATGGCCCATCGCGTCGGTCAACGAGAGGTGCAGCGAGTCGCGCGCCTGGGAGTAGTCGAACGTGTCGCCGGCGATGGTGGCGGCGGGTTCGAGCCACGCCGCGAGCGTGAACGCGGCTGCCTCGCACGTACGCGACTCGGGAAGCAGCCGCTGCTGGATCTCGGCCGAGAGGCTGAACTCCCGGCTGCGCTGCCCCCATTCGAACAGGTCGGTGTGGCGGCGATTGGCGATCACGACGAAGGCCAGGAGGTGCGCCACCTGGGCGATCTCGTCCACGCTCTCGGGATCGGGTGCGTCCGGGAGGTACATCTCGAGCAGACCGATGGACTCGCCGCGTTCAGTCACCGGGGCCAGCACACGCCACATGCCCGCGACACCTGCCCTCGCGGCTGCCCCGTCCGGCGGCAGCACCTGGATCGTCTGGGTGCGTACGGCCTGTTCCTCGGGCCCGCCGTCGAAGGGCACCGTGCTCGCGGACTCCTCCTCCGCGCGACGCTGGTCCTGACCGGTCGAGCCACCATGCGGTGCCGGGTCCTGCGCGATCGGCACGTGCGCCAGGCGTACCAGCGCGCGCCCTGACAGGTCGGTGACCAGGAAGGAGACATGTGCGGCGCCGAACGCGAGCCCGAGCTCGCGCGCCACCTGGTCCACCGCCCGCACCGGGGAGGCGGCCTCCGCGGCCTCGAGGAGGCGTCGCACGTCGGTGACCTTGCGTCGACTGACCATGGGCGGAGCATAACGACTGCAGGACGACATCACCCCGGTCGACGAGCGAATGGACGCCCGCCGCTCCCCCGTCTCCGATCTCGCACGGGTTCGTTCTCGGCACGGCGCCAGGTGGTCTTGCCCGCCCCGTTGGGACCGAGGATGCCGAGGATCTCGCCCCGCTCCACGGAGAAGCTGATCTCGTCGACGACGGTCTGGTCGCCGTACCGCTGGCTGAGGCGGTCCACTTCGATGATGGTCATGCATCCAACGTGGTGCCGGAGGCCGCTCCGGCGGATCGACGGTGACAGCTGAATTCTGGTGACGTCCGGTGGAGCCAGCCATCCACCGCTCGGTGGATGCTGGCCTCTTCACCGGCGGGCGCAGGTGGGCTTGACTGGTCGCGAGGTGATCGCGATGGCCAGCTCCGCCCCCGCGTGGGTCGACCTGTACTGGTTGCCGCTGGGCGCCGGAGGCCACGTCGTCCGCCGCAACGGTCGGGCGTACGAGTGGTGGGTGTCGCGGCGTGAGCACCGGGCGCCGCTGGACCTCTACCACTGTGCGCTGATGGTGCGGGCCGACGACGTGACGTACGCCGTCGAGATGGGGCCCGTGTGGAACGTGGCCGCTGAGGACCGCGGGGTCGTGTGCGAGGGCCCGGTCGGGGCCCGGTGGCTCGGTCGGTTCCGGCTGTTCCGCTACGAGGTGCGGTGCTGGGCGGGCGGTGTCGTCCCCGACCTGGCCGAGGCGGTGGAGAGCCCGGTACGCACCACCGACGACCCCGAACGCGTCGCTGCCGTGCTGCGGATGCTCCCCCAGGTGCCGACGCTCACGTGGGGCAGGGACGAGATCGGGGCCGGAGAGATGTGGAACTCCAACTCGATGGTGGCGTGGGTGCTGGCCCGCACCGGCCACGACATGGGCACGATCATCCCGCCGACGCACGGTCGACTGCCGGGATGGTCCGCGGGCCTGGTGCTGGCGCGACGGCAAGCCGGAGACGCGTCCGCGGGGCACGCTGAGCCGCTCGCGTGACCGGCCCGCGACGCCGACCGGGCGACGTACGCAGCCCGACCCTCACTCGGGTGGTCGCGCCCGGGACAGCCGGACCTCCTCGTTGTCGAACCGGGCCTGGACCAGCCGCAGCACGATGTCGTCGATCCGCCGGGTGTCGCGCAGCTCGATCAGGGCATCGCGCCGTCGCGCCAGAAGAGCCAGCGACAGGCTCGTGTACTGGTCGTCATGGACCACGACCGGGTGGTCCACCGTGCCTGCGGCCTCCACCAGGAGACGCATCTTGTCGAGCTCGCGTCGCACCCGCCTGACGACCTGCTCGTCGATGTCGAGCTCGGCGGCGGTGGTGTCGATGGCCGCAAGGGCCGTCTCGAGGCTGAACACCTCGGCGAGCTGGATCTCCTCGGCCACCGAGTCGTCGGGTGGCAGCCGCGCGAACCGCACCACGGCCGGGAGCAGCATCGCCTGGAGCAGGGTGAGCACGATGACGCCGCTGGCGATGACCACGATCAGGTCGCGGTCGGGAAAGTGAGCCCCGGAGTCCAGCGTGCGCGGCACCGCGAGCACCGCCGCGAGCGAGACCGCGCCACGGAAACCGGCGACGGCACTGACCGTACGTTGGCGCGCACTGACCCGGAGCGCGCGCTGGGCGGGGCGGCGGTCGACGAGGCGGATCACGTACGGCGTGGTGTAGATCCACACCCACCGCACCCCGATCACCACGGCCGCGACCAGGACCGCGTCGACCAGCGCCTCGGCCAACGACGTGCTGGTGAGGTTGAGGAAGGCCGAGTGGGCCGACAGCCCGACGAGCACGAAGAGCGCGCTGCTCAAGACCGTCGTGGAGAGCGACCAGAACGGCGCTACGAGCTGGCGGGTGGCTGCTCCAGTGATCCGCGGCGCCACCTGGCTCATGAAGAGTCCGCAGGCGACGACCGCCAGCACCCCGGACGCCCCGACGGCGTCGGCCGCCAGGAACGCCGCGAACGGCGTCACGAGCATCGCGATGCCCTCGAGCATCGGGTCCTCCATGCGGCGGCGCACCTGCCAGCTGAGCAGGCCGACGAGTCCACCGGCCAGCACGCCGCCACCGTAGGAGAGCACCAGCAACCAGGTGACGTGCCAGCCGGTCAGGTCCTGCTCGCCGACGGTGACGCCCACCGCAAGGCCGTAGAGGACCAGGGCCGTGCCGTCGTTGACGAGGCTCTCGGCGCGCAGCACCGTGACCGTACGCCGCGGGAGATCACGGGCCAGGACCCCGACGGCGGTCGCGTCGGTCGGGGCGAGCGCCGCGCCGAGCACCCAGGCCGGGCCCCACTGCATGCCCAGCGCGTGTGCGGTCACCGCCACGGCCCCGGCGGTGATCAGCACCAGCACCGTGCTGCTCAGGACGACGACGCGCAGGTTCTTGCGGATCTCGCGCAGCGAGGTGGTCAGGCTCTCCCAGTAGAGCAGCGCGGGCAGGAAGAGAAGGAGCACGACCTCGGGTGGCAGGTGGGCCTGTCGCAGGTGGGGCACGAACCCCACGAGCACGCCGACGAGCACCAGCAGGATGGCAGGGGCGATCGGGTAGCGGCGCGCGACCGCACCGCACGCCACGAGGGCGACGCCCAGCAGGACGACCATCTCGAGTCCCAGCACCCGTCAATCTTGGCCCCGCACGAGCAGCGCGACCACCCTCGAAATCGATGGCGTCCTCGTCACCAGCCCAGCCGGGTCAGGCGCCGTCCTCGGTCAGCGCCGCCGACGGCAACCAGTCGGCCCCCAGGAGTTCCGCGAGGTCGGTGAGGCCACTGGTGTCGCTGCCCACGGTGTCGGAGGCGGCGGCGATCCGCTCCACCATCACCTTGCCGACCTGCTCCTCGACCGTGCCCTCGGCATACGCGATGTGCCACGGCGACACCTGGTGGTCACGGTGCGTACGCCCGGTCACCTGCCGTCCGGCGATGCCGGAGAAGCGGGCCTGGTGGAAGACGCCGACCCGCGGCTCGGTGCTGGCCTGGCGGCCGTCGGCCAGGGTCTCGCCGGCGTGCAGGCTGATCGAGGCGACCGTGGTGAAGACGCAGACCCTCGCCTGCCCGGTCTGGAACTTGAGACGCTCGGCCTCCGGGTCGAATCGGTCGCGGCCGTAGATCGTGGCCACCTCGATGCCGGAGTCGCGCAGCCGGTCGGCGATGGGGTCGGCGGCGGTCGCGACGAACTCGACGGAGCACGCCACCTGCCGCTCGGCCTGCACCTGCTGGGCGATCCAGTCGACCGTGGAGTCGACCCGGATCAGCCCGGCCTTCTGGCGGAAGCGCAGCAGCGCGGCCCGGCCCTTGGCGGTGTTGCGGCCGCGTCGGGCGAGGTCCATCTCGCGGCAGAACTCGCCCCACTCCGCCTCGTACGCCGCTCGCTCGGCCGGGGTGAGCGCCACCGGCATCCCGGAGATCGGCACCGGCCCCCACGGGGCGGCGCGGTGCAGCATCGCGGGCGGGCGTACCTCCGTGAGCCAGCCGCGTACGAGCTTGAGGTCCGCGGCGCGCCGCGCCGGGTCGGCAGTCCAGGTCGCGCCGTAGCGTCCGTGCTCCACCTCGACGCCGTGGCGTTCGAGCGCGGTGGCGAAGGTGACCGCGGGCTGTGTGGCCGAGGTCCACTCGCGCATCGGCTCCTCGTGCACCTGCGCGTAGGCGGGCGCGAGGTAGGGCAGCTCGAGTGGCGTGTGGCCGGGGGTGGCGGTCGTCGCGATGACGAACGGCGCCTTGTCGTGGGGTTTTCCGTGGCCGGAGATCTTCGCCCAGAGTTTCCACCGCTTCGTCGTCGTACGCCGCAGCGCATGCGCCTCGTCGGCGATGATGACGTCCCAGTCGTGGTCCTTGACCTTCTCCAAGCGGTCCCAGGTGATCACGACCCACTCCAGGCCAGCGTCGCCCAGCGCCGTGATCGTGCGGCACCAGTGGCCGATCGTGATCGCGGCCGGACGGTCGGCCACGACGAGCACTCGGCTCGCACCCCGAATGTCACCGACCGCGGAGGCGCCCAGGACCGCGGAGATCGTCTTGCCCACACCCGGCTCGTCGGCCAGCAGGAAGAGGCGACCGCCCGCCACAGCACGCTCCGCGATCGCGTCGGCCGCTTCGAACTGGATCCTGCGGGGCTCCAGCGCCTCGCTCGGCTCGGGGTTGGGCGTCGGGTCGTCGGGGTTGAGGGTGTTCTCGAGGAAGCGGCCCAGCGTGTGCGGCCCCGGGGCGTACGCCGCGAGGTGCGCCGGCAGCGTGCGCCCGACGTACAGGTGCATCTTGACCGCCGGGTGCCACGTGGCGTCGTCGACCTGCGTGCCGTACGGGACGTCGAGCACCCACAGCCGCTCCCCCGGGCCGGCGGTCGGCAACGGCCGCTGGGTCTGACCGCCGCGGCGTACGGTGCTGCGGCGGCGGCTGCTGGATCGACGGGTGCTGGCCACCCGAGGACGCTACCCGCGGCCATGGTTCGCTCGCGGCTGGCTCGCCGCCGGTGAGGGCCGGGAGGGCTCGAACAGCGCTAGCGTGTGCGCCCATGAACACAGACCTCCCTCCTGCCGAGCGGTGCAGTGTCGAGCCCACGGCGGCCCAGCTCGGGGCGCTGGACGAGCTGGACGCCGACGTCGCGGTGGTCATGCTCAACCTGGTCCGGTTCCGCGACGTCGCCGACTATTCACACCGTCCGGACCTGGCCCCCGAAGCACCGATCTCCGGGGCCGAGGCCTACCGGCGGTACAGCGCGGCCGCCCAGGACACCCTCGGGGCGATCGGAGGGGCGGTTGAACACTTCAGGTCGTGCCGACCGACGTTCATCGGGCCTGATGGCGAGCAGTGGGACGCGGTGCTCACCGTGAGGTACCCGAACCCCGCGGCCTTCCGGGCACTGATCAACCACCCGGCGTACGTGGAGGCGGCTGTGCACCGGACGGCCGCCCTGGTCGACTCGCGCCTCATCCCGACCTCCGGCTGACCGGAACATCGGTGGGCACTCGTCGGGGTCACAACCATCCGCGACGCTTGAAGACCGCGTAGAGCACCGCTCCCATCAGGAGCATCAGGGCGAGCGCCATGGGGTAGCCGAGACGCCAGTCCAGCTCTGGCATGTGCTCGAAGTTCATGCCGTAGATGGTGCCGACCAACGTGGGCGCGAACAGGATCGCCGCCCAGGAGGAGATCTTCTTGACCTCCTCGTTCTGCCGCAGGCTGGTCTCGGTCAGCCGCTGGGTCTCCTCGTTCTGCCGCTGACCCACCAGCGTGGCGTTGACCGTGAGGATGTTCTGCAACAGCACCCGGAACCCGTCGACCCGCTCTGCGATGCGGATCGTGTGATCCTGCACGTCGCGCAGGTAGCGCTGCATCTCCTCGTCCACGTGGTACTTCTCGAAACCGCTGGCCAGGTCGGCGACGATCTTGAGCAGGGGTGTGGTGGCACGCTGGAACTCGACGACTTCGCGGGACAGCTCATAGATGCGCCGCGAGACCGCCGGGTCCCCCGTGAACACCTGGTCCTCGATCTCGTCGATGTCGTTCTCCAGGCCCGCGACGACCGGCTGGTACTCATCGACCACCTCGTCGAGGATGGCGTACAGGACCGCCTCGGGGCCGAGCCGAAGCAGGTCCGGGTCGGACTCCAGCCGTTGGCGGACGCGACGCAGGTTGGGCGACTCGGCATGCCGGACGGTCACGATGAAGTCCTTGCCGGTGAACACGTGCAGCTCGCCGAACTCGACCCTCTCCTCCGCCTCGACGTAACGCGCCGGACGAAGCACCGTGAACAGCACGTCGCCGTAGCGCTCCAGCTTCGGACGCTGGTGCGCCGAGACGGTGTCCTCCACGGCGAGGTCGTGGATCTGGAACTCAGCCGCCACCGACCGCATCTCAGAGGCGTCAGGTCGGTACAGGCCGATCCAGCCCATGCCCTGCTGCCTGCGCAGCATCTCGTAGGTGACCTCCAACGAGGCCGGTTCCGCCTGCCGTCGGCCGTCCACGTAGATCGCGTTGTCCACCACCGGCATCCGGGACCTCCCTGTCCTCGTGCAGGTCCGCGCCGAGCCGCGGTCGCGATCGCGGCTCCCGCAGCCTCGGGTGTGCCGTTCGTGCTGCTGCCGACACGGGCCTGCGTCATCTCTTCTACCTCCGCCGGACCGTCACCAACCCTGTGGACCACGATCTGCTCCCCCGTGCGAGGGTGGCCCACGGTTTCGAGCCCGGAAGGAGCAGCCATGGCGACGAGGACGGTCGAGAACGAGACGGTGGTGCCCGCTCCCGTGGCCGCGGTGTGGCAACGGGCGGTCCATCCCGACGGCATCAACGACGAGATGCGGCCGTGGATGACGATGAGCATGCCGCGCTCAGCGACCGGGCTGACCGTGGAGACCGTCCCGCTGGGACAGCCCGTCGGCCGTGCCTGGCTTCGGCTGTTCGGCCTCATCCCTTTCGACTTCGACCACCTGACGGTGGCCGAGGTCGAGCCGGGCGTCCGGTTCCTCGAGCAGTCCACCATGGTGAGCATGCGGCGCTGGGAGCATGAACGGCGGATGCTGCCGGTCACCGGCGGCACCTGGGTGCATGACCGCGTCACCTTCCAACCTCGCTTGCCCGTTCCGGGCCTCGCCGCGGTCCTGGCCCAGGTGATCGACGCCTTCTTCAAGCATCGGCACCGGCGCCTGCGGCGGCACTTCTCGGAATGAACGGGTGCCCTGAGGCGAGGTCGGCCTCGGCGGGGCGCCGCTGGAGGCCTGGCCCGTGTCTGCCAGCCGCCTCACCCCTACCGCGTCAGGCGCCCGCGACATCCTCGATCGTGCCCTGCTCGGGGTCCCACCACCGGAGGCGGTCACACGTCAGCTCGTCCGCGGCCTCGGTGGCGTGGAGGACGTCGATCACCTCGGCCAGGACCGTCCGCGGGACCCGCCTGGCCAAGGTGACGTGCGGCGTCCAGACGGGGTGGCGCAGGTCGGGGACCGACGTACGGACCCTCGCCACGGCTGCGGCGAGTGCCGCGTCCGGCTCCACCAGGTGGGCGACCGTCACCCGAGCACCTTGACCGAAGAGGACCAGCCCCCGCGTGGCGATGCGTGTCGGCAGGAGCGGGCCAACCACCTCCCGGGCCGTCGTGACCGCCGACTCGGGTACGCGCGTCGCTGCCACGAGGGTCAGGTGCGGCGCGTTGGTCATCGACCGGTGGTCCGCCTGTGACGGCAGTCCGGCCGCCTTCAACGCCTCCCACTGGGCCACGACAGCAGCCGTGGACTCCGGGGCGAAGGAGAGCTCGAGAGCGAAGTCGGGCACGGAGCGAGGATAGGCCGGGCCGCGACGGCCATCGCCGCGCAGGGCCACACCGTTGCGAGGCCCTGTTAGTCGTCTTCCCCTCCACCCCACGGCGTCGGAACCACAAACCAGTTCTCCTTGCCGCTGACGTCCAGCACCGCCGGATCGGCCCGCACGCCCGTGACCTTCTCGGCCATGGCAAGGCCCACGGCCGCGTAGTCGGACGTCTCGACCAGTGGCCCCGTCAAGTCGTTCCAGGCGAGACGAGCGAGGTCACGGACCTCGGCCGGGATCTCGTCGATGCTGTCGACGAAGGCGTACTCGTGGGCATCGAAGACGACGTGCCCGTCGCGGGCGTACCCGAAGCGCGTCATGCTCTCAATATTGTCGGTCACCACAGCGCTCGTGGCGCCGTCGCGGGAGAGCTCGGCGAGCAGGCGCCTGGGCGGATCGGCGAAGCCCCACGGCTCCCAGGCGAGCACCCCGCGACCGACCTGCAGGAAGGTGTACGCCGACAAGTCCTCGCGCATGAAGTCGCGCTGACTCGCAGGCTGCGGATCCGGACCGAGGAGCCGCAGACGGGCCTCCTCAACCGTCATGGGAGCAGCGAAGACCCACGTGCCCTCGCCGAGGGGCGCGCCGAGATGGTGGTCGGCGAGCGCCCTGTCAGCGGCGTTCAGGGCGCTCAGGTTGGCCTGGAGCAGGGTGTCGTCGAGCTCCGGTGACTCGAAGGTTGGCACAGCGGGGCTTGGCGCCTCCGTCGGCGTGGGCTGCGCCGGTGAACGATCCAGCATGCGCCCTATCCAGGAGCTGTCGTCGTACCAGTCGCGCTGGCTCCCGGCTGTGACGTCGCCTGACTTCTGGCACCCGAACGCCAGGGCTAGGAGGGCGAGCAGAACCAAGCCGGCAGCCCCACCCCACCAACGTCTTCCATGCATGCGGGAAGTATCTCGGCCAGAGCGCGCCGCGTCCGAAGTTCGCGTACATCGGCGTTCTGGCGTTCAGTCCCGTCCTCGCACTGGTGGCAGCTGAGCACGCGTCGAGCCCACCAAACGGCCCTCGTCGAAGACGACGAACACCTCGTCCTCACCTCGGAAGATCGCGGGCTGGCAACCGCTTCAGCGGAACTCCGCCCGAGGGGCCTTCGCTTCGATACTCTCGCCCGCATGCTGGAAGCTGCGTTGGGCGCGCTCGGTCTCTTTGTCTTCTACGTGATCGTCCGCAAGGCGGTGACGCACGGCATCCTCGAAGCGGATGAGCACAGGGCGGAGCGTGATGCGCGGCCGGCGCGACTTGCTGAGCAGTCGCCTCGGCCGGGCGCGTAGTCCCCGTGTCCGGGTGCGGGCTATCAGGCGCGCTTTTCATGGGGCGCTGCACTGACAGGGCTGCTGCTACCCCACGGAGCGACCAAGTGCACTTGCGACGGTAGGACGCATGTCAGGGACTCAGAGCTTTCGTGCACCACGTGCACTGGAGCCCGAGTGCGGGCAGCATGGCTCCATGGATTTGGAGTCTGTTGTCGCTCAGGCACTGATTGATCTGGCTGGAGTGCGAAGCACCCGGCACGACGCCGACCATCGAGTTCCGAAGGCTCCAGGTCTGTATGCCTTCTATGGTGACGACCAAGCGTGGTCGGACCTCGGCCTCTCACCTTCGTTCGACGATCAACCGCTATACGTCGGTAAGGCCGAGAAGAGCCTGAACGGGCGTGATATCGGCACGCACTTTTCGACGGGCAAGACGGGTTCATCGACCGTACGTCGCAGTCTCGCCGCTCTGTTGGTTGCCGAGCTTGACCTTGTCGCTGTGCCACGGAACGTGGCGAACCCCGACGGGAGTGCGAACTTTTCACTCGACTCGGCCGGTGACGAGCGACTGAGTGAGTGGATGGACAAGCGGTTGGTCTTGGCGACCTGGGCGAAGCCGGAAGGGATCGTACTCAACGGGGTCGAGACGGCAGTCCTCGAACGACTTCGACCGCCTCTGAATCTCGACAAGGTGGGCGAGCCGCGAGAGCGGCTGCGTCGGGCGCGAGCTGCTTTGGCGACCGCTTCGAGAAGTAGGTCGACAGACACCGTGACGATCAGTGGTGGGGGCACCTCCGTCGAGACGCCGGATCCGACTCTCTTGAAGGCGTCGACGTTCACGCTCGGTGACGCTCTCGCGAGGACGGGCATACCCCTCAACGAGATCATCGCAATCCGGCACGCCTACGTGAAGGTCCATGAGGACGGGGACTCGGGCATCCATGCCGATTCGACCGACGATGAGATCCTCAACTACACCAGCACGCAAAGCCTCACCGGCTTCGCCAAGGAGCCACCCCGCTACTGGGTGATCCTGTTGCCGGGGCAAGGGGCACGGGCGCGTCTTTGGCGGATCATGGAGAACCTGGGCGAGGCTCCACCAAACGGGCAGCGGCGGACCTTTGCCTTGAACCCGGTCGAACAGCTGTCCGATCTCACCGGTCGCTGCGTCATCCAGTGGGGCTCGCCCCGCGCGTGGTGGGTCCACGGCACAACAGCTGCGAAGTACCCCATCCTCGACATCGCCGATGTCGAGCCCGAGCCATTTCCCGGGTTCGATCACCTGGTCATCGACCACGACCGTCTCCAGGCGGTCGTTCGGGACCCTGTCTACGCCGCATGGCGCACGGCGTTGTCGTCGGTGATCGGGATCTACCTGATCACCGACACTTCCGACGGCCGTCACTATGTCGGCAAGGCCGACGGCCACGAGACTCTGCTGCAACGCTGGACCGCGTACGCAACCAACGGTCACGGTGGAAACGTTGGATTGAAGCAACGGGACGCGACCAAGTTCCGCTACTCGGTCCTCCGCGTCCTCGACCCATCCTCAGCAGAGGCAGACATCAACGCCGTTGAGAAGCACTACAAGGACGCACTCGACTCCCGCAGACATGGATTGAACGAGAACTGATCTACGGACCGCGCCAATTCGGCGGCGATCAGGGCAGCCCCTTCGCGGCGGAAAGACGCAACTCCCGGTTACGGTCGCTGGGCGCTGCCAGAATGGGTAGGGGTCACTAACGCCAGGCGCTGCCCCAGCGTCCAACCGCCAGTACGGAGAGCCGAGTGTCCTACAACGCCCTCGTTACCCAGATACTGCTGTCCTCTCCGAGCGATCTCGACAGCAATCATCGTCAAGTCATCCTCGATCAAACGCGCTCATGGAACGCTGACCACGGCCGCATCTATGGGGTCCATTTCAGTGTTGTTGACTGGAAAGACAACGCTGCTGCCAGCGTCGGCGACTACGCACAGGCCGTCCTGAACGATCAGATCGTCGAGGAGTCCGACGCGGGCCTGGTGGTCTTCACCGACCGCATGGGGACGCCTACTCGCGACTACCTATCGGGGACAGCAGAGGAGATTGACCTCCTCTTGGACTTACGGCGCGATGTTGCGGTGCTGCGCAACGAGTGTCCGCGACCGCCGGTAACAAGTCCCGATGGCCTAGCCCAGAAGGAGGCCCTGGACCAGTACGTCGAGAGCCTTCACTCGCGAGCGCTCGTCAAGTCCTACACAACGCTCGACGAGCTGCGACGTGAGATCGAATTGGTTCTGACCTTTCTCGCGCGCAAGCAAAGGAGAGAAGCTGACGCCGGCCTTACTGCACCTGTCGAGGATCGCGAGACCGCGCCGAGCCACCCGCAGACCCTGGCGAACGCCACCGTGATCGCCGGGGGGGAGGCGCTGGAGCCAGGACTGTGGCCCCGCGTGGAGGTCTCAGAATCGCCGGTAACCGACTCTAGGGGACGATTGCGCACCAAACGCCGCTGGAGTCTCGTGATCGAAAGCACCCTGCCCACACCCGTTTCCGACATCTCGCTGCGATTCGAAGACGGAGCGGGCGCGCTCGTCGAAGACTTCGACCTCGGCAGGACCGCAGACCAGCACGTCGAACTGCTTCCTCCGCGTGGCTCCGTTTCCTTTCCTCTGCTGCAGGCGCTCGGCTCCCGATCCCAGGCGATGTGCGTGGTCACGTGGCACGACGCGGAGGGCACCGAGCACGAGACGCGCGCGAGCGTGCGCACGGGATAGGCCGCCGCTCACGGGAGCCGAGCGTGCTCTCGCGTGGGTATGACGTACCGCGTTCTCCGATACCGACACGCCGATTCCCATAGCGTGTGAGGCATGAGCCTGATTTCAAAACGCATCATCGCCCTCAGCATTCCGTGCCTCCTCATTGGACTTTCCGCGTGCGGCAGTGATGACCAAGGATCGGCTCAGAACAACTCGTCGGCCGAAGGCGCGAAGCCCGACGGTCCCGCAGCCGTTAGCACGACACCGACCCCCGTTGCCCCGGAGTTGGGCGAGGACGCAGCGCTCATGGCGGATGCCCTTCAAGAGGGCGTCCCGTCGCTGAAGGGTCGGCTAGAGATGACCGAAGTCGATGATTCCAATGAACTTTTTGGGCGCCCGGGAAAGTATGACCAAGTGACTTTCCTCGGCGATACCCGACTGGGTTGTACCGCCGACGACGACTACAACGGTTTCGATACTCAGTGCGGCGTCAAAATCGAGCGATGGCCGTCGACGGAGGCAGCGGAGGCTCGAGCCAAGGACATTCAGACGAAGTTGCAGAACTTCGGCTTGGGCGCAGAGTGGGATTACGTAGTCGGGCGGCTTGTCGTCCGTGCGTCAGGTGACTTCACGCCGTCCCAGGCCACCAAGATCCAAGAGGCTGCATCCGCTGGCGCTCCGGTGGCGCCCTGACGACGGAGTGATGGTCGCTCGCGGCGGACTGGTGCTGACATGGTTTATCGCCAGCTTGCATGAATTCGAGCCTGCGTCTTATGACGAAAGTGGAGCCTTCCCTCCCCCGTGCCTCCCCAGTGCCAAGTCCGAGCGTCCCTCATGGGCGTACAAGGGACGCCCGGTCCTGATACCGCCCTACAGGTCCACAGGCACGTCGACGATGCCGACGAAGCGGCTGCCGATGCCCGGGTACTCCGCACGTACCTCGCCAGGGAGCGGCGGCGGCAGCTCCGAGGGCTCGTGGTGCTCGCAAGCGAGATGGGTGAAGGTCGGCCACCACTTCTTCGGCCGGGCCTTCTCGGTGAACCCGCACACGGTGCACTCCAGCTCGACCCACACCGCCTTCTTGCCGGTCCGATTGGCCCGCGACTGGACCAGCCACGGCGGCGGGTTCTCCTCGATCTCAGTCAACTGAGCCTCGGTGAGCTTCGTGGGCAAGCCGTGTCGGGTGGCCATCTCGATGGGGATGTCCAGGCGTTGGGCGGCTTCGCGGCGGGTGATCATCGCGCTCAACGATAGTTCGTTGCCTGCGCTGTTTCTCCATCGCCGGGCTGACCACTCCGTGACCTTTCCGGGTCGACTGACAGCAGATCGCCCTACTGTCGCGGGATGAGCGATCCCATCACCCCCAAGCAGCTCGCAACTGAGCTGGGCGTCACCGACCGAACCGTCCGACAGTGGTTGCGCGACCAGGGCTGGCAGAGCGTGCCCTATGCCCGCTGGCAATTGACCTCGGCGCAAGCAGAGCAAGTCAGGAGTCACTTCACGACGTGACAGGTCTGCTCAAAGGAACGGTGCGCTGGCCTGTTTGCCGGACAGGGCCTCCTCCACCTGCAACGATCGGATGCTCACTCTGTTGGGGGAGAAATGTCGCTCTTGACCTGCGTCGACTGCCAGCAACCGGTCTCGTCTGAAGCCATTGCGTGCCCGACGTGCGGACGCCCGATGCGCGACCGCAGTTACCTGACCCCGTGGGGTCAGACGGTGGTCGGAGCTCTGGTCCTCGTGGCGTGCTTCGCGTGGCCACCACTGTTCGCCGTCCTTCTGATCGTTCTCTTTGCCCGCTTCTTGTCTCGTGCACGGAGAAGGAGCGCCCTTCGAGTCGCCCTAGCTGCCGTCGCAGTGACCGTGGTGTGCGTCGTGGCCATGTTCCTTTTCCCGAGCTACGCCGTCGTGGTCGTGGTCCTCGCGGTGGCAACACTCATCTGGCTCGCCAGTCCGCGGTTCAGGTCGAGCAGGGCACCCGAACGAGAGACGCTCACCTCCTGAGGGTGCATTGCCCAGCAGGGCTGCTACCCGCGGGCAGCAACCGATCGGTCCGGCTCGAAAGCTCGGCCTCGCGCTGGCCCTCTCAGTGCGAGCTCTGCACAGCATCGGCGAATGCCTCCACCACAGCGGGACCATCTGCTCCCGTGACGACGTCGACGACGAACCCAGCCTCCGCCTCCCCCACCGGAACCAGCCGTCGTCCCACGACCGCCATCCGAGTTCTCGTGACCTCGAAGAACTCAGGGTGGGTCAGAAACACCAGTGCCCCGGCGTCACCCAGCATGTGACGGCGCCGTACGTCGAGCAGCTCACCGGCGAGTTGAGCCGCCGGTGCTGGCGCGCTCTGCAGCCGCGCGACGAGTGCCGGCGGAACGGTGACCCTCTCGAACAGATCGATCGGGTACACCGTTGTGGGAAGGCGTGCTTCGAGCACGGCGACTGCGGCAGCTGCGTCCTGGCCCACGTTGAACTCCGGCTCGTGCTCGACCATCAGCTCGCCGCCGACCAGCACGATCCGTTCGACGTCGCCGCGTGAGGCGTACTGGGCGACGTTCGTCAGCGGAGCGCACGCGGCCACCGTGACCGGACCATCGGATGTCAGCGCGTCGAACAGCTCCAACGCATCGCTGTGCGGCTCTCGCACCGGACTGGTCGGCCTCGGGGTCACTCCCCCCAGTCCGTCGGGGCCGTGGTTGGTCCGCCCGGTGCGGGGGCCGCTGCCCCCAGTCGACACGGCCGCGCCCGCCGCCACCGGGACCGAGGGCTTGCCGACGGCCGCCAAGACAGTCGCGGAGTTGCGAGCACCTACGTGGACGGAAACGTTCCCGACCACGGCGGACACCCCAGCCACTTCGAGGCGTGCCGTCGCCGTCGCGTACAGAATCGCCAAAGCGTCGTCGATCCCGGTGTCGACATCAAGAAGAACCCTGATCGGCTGTGCCATCCAGCCACCCTCGCAGCCCAGATCGTGGATCGGCGCGCGAAGTCGCCGTGTGGACGGATGCTCAGATCGGAGCACCGACTGTTGCAGCAACTTGAGGCGTCACTCGCGGCGAAATGGGCACGGTCCCCCGGGCGTGGTCGACGCGCGTGTTCCCGTCGACTGATTGTCGCGCTGTTGGAGCGATAGGGGCCTAAGATCCGGCGATGACCCGGATTCAGACGATCTTCCCGATCACGGGCGCTCATGATGGCTGACGCAGCGAACTGGGTTTCCGCGCTGGCCTCCCTCCTCGCCCTTGGAGCGGCCACCTGGGCCGGTGTTACCGCTAAGCGGCTGTATGAGATCGAGCGGGGTCGCGAGACTGATCGTGTGGAGGCCCAAGAGCGAAGCCAAGCGGATCAGTTCGCCAGCTGGATCTCCTGGTCATCACAACCCCAGGTGGCAATGCCCCTAGCGGACGGGCTGAGGTCGCCGAGCCTGGCTCTCCAGAACGGAGCTCCTGTCCCCGTCTACGACGTGGTGATCAAGTACTTCGAAGGCCCGCAGGTGTTGGGAGAGCAGACGTTCTCGGTCATCTCGCCCACCGGATCGATCGCTCACTACCGACAGATCGAGTGCCCCGGCCTGGGCGATGTCCTCCTGCGACCGCGCGAACGCGGCGCTCGGCTCGATTTGCGCGTCGCGCTCACTTTCACAGACGCGCACGGCATTCGCTGGACACGCGATCGAACGGGCAGGCTTCAGAAGTCGGGACTGGTGCCCACGAGGCAGCAACTCTGAGTGCCGCATATCCCGCGGTTGGAAGCGAGCGCGTCATGCGGCGGCGAAGTCGTTCACTTGATGGCGGCGCCTGATCGCGGCAGTAAGACGCAGATCCTGGAATGGGCGACTTTGCGGCAGATCCGCTCACTCCGCTGTGGCGGCTGGCGTCGAGCACTCGCTGAATCAACTGCGTTGGGGAGATGCCAACGCGCGGGACGTACACGAAGCTCCCGGCGGCCAAGGCAGGCCCGTAGACGGACGACCTCCGCGCCTTCGGGCGCCAAGTCATCGCCATGCGCCACCGTGGTGATTCTGTGCTCGTCCAAGAAGTCCAAGTCACTCGGTCGGGCGAGTCGGCGATTACCTCATCGACGTATCTACACGAATGGATCACGGCATCGCAGCCGCCGCCGGTGCGCTCGTGGTGCCTTGCGCGGGCGCGCCCCGGATCTTCAGTTGCGTCGACGGGACAAGCGCAGCCGCTCCGACGGATGCCGAGTCTCTCCGGCGACCAGTCGAAATGTCCTCCTCCCACCCCGACTGGGTGTCTTGAGGATGGGTACCGAACAAGACGGAGCCGCGGCGGACCAGGCGCCACGGCGCAACTAGTCAGGAGAAGTTATGCCTCCCAAGAAGAAGACCCAGGCCGATGACGCCGGCATCCGCATGACCGATGACAGTCTTCGCGTTCGCCAGCTCACGCACTATCAGTTCAGTTGGACAGCGGGAGCGGGTGGCGAGACCGGCACTTGGACACTTCAGCTCGTGCTCGACCAGGGGGCCTGGGAAGAGGTGCTCACCGTGAGTGCCGACGATGCCGACAACCTGCAGGACATCCTGAAGAACACCGGGAGCGTGTTCTACGACATCGACCGCCGCGTGCTGATGTTCGGGGTCACGAAGACCGGGAATTGACACGGGTCTGCGTGCGGAGACGCACGCGGGACAGGAACGGCAAGGTCCGGCGTCCTAGGTTCCACGCCATGGGCCACTGCACGACCCGTGACAGAGGTAGGACCTGCCTTTTCGCGGCGGTGTGACGCGCTCTCATGGAGTGCCGTCCAGCCCGCTGAACGTACGTCTCAACGTCACCTCGTGGTGGGAGGCTGGGGTGGTGTTCGCAGACTTCGAGGTTCGGGACGTCACGGTCGCGCCGGGGATCGACCTCCGCGTCCGCGTCGGCGGAGCAGGACCTGCGGTCATCCTGCTCCACGGTCACCCGCGCACCCACATGACCTGGCACGCAGTCGCGCCACGGTTGGCGGCCGGTGGATATCTGGTCATCTGTCCCGACCTTCGCGGCTATGGCCACTCCTCCAAGCCGGACCCGGACCCGGACCATTCGACGTACTGCGACCGCGCCATGGCCGGCGACATTGTGGAACTGGCCTCACGACTCGGGCAGCAAACCTTCGCTGTCATCGGGCACGACCGTGGCAGCTATGTCGCCTACCGCACCGCGCTCGACAGCCCTGAGCACGTGACCTCATTGGCGGTGTTGGACAGCGTGCCCATCGTTGAGGCTCTCGAACGGGCAGGAGCCGAGTTCGCCGAGCCCTGGTGGCACTGGTTCTTCCTCGGCGCCTCGCCGCACGCCGAGCGGGTCATCAATGCGGATCCTCTTGCTTGGTACCGACTCGACGCAGCGTCGATGGGCGCGGACAACTACGCCGACATGGTCGAGGCCGTGCAGCAACCCCGGACGGTCCGGGCGATGGTCGAGGACTACCGGGCCGGGCTCCACGTCGACCGACGGCACGACGAAGAAGCCCGGGCCGCGGGCCGACTCATCGAGTGCCCCACCCTCGTGGCCTGGTCCCGGCACGACGACATGGTCGACCTGTACGGCGACCCCGCAGAGGTGTGGAAAGCCTGGTGCCGTCGCCGGGTGCATACCGCCGTCATCGACTCCGGCCACCACATGGCCGAAGAAGCACCCGAGCAGCTTTCCGACGTCCTTCTGACGCATCTGAACGGATACCCGGGGTCTGCTTGAGTTGAGGGGTTCGCGTCGTCACAGGCGGGGAAGTGGGGCAACTTCAAGCCGACCGGACTACGGCAGATCCGGACGTCCTAAAGAACCCACCGCCTTACCCTCGTTGTCATGGAGGCAGTCAGCACCGTGGCGATAGGGATCGACCTTGACCTCATGCCCTCGAATGAAGGCGGACGGCAAACACCCTTGCTCGGCGGCTATGCGGCAAAGGATCGGTTCACCTACCGGCCCAACTGGGGCCTTCCCGGCTGGAGCGACGGTGATCAAACCGCTGGTCCTGTGCTCGGCTTCTCACGGACGAACGTCCTCCCCGGAGAACATGTCAGGGCGATTTTGCTGCCTCTGTTCATCGACCACGCTCCAGAGTGGCTCGACATCGTCAACTGGACGAAGGCCGACCACACCCAGTCCTTCCATCCGAACGAGACGGGCCACGCGCACTACGCGTGGGCCTTCAATTCCTTGGCTGTGGAGAAGCTGAAGTGATCAGACGCAGACACCACCGGCGCGGGGGCCACGGCGTACACATTGCCGCTGCAGTCCTGGCCGTCTCTGTGCTGGGCGCTTGCTCGGGCGCAGAGGACGGAACGACGGAGCCCGAGGCAGGTTCACAGCGGAGCACGCCAAGCAGCCTGCCTACGCCTCCGAGCGTGGAACCGGTCATCAAGGACGACGGCAGTTCTGAACCGCCACCGACGTTCACGCCCGACCTTCACTGGCAGGACGTTGAGCAGATTGCCGACGCTGGGGACGATTTCGAGGACGGCGAGCAGTTCGCGCTGGCCGCCATGCAGTTCGCACTCGACTCGGAGAACGCCACGCTTGACCAGAAGAAGCTCAACGCACTGTTCGCCAGTGAGGAGGCGAGACAGTTCCTCGCACACGCCAATGAGTCCGTGGCGGAAGGTGGCATCAAGCAGCGCTGGCTCACCGACCACCCCGGCTGGGTCCGTTCACAGTGGATCTCCGAGGGCGACCGCACCCTCCGCACCCAACTTCTCGCCAGGCACCTGTTCCAGCAGGGTGTCGCGACCGAACTCTGGGCAGACACCCGCGTCGAGGTCGTCCACACAGGCGGGCGATGGCGGATCACGTCGTTCATGTTCGTCCCCGGACCGACGGACGAGGTCCTGTCCGACATGGACAAGGAGATCCTGATGGGTGACGAGTCAACGTGGCGGCAGTTGGAAGCCATCAGCTAGCAGGTGGCGACGTCTGCTGACCTAGTGGTGCCGGATGAGGCCGGTGCCGGTGCCGGTACGACGTCTCTGGACGGTCAGTGGAGTTCGTCTGCCGTGGGTCATTGTTGTCGGAGACGGGAAGCGCATGGATACGAGACGCCGGCCGGGGCGTGACGCGTCTCTAGCGGCGAAGTGACGCCCTCACTGGATGAGCGGGAGATTCCTCAGATCGCGCGCATGTAGATGGCGCGGTCGTACTCCCAACCCGAGGCTCTGCATCTGTGGCCGTCCGCCATCAGGCGGGCAATGCATTTGCTGTGGCGCACGGGACGCAAGCCTCGCCGGCAAAAGAGGGATGCGCTGAACGTATGCGGATCAAGTGGGACACCCTGAGCTGTCTGGACACCCTCGACCTCGGCAACGTCGCCAGGAACAATGTCAACTACATCTATTGACCGGGGAGTCTCTGTGTCGAACAAGGTCACCAAGTTCACCAAGCACCCGACTCCTCCTCTAGCTGTGGCCGCAATTGCCTGCGCAGTGACGGTATGGGCGTTGACAATGCCCACGTCGCCGACCGAGGCAGGGGCAGCTCCCGAAGAAGGACCCCTCGAGGGCAGTTCCACGCCTCGCGTCTACTCCGCCTTGGATGTCGTGGCCTCCACAACCGTGACCGACTGGGTCAAGGCGGCCGACCACGTCGTGGCCGTGTCCGTCATCGGCGAGGAGCGGGTGCCTCCCGGAAGGAGCGAGACCTCACCCAACGGCGAAGGGATGGTTGACCGTCTCGTGACGCTCCGCGTCATCAACTTCCTGTGGAGTGCCGATGAGGCCGAGCCTCTCGGCAAGACGGTCACGGCCGGAGCGTACGGAGGTTGGTTCCGACTCCCGAACGGAGTCGAGGAGGAGACGACGGTCAAGGGAAGTCCTCGGCTCGAGGTGGGGCATGACTACGTGGTGGCGCTGGCTCACCGCCCTGCGCTCTGCCTCGACGGAAGGAGGATCGAAGCCAGCTGGGCGCCGACCGGGACATATGCCAGCGTCCCCGCCGACCAGGGAGTGATCGGTTCTGGTGAGTTCGAAGGAGTCTCTGTGGCGGCGACGTCCAAGTCGTTCGAACAAGGAACGGTGGTCTCGGAGTTCGCGGGTGCCAAGCTGACCGACCTCTCGCGGGAGTTGGCGCTGGTGGGGCGCGTGGAGAGGACGCCAGTTCATGCCAATGCCAGCACCTGCGAGTGAGCGCCCTACGGCCCGAGCGTCGATTCTTGCCCATAGCCCGTGAGGCGTGTCACATTTCAGCCGTGGTCGCGCTGTCGCGGCACCCCCTGAAAGGACTCCCCCACATGGCCTACGACCTCCTGATCCAACGCGGTCTCTACCTCGACGGCACGGGCGCGGAGGGATATGTCGCGGACGTGGCGATCCGTGACGGCCGCGTCGCGGAGGTCAGCCGCGAGCCGCTGGACGCCTCCTTGGCGCAGCGGGTCGTGGACGCGACGGGCCGGTGGGTGATGCCTGGCTTCGTGGACGCCCACACCCACTACGACGTGGAGCTGCTGGTGGCGCCCGGCTTGAACGAGTCCGTACGCCACGGCGTCACGACGGCGTTGATCGGCAACTGCTCCATCTCGGCGGTCTACAGCGGCGCGGTGGACGTGGCCGACCTGTTCAGCCGCGTGGAGGCGCTGCCCCGTGAGGCCGTGCTGCGGACGCTGCACACGATGAAGACGTGGGACTCCCCCGAGGACTGGGCCTCGGCCCTGGAGACGCTGCCGCTGGGGCCGAACATCGCCTCCTTCATCGGCCACTCCGACGTGCGCGCCTCGGTGATGGGCCTGGGCCGCGCGACGGACCCGAAGCACAAGCCGACCCGGTCGGAGCGGCGCCGCATCCTCGAGCTGATCGACCAGGCCCTGGATGCCGGGTTCATCGGGGTCTCGACGATGACGAACCCCTGGGACAAGCTCGACGGCGACCGCTACCGCTCGCGTACGTTGCCCTCGACACACGCCAGCTGGAGCGAGTTCCGGGCCATCTCGCGGCTGCTCCGTCGCCGCGAGCGGACGCTGCAGGGCGTACCGAACCTCAACACGAAGGTGGACGTCGCCTTCTACGCCACCACGTCGATGGGACTGGGGGTCCGCAAGCCGTTGCGGGTCTCCTTGCTCTCGGCCGCGGACACGCGTGCGGAACCGTGGGTGAACCGGATCTTCCGCCCCATCGCCTTCCTGGCGAACACCATCGGAAAGGGCCGTTTCGTGTGGCAGCACCTGCCGACGACGTTCCAGGTGTGGGCCGACGGCATCGACCTGGTCGTCTTCGAGGAGTTCGGCTCCGGCCGTGAGGCGCTGCACCTGCGTGAGGAGATGGGCCGCAACGACCTGCTGAAGGACGAGGCCTACCGGCGTTGGTTCCGTGAGGACTTCGAGAAGAAGTTCAGTCCCCGCGTGTGGCACCGCGACTTCGACGACGCCGTGATCACCGAGTGCCCCGAGGAGTCCTTGGTCGGACGCTCGGTGGCGAAGGTGGCCAAGGAACGCGGCCTGCACCCGGTGGACTGCTTCCTCGACCTGGTGGTCGAGCACGGCACCGCCTTCCGGTGGACGACCGTCATCGCCAACCACCGCGAGAAGGTGGCCAACCGCCTCATCAACACCCCCGGCGTCACGGTCGGCTTCTCCGACGCCGGCGCCCACCTGCGCAACATGGCCTTCTACAACTTCGGCGTCTGCCTCCTCGACCGCGTGCACCAGGCGGCCGAGCGCAGCAAGCCGTTCATGCCCCTGGAGAAGGCCGTGTACAAGCTGACCGGTGAGCTGGCCGACTTCCACCAGGTCGACGCCGGACGCATCCGCCCCGGCGACCGCGCCGACATCACGATCATCGACCCCGCCGGCCTCAACGGCGCCGTGAACGACTACGCCGAAGCCGAGTTCGCCGAGATGAACGGCATCCGACGCATGGTCAACCGCAATGACGACGCCGTGGCCGCGACGATCATCAGCGGACGCGTTGCCTGGGAGGGCGGCGAGTTCGCGCCCGGTTACGGGGAGACGCTGCGGACCGGGCAGTTCCTGAAGGCGCGGGAGGTGGCTCCCCCGGCCTCCGGTGTTGTGGCGGACGCCGGTGCGTCGGTGGCACAAACCGCGTAAGCGCGATCGTTGGTGCCGTTCGCGACTCGACCAGGCGTCACTCGCGGCGGAGTGACGCACCCCAAGGCACGGCTACTACTGATCGCTTCGACCCCATAGCTCCTCGCGAATGTTCGTGCCGAGGGGGCCGACCTCTCGATCATTTACCTTCATTTCTGGGAGCGGGCTGTTAAGTGGCGGCGAAGAGCGTCCGGGTGGCTGAGTAAATCAAGCAGGTACAGCCAGCCCAGCAGTGCGACCTCGTGGGGGATGCGGCCGTCGTGGCGTGCCAATAGCGATTCGGTTGCTTCCACCTGGTTTTTCTTGTTCGCCCCGTGCCCATGTGTCGCATTGCGCAGCAACTTTAGGTACTCGGCCGTTCCCCTCTCCAACGGGACGACCTGCTGAGTAGAAGGCCGCAACATCACGCCTCCGCAGTCCTCGCGGAGGAAGAATCCATCCCCTACCTCTGCCAAGGAGTCCACCCCGCGCTCGGCTCGGGGCAACAGCACCTGGCCAGCCTGATCTGGAATCTGATCTCGTAGTCGCGCGAGCGTTTTGGCCGCAAAAGAGGCGTCACAATTTTTCTCAACGGGCCTTCCCGTAAGGGCCTCGATTGTGTCGAGAACAGTAAAGAGCAGAACTCGCCGAGCGTTGGTGTCGGAGTGTGCTGCCTGGATAGAAAGCACGCGACTGAACAGTTGCTCGGTCGTGAGGATCGCTTGAAGCTGCAGCGAAGGCTGATAGATACCGGCGCCGTCAAGGAAGACCGCGGGATCACTGATCACGCCGAAGAGGTCGTTGAGACGCTCAACCCACCAAGAAAGAGCAGAAGGGATGGCCTGCGGATCGAGCGGCGCGAACTCCGTCACCCGATCAGCGCCCCGGGTTGGGAGCGTGCCTAATAGGTCAGAGGAGATCCTGGGGGCGCCTCCAATTTGCCGCCCATAGGAGAAGACGATCGCGCCGTGTGCGCGGTGCGACATAAAACCCCAGACTGCAGGCGTCAGGGCGCCGAGGAGAGGACCGAGGTACTGGTCCAACAGATAGAAGCCTTGGTGCAGGCCTTCACTGGCCGCAAAGACCGACGCCTGCCGGTCATGCTGCTTCTGAAGGCCCGTCAGGTCACCTGCGCGTAGTTTTTCGTCATGCTGCAACCGGATCAGAACCGACACGAGCTTGATTCGGTGTAGCAGCTCTGGCGACCGGCGGACGGCGTAGACCCCGGGATTCGCGAACGCGCACCCGCGACCTTCGATGGTCACCTCTTGCAGTGACTCCAAAGCCAAACGGCACTGCTCGCCGATCGATTCCGATGGGACGGCAGCCACAGCGAGTTGGTAGTAACTGACTAGGTGCGCGAGGTCGCCACTGTCCCTCCCAATCTGCTCGAGGGCACGGTGACCACTGTCCCGGACGACCTGATCGATTTCGTCGTCACCCATGATGTTGAGGCCATCCCATCGGGCCAGTGACGACATGGGCCCCGCGATCTTCTGCAGACTGACCAGATCCGGCCTCGATCGCGTGTAGTGCTCACGCGTGGTCACGAGGGCCTTCGTCCCATCCGTCGCTCGGACGTGGAAACCGGCGCTCGTGAAGAGTTCACGAGGTCGACCGCCCCATAACCAAGGAGGCGCTTCGACCCGAGCCCACCCGGCAGGTATCTTCTCCTCCACCTGAGAGAACATAGAACACCGAGGTCGTGCCCTGCGCCAGATCGCTCGAGTTCTCTGTAGAGGGGAGTTTGGTTGTGCCCGGCCAATCCCGTAGAGACCGAGGGCATGCCTGGGTCTGAGCTGCAGCGTCGACCTTCTCAGATGTCACGTGATCGAGTCCCCAGTTCGCTGACGCTAGACCGCTCACGTGAACCAAGTCCGGTCCGCAGGCGGAGAAGGGACGCGGCCCATCGGATGTCCGCGCGAGTGTGAGCGGATGTCATAGGCCCTGAATGTCTCCGAGCAAAGCGGTGGGTTGCCCCCTCCAATCGTCACGACCCCATGGCGCCTCTTGTTTCGACTGCTCCTCAGTGATCGGGATGAGACTGAAACCGGCGACTCCTCTCGGGCTCGCGACGTAGAGCCCTCCCGCCAACTCAAGCAACACGAGGTCGCCATCGGTCGCGCGTACCCGAGCCGTGAAGACGTTGGATCCCGTCCCGTCCACGAACGACCATGGGTCACTGACGACGACCATCACCTCGCGCACCCGTCAACGCTAGCCGCTGGGCTCAGAAAGAGCGAGAAGATGTCGCAGATCCGGGCGTCCGGATCGCGGCGAAGTGGGCGTGGCCTGCTGGCACCGATGAAGTGCTGCTCGGCAACAGCGGGGCCGATAGTGAGGGGACCCCGCGCCACTAACTGATCGGATGATCGTGGACCGCCGACGAAAGGTGCACGCCATTTAGTTCGAGGTAGAGCTGCCGCTCGGTAACAGTGAGCGTGAGCGCGTTGCGGCGCTCGATCGCGTCCACGGCGGAATCGATGAACCCGGGATCAAAGTTGTGCAGGACGATCTCGCCTGCGCGATGTATTTTCGCGCCCGCCCACTGCGCCAGCACCCTGGTGTGGTCGCGGTGCGTGTAGATGGTCGTGCGCTCAGAAGCCTTGCTGCCCGCGTGAAGGCGCGCGGCGTCCGGCGCCCCAACCTCGATCCAGGCCAAGAGCTTCCCGCTTAGATCGCGCACGAGCACCGCCGGGTCGGCGGCCGCCGAGATTCCCTCGCTGAACGCGATGCCCTCTTCGTATTCGAGGCAGTAGGCGAGTACACGCGTCACGAGGTACGCCTCGGTTTCTGACGGATGCCGCGCCGCCCGAAGCGTGAACTGCTCGTAGACGCCCCGATCCATGTCGGCCAGCTCGATCTCGAACGTGTGCATCGTCGCGCCGGCTGCCATGGCGCAATGCTGGCCTAAATCGCGTCCTGAAGTCGAATGGCCTGAATCGCCGAGGGGAACGAGGAAACGTCGCGACGTGTCAGCAACAAGGCCTTGTCTCCCTCGGAAAGGGGCGCATATCCTTCTGGGCGCGCGGGACGCAGGACGTTCACACTCCAGCGACGTACGCGGTGAGGAAGTGGACGCCGTGTCGGTCGAGGTTTCCGCGGGCGCGGTCGTAGTGCTCGGTGGTGCGTGGATCGGCGTGGCGCGCCAAGATCTGCGCATCGCGGAGCGGGACGCCGGCGTCGAGGGCGTTGGTGATGGCGGCGTGACGCAGTTAGTGCGGGCTGATGTGGCGAGGGATGCCCGCGACCTTGGCGATCCTCACAACCATCCGGTAGACATCTCGGCGGTCGATCGGCTTCCCGGTGGTCGGTCTCAGAACGAGCGGCCCGTCGGATCGCTGTCCTCGGCAGGCTTCCAGGACACGTAGCACTGGGATCGTGATCGGCATGGTGGCGGGCTTGTTGCCTTTGCCGACCAGGTGCAGGACTCGGTGACCGCGCAGCGTGTCGGCGTAGTCCTCGATGCGCACTGCGGCTGCTTCGGATGCGCGCAGGGCGTTGATGCCCAGAAGGAACGCGAGCGCCCCGTGCGTGGTGCACGGCGAGGGTCTGGGCGACCTGGAGGAAGCGGATGAGCTCGAGCCGGTCGAGTCCTTGCGTGCGGGACTCGTCGTGCTGGATCTTGGGAAGTCGTGCGTAGACGGCTGGGTCGGCTGCGATCAGACCGTCGATGCGTGCGAACCGGAAGACGCCGCGGACGCCGTGCATCATCGTGACGATGGAGGAGTCCATCAGACCGGTTTCGCCGAGTTGGTGGATGTACAGCTCGACGTGGGCACGCTGGATCCCTAGGAGGGGATCCAGTCCGTTGTTTGCGCACCAGGTGAACCAGCGCCGGAGCTGGTAGGCGTAGAGCCGGTGCGTACGGCCCGAGTATCGGGCGAGGTAGGAGACGGCTGCCACCTGCGCCGTGGTCATGGTGATGGGCTGGAACGGGAAGACGGTCGAGTCGGACATGGAACGCTCCGTGCGGCGAATGGCTTGGCTCAGCCCGCCCACCGCCAACGCGCCAAGCTCCTTGGCCAGCGACGCTAGTCCGAGGCGTGACTCAGCGCGTCCGCAGGCGGTGGAATGGGTCAACTCGCCTGACACCGATTCATGCAGCGGGCCCGCCGTCGCGCCTGGCTTTTGTGGGGTTGACCCACGCCGAAGCCGCGTCGATGCCATCATGGGCTGCACACTGCAATGGGAGGCGGAGTGCCAGGAGAAGCGCTCGAGTTCATGCTGGCCGACCTCCGCTCTGACTTCGAAGCCGAGTCGGTGCCAGCCCGCTTCGCTCGGCTGTACGACGACGACTCCGACTGGGGTCACATGTTCAGCGTGCTGCACAAAAGCCTCAATCAGCACTTCGATGACATCAACGGGCGGATCGAGTCGACACGCCACTACTGGGCTGACAACAGCCGCGACCTGATCAAACTCACGACGAAGATCGAAGACAGCCTTCACACGTTGAAGCGAGCTGGGATCGACGTGGAGTTCAACCCGACCTACGAGGCAGCGCTCGAAGCCTGTCGTCCGTGGCTGTCACCGAGCGGCGGCAGTCCCGTTCCTGAAGACTTCGCACGTATCGAGGTAGAGCGCTACAAGCCTGTGTTCACACGGTCAACGACGACGGTGAAGTCTGCGAAGCAATCCTTGCGGCTCAAACTGAAGATGGTTGGGGAGGGTTCCTACGCGACGGTGCACTCGTTCGTTGATCCTGACTATGGCACCAGATTCGCACTGAAGCGTGCCCGACGGTCCATCGGTGAACGAGACCTGCAGAGGTTCAAGGCCGAATTCGACTATATGAAGCGACTTAGCCATCCCCATCTAGTCGAAGTGTATCGCTACGACAGCGAGCAGAACCAATACAGCATGGAGTTCTGCGACGAGACCCTTCGCGACTACATCGCGAAGCGCAACGGGGACCTTGCGCCCTCCGTTCGGAAGAAGATCGCACTCCAGTTCCTTGATGCGATCCGCTACCTCCATTCGGTCAAGATCCTGCATCGGGATATCAGCCTTCAGAATGTTTTGCTGCGGGTGTATGACAGCGGCGAGGTGCTGGTGAAGGTTTCGGACTTCGGCTTGGCGAAAGACCAAACACAGGACTTCACTCTCACCAACACCGAGATGCGCGGAACGATCCGCGACCCGATGCTGACCTCGTTTAAAGATTATGCAGTCGTCAATGAGATGTGGGCCATCGCCTGGGTGTTGTCATACATCGTTACGGGGAGAGAGTCGTTGATGCCTGGAGGCTCACCCCTTGGTGACATCGTCCAGCGATGCGCGTCGCATCGGATAGCTGATCGCTACGCCTCGCTTGAAGAACTCACCACCGCCGTTGAGCAAGCCTGAGAAAGGTCGGTAGGAATCATGGCTTCTGTGGACCAGGAGATCGCCCGCATTGGGTTCGTGGCGGACGGCGAACTTTCTACCCCGATGATCACTGCTTCCTACGAGTTTGATGACGACGGCGTACGTCTCCGTGTGCCATACCTGCCCGATGATGAACGCGGCCGTTGGTGGAAGAACGACCTATTTTCTATGTCGCCTCCCACGCCTGCTGCTCCTTCACCCGTGCCTACCGAACTGGACTACTTCGACAACGATGGCAGGGTGGGTCTCATCGACTGTCGTGCGGGTCGGTCCTGGACACGGTTCGGAGTGGCAGGAGTAGGGCTGGTTCACGCGAGGTATGCCGTAGAGGACGCAGGCATGGCTACGAACTACACGAAGCCGAATGGGATGCGATCGCAGATCGACGGGTTGGCGCACTGGCTCGGTGTATCGGCGCTCAAGACCGTCATCACGTACAAGCGTGATCCGAAGACATCGGATATCACGGCAGCAGGCGCAACTTCGACCACCTCGACCGAGCGAGTCGAAGACATCCCGCTTGCTAGGTCGATGAATCTGAAGGCCACCGCATACGCGAGCGGGACAGGCATAAGTAGTCCAGAGGTCACCTATCGAAGCATCGTATTCTTGGAAACGAACGGTCGCTCGCCACGCAGCTGGTCAGACCACCTGGACAATCACAAGGCTGTTCGTGATTTGCTACGCGTGGCATCGTGGTCTCTCGTAAGTTTCCAGTCGCATTACGCGATGAGCGAGAAGGAGAACCTGGACCACGCAGGGAAGTCAACGCCTCGATGGTTGACGGTTCGAACGGGGACTACAGGTATTGAAGAACCGACCTGGACGAGTCGCAACAGGTTTCTGTTCACCTATGCTGACGTCGGTCGAGTAGGGGTGTCGCGGTGGCTGAAGATCATGAAGGGCTATGAGCGCGGAGTGCGACCACTCGTGCATTTGCTTGAACTCAAGGACGCAACGATTGACGCTCACATGGCTCAACTGGGCATTGCCGTTGAAGCCATCGGATATCAGTCGCTGATTGACAGTGGACTGACTCCTGGCGCTGCGAACGGCAAGAAGCTCCATCAGCGCATCAACCATCTGTTGAGCGAGGTCGACGGAGCCTTGCCGTTCTCAACGACCACCTTTGCGAACGACTTCGCGGACTCGTACAACTCGGTGAAGCACGCGAACCGCGCGGAGGTGTTGCCAGCGGTCAAGCGGGAGCACATCCGCCAGGGCGTGCAGATGCTCCGCGCCTGGGTGGCGATCAAGATGGGCGTGAAGGCATCGGTGGTCAAGACACGCTGGTAGGTCAGAGCGACTGATCCCACTAGAGGTTGTGACAGGGCTGGGCTGAACCCACCGGTCTCGATCAAGGCTTCGGGCGACGTGTTGGTGAGGTTGCGGATTCTGAGCGCGGAGCCGCTCAGGTGCTCGACTCTGCCGTTGATCGCCACTGTCGGTCCGCTGCCTGCGCTGGACCAATCGAAGTAGGCGATCACGGCGGTCAGGAGCTTTCGCACCTAGACAGGTTCGGGTGTCGTTAGGCGGCGACCATGCGCTGGTAGATCGGCTTCGTACTCGAGCGCTCATACTTGCGTCATTCTGGGTGGAGTGACGCACCTGATCACACCTGGGCCCAGACCACAGGCAGCCTCTCGTCAGGACAGATGCCGCGCCGTCGCGCCAGCCAACCCCAACGCTCGCCGAGCCCACGACGTACTCGCGCCAGCCATCCCACAGCTCGGCGTGACGACGAGCTGACCGGCGTACTCCTCGGGGTCGAAGCCGACCATGTCGAGCCAGCGCAGCACCCGCTCGGTCACGGCCTTGTCGCTGAGCTCACTCGTCGGGTCCGTGCTCGGCACGACGCCGAGTCCGAGCGCTCCCCCGCCCTCGAGGTGGGTGGCGAGGTGGTCGATCGCGGTGGCGTCCACGCGGTCGAGGTCGACCAGGAGTCCGGTGGCGCCGGCGCCGCTGACGAGGCCCCAGGGCACCTCCGCTGCGCAGGAGTGCACCCACGCCTCGGCGCCCGCAGCGGTGACCGCTCCGAGCACCTCCGCGAGCAGCGCGGATGCCTCGGGCGGGTCCACGCGACGGTGACGGCCGAAGCCGCTCGCGGTCGGGATCCGCGCCTGCATCACCGCAGGCAGCGCCGGCTCGTCGATCTGCACGACGAGCCGAGCCGCGCGGGGCATGCGACGGCGTACGTCGGCGACGTGGTCACGCAGCCCTTCGGCCAAGCCTTGGGCCAGGTCACGCCGGGCGCCGTGGTCAGCAAGGATCTTGTCGCCGCGGGGCTTCTCCACGCTCGCAGCGAGCGTCCACGGACCGGCCACCTGCACCTTGAAGATGCCGTCGTAGTCCTGCGCCAGCTCCTCGACGGTGTCGAGGTCCTGCGACAGCAGGGAGCGGGCGCGGCGCTGGTCGACGCCGACTCCCCCACCGGTGAGTCGCCACCCGGCGGGCTGCAGGTCGGCGGCAAGACCGGAGACCACGGCCAGGCCGCGGCCGATCATGTCGGCGATCGCGCCACGACCGGGCATCTCGGGCAGGTGGGCGCCGCGGTCGAGCTCGCCGAGCACCATGCGTACGGCCTCGGTGTAGGCGCGGGCGTTGTCCGCCTCCTGCATCACCTCACCGCCGGGCATCGACCCGATGCCGGTGGCCAGCGGACCGATCGGCGCGGCCTCCTCCACGGCCGATTCCGACTCCTCGAACCCCTCGTCGCCGGGTAGCAGCAGACTCACGCCTGAACCTCCTCGCGCACCCGGTGCGCAACGGTGATGGTGGCCGAACCGACGACCCGGCTGCCGTCGTAGATCACGACCGCCTGGCCGGGCGCAATCCCGGAGGCGTGGTCGAGCAGCTCGACGTGCACGTGCTCGCCGTCGGTGGTCACCACCGCGCGGTGCTCGTCGCCGTGGGCGCGCAGCTGCACGGTGCCCTCGACCCGCTCCGGCACGGTCCCGCACCAGCGGGCACGGTCGGCGTCGATCGCGTGGACGGCCAGCCGGTCGCGCGACCCCACGCGTAGGGTCCCGGAGACCGGCTCGATGTCGAGCACGAAGCGCGGCTTGCCGTCGGGCGCGGGGCGACCGATCCGCAGCCCCTTGCGCTGACCGATCGTGAAGCCGTACGTCCCCTCGTGCTGCCCCAGCACCTCACCGGTCGCGTCGTCGACGATGTCGCCACCGTCGTTGGGGGCCCGGTCGCCGAGCTTCTCCTTCAGCCACCCGGCGGTGTCGCCGTCGGCGACGAAGCAGATGTCGTGGGAGTCCGGCTTGTCGGCCACCAGCAGGCCGCGGCGGGCCGCCTCCTCGCGGACGACCGGCTTCGAGGTGTCGCCGAGCGGGAAGAGCGAGTGGGCCAGCTGCTCCTGGGTGAGCACCCCGAGCACGTAGGACTGGTCCTTGCCGTGGTCGACCGCGCGGTGCATCTCGATCAGGCCGTCGTCGCCGGTGCGCAGCTGGGCGTAGTGACCGGTGGCCACCGCGTCGAAGCCGAGCGCCAGCGCCCGGTCGAGCACCGCGGCGAACTTGATCTTCTCGTTGCAGCGCAGGCAGGGGTTGGGCGTGCGGCCGGCGGCGTACTCGTCCATGAAGTCCTCGACGACGCCCTCGTGGAACTCGTCGGACATGTCCCACACGTAGAACGGGATCCCGATGACGTCAGCGGCTCGCCGCGCGTCGTTGGAGTCCTCGATCGTGCAGCACCCGCGGGCGCCACTGCGGTACGACGCCGGGTTGCGCGACAGCGCCAGGTGGACGCCGGTCACGTCGTGGCCAGCCTCGACGGCGCGCGCAGCAGCCACGGCGGAGTCCACTCCCCCGGACATCGCTGCCAGAACTCTCATGGCAGAACTCTCACGACGGCCTGCGCATGGCCAGGCGGGCGCGCTCCACGGCCGGTCCGATCGCCGCGACGACCGCGTCGACATCGGCGGGCGTGCTGGTGTGGCCGAAGGAGAAGCGCAGCGAGTGACGCGCCTCCACCGGGTCGCAGCCCATCGCCAGCAGCACGTGGGAGGGCTGCGGGACGCCGGCCGAGCAGGCCGAGCCCGTCGAGCAGGCGATGCCCTGGGCGTCGAGGAGCATCAGCAGCGAGTCGCCCTCGCAGTCGGGGAAGCCCAGGTGGGCGTTGCCCGGCAGCCGGCCGACGGGATCACCGTGGAGGTGGGCGTCAGGGACGACCTCGATCACCCGACGCACCAGGTCGTCACGCAGCGCGGAGACCCGGGCCGCGTGGGCCTCGCGGGCGGCGACCGAGGCGGTGACGGCTGCGGCCAGGCCAGCGATGGCCGGCGGGGCGAGCGTGCCCGAGCGGATGCCCCGCTCCTGGCCACCGCCGTGCAGCAAGGGCTCGACGCGCAGCTCGCGGCGTACGACCAGGGCCCCGATGCCGTAGGGGCCACCGAGCTTGTGGCCGGTGAAGGTGAGGGCGTCGACCCCGCTCGCGGCGAAGTCGACGGGCACGGCTCCGACAGCCTGGACGGCGTCGGTGTGCACCGGCAGCTGGTGCTCCGCGGCGATGGCGACCACGTCGTCGATCGGCTGCAGCGTGCCGACCTCGTTGTTGGCCCACATCACCGAGACGAGGGCGACCGAGGCAGGGTCACGCGCGATCGAGGCGCGCAGTGCGTCGACGTCGAGGCGGCCGTGTCGGTCCACGGGCAACAGCTCGACCTCGGCGTCACCGCGCTTGGCCAGCCACTCCAGCGGGTCGAGCACGGCGTGGTGCTCCACCGCGGTGGTGAGGATGCGGGTGCGGCGCGGGTCCTGGGCCTTGCGGGCCCACAGGACGCCCTTGAGCGCCATGTTGTCGGCCTCGGTGCCGCCGGAGGTGAAGACCACCTCGCCGGGGCGGCAGCCGATCGCACCGGCGATCGCCTCGCGGCTCTCCTCCACGATCCGACGCGCATGGCGCCCCGACGCGTGCAGCGAGTTGGCGTTGCCGACCTCGGTGAGGTGACGCGTCATGGCCTCGACAGCGACCGGCAGCATGGGGGTGGTCGCAGCGTGGTCGAGGTAGGTGGTGGTGCTCGGTACGGCGCTCGTCATGACTGCACCAGCCTACGCGAGGCCGCAGAGGAGCCCTCAGAGCAGGACGAGGTCGTCACGGTGCACCAGGGCCCGGTCGTAGGCGTCGCCGAACTCCTCCTTGAGGTCACCGGTGGAGCGCCCGAGCAGACCCGGGATCTCCGCGGCGTCGAAGTTGACCAGCCCGCGGGCCACCGTGGCACCGTCGGGACCGACCAGGTCGACGGGGTCGCCGGCCACGAAGCTGCCCTTGACGCCGGTGACACCGGCCGCGAGCAGCGAGGCGCCCCGCTCGACGACCGCGCGCACGGCACCCGCGTCGAGCACGACGCTGCCCTTGCCCTCGGTGGCGTGGGCCAACCAGAGCTGACGGATCGGACGACGACGGCCGGTGGCGTGGAAGAGGGTGCCGACCGGGGCGCCGGCCAGCGCCGCACCCGCGTTGTCGGCGGAGGTGAGCACGACGGGGATGCCGGCGCCGGTGGCGATGCGGGCAGCCTCCACCTTGGTGACCATGCCGCCCGTGCCCACCGCGGAGCCGACGGA
Source organism: Nocardioides jishulii (assembly GCF_006007965.1). Classification (NCBI taxonomy): domain Bacteria; kingdom Bacillati; phylum Actinomycetota; class Actinomycetes; order Propionibacteriales; family Nocardioidaceae; genus Nocardioides; species Nocardioides jishulii. The sequence goes on along the minus strand of NZ_CP040748.1, from coordinate 1,030,491 downwards.
GCCGATCTCGACGTCGGCGAGGTCGTCGTCGGAGCGGACGTCGACGAGGCGGCGTACGCCGGGACGGCTGGGCGGTCCGTCGTAGAGCGCGTCGACGTCGGAGAGCAGCACCAGCAGGTCGGCGTGCACCAGGTGGGCCACCAGCGCGGCGAGGCGGTCGTTGTCGCCGAAGCGGATCTCGGAGGTCGCCACGGTGTCGTTCTCGTTGACGACCGGGACGGCGCCGAGGTCGAGCAGCGCGGCGAAGGTCTGGTGCGCGTTGCGGTAGGAGGCGCGACGGATCACGTCGTCGACGGTGAGGAGCACCTGGCCGGTGAGGATGGAGTGGCGGGCGAACTCCTGCTGGTAGTGGTGCACCAGCAGGCCCTGGCCCACCGAGGCCGCCGCCTGCTGCAGCGCCAGCGCGCTCGGGCGCGTGGCCAGACCCAGCGGCGTGAGCCCGGCGGCGATCGCACCGGAGGAGACCAGGACGACCTCGGCACCGCGCGCCCGCACCTCGGCCAGCACGTCGACGAGCGCGGCGATGCGCTCGGGCTCCAGTCCCCCGCCGTTGGTGGTCAGCGACGAGGAGCCGATCTTGACCACGATGCGCCGAGCCGCGCGTACGTCGTCGCGCAGCCCGTCACTCACGTCGCCGGCTCCTGTGCTCCCGCTGGCCCCCATGCCGCTGATCTCGCTCATGCGTCGGGGTCGGACTCGGCCCAGTCGGGGTCGTCGGCCGAGCCGATCTCGTAGGACATCGGGCCGACGCCGGGACGCATCTCGCGGTCGAGTCGGCGCGCCACGTCGGCGCGGGTCTCGTTCTCGCCGCGCTCAGGCAGGGCCTCCTGGATGTCGCGACGACGCTGGGCCGCGGGACGCTCCTCGCGCAGGCGCTCGTCCTCACCGCGACGGCCCAGCATCTCGGCCCCCGACTCGATGGACGGCTTGAAGTCGAAGACCACGGAGTTGTCGAGCGCGCCGATGACGACGGCGTCGCCCTCCTGCGCACCCTTCTTGACCAGGTCCCTCTCGACACCGAGGCGGTTGAGGCGGTCGGCGAGGAAGCCCACGGCCTCCTCGTTGGAGAAGTCGGTCTGGCGCACCCAACGCTCCGGCTTCTCGCCGCGTACGCGCCACACGTCGCCGTCGCGCACGATGTCGAAGTCGCCACCGCCGGCGACGGCGTGGGGACGCAGCACGATCCGCTGGGCCTCGACGACCGGCTTGTCCTTGCGAGAGCGCTGGACGATCTCGGCCATCGCGAAGATGAGCTCCTTGGTGCCCTTGCCGCTGGCCGCGGAGATCGGGAAGACGAGGTGGCCGGCCTGGCGCAGGTCGTCGATCACCATCTCGGCGATCTCGGCGCCGTCGGGCACGTCGATCTTGTTGAGCGCGACCAGGCGCGGACGGTCCTCGAGGCCGCCGTAGCGGCCCAGCTCGTGCTCCATCGCGGCCAGGTCGTCGATCGGGTTGCGCCCGGGCTCGATGGAGGCGGTGTCGATCACGTGGACGATCGCCGCGCAGCGCTCGATGTGGCGCAGGAAGTCGTGGCCCAGGCCGCGACCGTCAGCGGCACCCTCGATCAGGCCGGGCACGTCGGCGACCGTGAAGGTGGTGTCGCCGGCGGTGACCACGCCGAGGTTGGGCACCAGCGTGGTGAAGGGGTAGTTGGCGATCTTGGGCCGGGCCCGCGAGATCGCGGCGATCAGCGACGACTTGCCGGCGCTGGGGTAGCCCACCAGACCGATGTCGGCGACGACCTTGAGCTCGAGGCCGATCTGGATCTCCTCGCCCGGCTCACCGAGGAGGGCGAAGCCGGGAGCCTTGCGCTTGGACGAGGCCAGCGCGGCGTTGCCGAGGCCGCCGCGGCCGCCCTGGGCCACGATCATCTCGGTGCCCGCACCGATGAGGTCGGCCAACACGTTGCCCTGCATGTCGGTGACCACGGTGCCGTCGGGCACCGGCAGGATCATGTCCTCGCCGCGCGCGCCGTTGCGGTGCGCGCCCGCGCCACCGGCGCCGTTGGGAGCGCTGCGCTTGGGGCTGTGGTGGTAGTCGATCAGGGTGGTGACGTCGGGGTCCACGCGGAGGATCACGGATCCTCCGGAACCACCGTTGCCGCCATCGGGGCCACCGAGGGGCTTGAACTTCTCCCGGTGGACGGAAGCGACACCGTGGCCGCCGCGACCGGCGGCGACGTGCAACGTCACCCGATCGACGAATGTGGGGACGGCCATGTGGAGCTCCTGGGGAGAGGGTGGTGCAAAGAGGTGAGGCAAAGGGTGGTGCAAACGCCGAAGGGCGCCCCAGAGTTTAGGGACGCCCTTCGCCTGATGTCTTGGTGTGGTGAAGCGTCAGATCACTCGCCGGAGACGATGTTGACGACCTTGCGACCACGCTTGGTGCCGAACTCGACAGCACCCGCGATGAGCGCGAAGAGCGTGTCGTCGCCGCCGCGGCCGACGCCAGCACCCGGGTGGAAGTGGGTGCCACGCTGGCGGACGATGATCTCGCCGGCGTTGACCTGCTGGCCGCCGTAGCGCTTCACGCCGAGGCGCTGCGAGTTGGAGTCGCGACCGTTCTTGGTGGAGGCCGCACCCTTCTTGTGTGCCATTACTCAGTCCTTCGGGGTGATTCTGGCGCTGACGCGTCAGACGTTGATTGCGGTGACCTTGACCTGGGTGTACTTCTGGCGGTGGCCCTGGCGCTTCTTGTAACCGGTCTTGTTCTTGTACTTCTGGATCACGATCTTCGGACCCTTGGTACGGCCCAGGACCTCCACGGCCACGGAGGCCTTGTCCAGACCGGTGGCGGTGACGGTCTCGCCGTCCACCACCATCACGACGGGAAGGGAGACGGACTCGCCGACGGCGGTCTCGACCTTGTCGATCTCGATGACATCGCCAACAACAACCTTCTGCTGCTTGCTGCCACTGCGCACGATCGCGTACACCGCGACTCACTCTCCTCGTCGGACCTTAGGTCCCGTCAACAACTTCCAAAACTCAGGGCGCCCGCGTCTCGCGGCCCGTCAGATCGACAGCCAGCACAACACGCAGGAAGGTGCTTCTCACACCGAGGGTCAATAGTACGGGCGCGGGTGCGGCAGTGCAAAACGGGCACTGCCGCTGGGCCCTGACGGGCCCGCCCGACCCTCGGTCAACGCTTGCGCGTCCCCTTCTTCTTCACGGGGACGTGCTCCACCGACTCGTCACCGGCGTCGTTGCCGGCCTCGTTGTCGGTGTTGTTGCTGGTGCTGCTGCTGGTGGTGCCTGCCTCGTCGCTCGGCGGGCCTGCGGGGCGTGCCGCAGCACGACCACGGGTCCGGGTGACGACCTTGGGCCTGGCCTCCTCGGGCACGGGCTCGACCGTCGCCGGGGCGGCCGCGGGAGCGGGCTCGGTGACGACGATGGCCGGTGAGGTCGTCGTAGTCACCGCCGTACGCCGCGACGCACCGCGCCGCGTGCGGGTGACGACCTTCGGGCTGGCGTCCGCCTGCGGCTGCTCCACCTGGGCTGCCTGGGGCGCCTCGGTGGCCTGGGCGGCCTGGGGCGCCTCGGTGGCCTGAGCGGCCCGGGGAGCCTCAGGGGCGCTCTCCTGCGCCGCCGGAGCTGCGTCGGGAGCCACAGCCTCGTCATGGCGTGCCATCTCGGCGACGACCTTGGGCGAGGGAGCGGCCGCAGCAGGCTGACGGTCACGGTCACGTGAGCGCCCGGACTGCTTCTCCGTCCGGTCGCCCTTCTCGCGGTCGCCCTTCTCGCGGTCGCCCTTCTCGGAGCGCTGGTCGGACCTGTCCTGCTTCTCGCCGGACCTGTCGTTCTGCTTGTCACTCTGCTTGTCGTTCTGCTGGTCGTTGTCACGACCGCCCTTGCCGCGACGACCGCGTCCGCGACGACCCTCGTCGTCGGAGCCGTTGCCGCCCGACCGGGCCTCGATCGGGTGGGCGTGCGTCACCAGTCCACGACCGTGGCAGTGCTCACACTCGGTGGCGAAGGACTCCAGCAGACCGGTGCCGATGCGCTTGCGCGTCATCTGGACCAGGCCGAGCGAGGTGACCTCGGCGACCTGGTGCCTCGTCCGGTCACGGCCCAGGCACTCGACCAGGCGGCGCACCACCAGGTCACGGTTGGACTCGAGCACCATGTCGATGAAGTCGACGACGATGATGCCGCCGATGTCACGCAGGCGCAGCTGGCGCACGATCTCCTCGGCGGCCTCGAGGTTGTTCTTGGTGACCGTCTCCTCGAGGTTGCCCCCGGAGCCGGTGAACTTGCCGGTGTTGACGTCGACGACCGTCATGGCCTCGGTGCGGTCGATGACCAGCGAGCCGCCGGAGGGCAGCCAGACCTTGCGGTCGAGGCCCTTCGCGATCTGCTCGTCGATGCGGTAGGTCGCGAAGACGTCACCCTGCGTGGCCGAGGCGGCGTCGGCGGGAGCGTACTTCTCGACCCGGTCGGCGAGGTCGGGGGCGACGTGCTCGACATAGGCGGAGACGGTCTCCCAGACGTCGTCACCCTGGATGACGAGCTTGGCGAAGTCCTCGGTGAAGAGGTCCCGCACCACCTTGAGGGTGAGGTCGGGCTCACCGTAGAGCAGCTGCGGGGCGTTGCCCCTCGCCTTGCCCTCGATGACCTCCCAGCGGGCCTTGAGGCGCTCGACGTCGGTGGTCAGCTCCTCCTCGGTGGCACCTTCGGCAGCCGTACGCACGATGACGCCGGCGCTGTCCGGGACGATCTCCTTGAGCAGCGTCTTCAGACGGGCACGCTCGGTGTCGGGCAGCTTGCGCGAGATGCCGCTGGTGGTGCCGTCGGGCACGTAGACCAGGAAGCGGCCGGCCAGGCTGACCTGGCTGGTGAGGCGGGCGCCCTTGTGACCGATCGGGTCCTTGGTGACCTGGACCAGGATCGGCTGTCCCGGGCTGAGGACCGACTCGATCTTGCGGGCCTGGCCCTCCTTGTGGCCGAGCGAGGCCCAGTTGACCTCGCCGGCGTAGAGCACCGCGTTGCGGCCCTTGCCGATGTCGACGAAGGCGGCCTCCATGGACGGCAGCACGTTCTGCACGCGGCCCAGGTATACGTTGCCGATCAGGGAGGTCTGCGACTCACGGGCGACGTAGTGCTCGACGAGGACCTTGTCCTCCAGCACGGCGATCTGGGTGAGCTCCTTCTTCTGGCGGATCACCATGACGCGGTCGACCGCCTCGCGGCGGGCCAGGAACTCGGCCTCGCTCACGATCGGCGCGCGCCGGCGACCGGCCTCGCGGCCCTCACGGCGGCGCTGCTTCTTGGCCTCGAGGCGGGTGGAACCGGCCAGCGCGGTGATCTGGTCGTCTCCGGTGCGCGAGGAGCGCACGCGGGTGACCGTGTTCTCGGGGTCGTCGCCCCCACCGGACTCGGAGTCGCCCGAGCGGCGACGACGGCGGCGGCGGCGCGAGGTGGAGGAGGAACCCTCGTCGTCGGAGTCCGACTGGGCGTCGGACTTCTCCTCGGACTCGGACTTGTCCTCGTCGGACGTGTCGGACTTGTCGGCGCGGTCGGACCTGTCAGCCCGGCCACCCCTCTCGGCGCGGCCGCCCTTCTCGGTGCGGTCGCCCTTCTCGGCGCGGTCGCCCTTCTCGGCGCGGTCGGCCTGCTCGGTCTCGTCGGCAGCCTCGGAGGAGTCGTCGGCGTCGGAGGCCGAGTCCGAGTCGCCTGCCTTGCGGCGGCGACGGCCACCGCGACGACGGCGGCGACGGCTGGGCGTGCCCTCGTCGTCACCCTGCTCGTCGTCACCCTGCTCGTCGTCGCTGCTCTCGGCCTCGTCGGCAGCGACCTCTGTCTCCTCGGAGGTCGACTGGTCGGAGGTGGACTGGTCGGAGGTGGACTGGGCGTCCGGGATCTCCGTGACCTCGACCGACTCGTTGTTCGCGTCGGCGGCAGCCTCGGCCTCGAGCTCTTCCTCGGTGAGCTCTGCGGCGAGCTCCTCGGGCGCGACCTCGACCGGCTTGGCCACGCGCTTGCGGGTGCGCTTGGCGGCGGTCTTCTTCACGGGGGCCTGGAAGAGGGGCAGGGTGTCGCTCGCCTCGGCAGCGGCGTCAGTGGTCTCGGCGGCCGGCTCGGCGGGCTCGGCGGCGGCCTTCTTGGCGCTGGCCTTCTTCGCCGGAGCCTTCTTGGCCGTGGTCTTGCGGGCGCTGGCCTTCTTCGCGGGCTTCTCCGCGGCGACCTCGTCAGTGGCGGCGTCAGCGGCGGGCTGGTCGGAGACCGGGAGCGCGCTCTCGGCCGGTGCGGCGACCTCGGTGGGCGCGGCGACCTTCTTGGCCGGCGCCTTGCGGGTGCGCTTGGCAGCGGCCTTCTTGGCCGGAGCGGCCTCGGCCGGGGCGTCGGTCGCAGCCTCGGCGGGAGCCTCGGTGGGCGCCGTGTCGGGCGTCTCGGCCGCTGCGGCGGCCTTCTTGGTGGTGCGCTTGGCGGCGGCCTTCTTGGCCGGGGCCTTCTTGGCGGCCGCCTTCTTCGCGGTGGTCCGCTTCGCTGCGGCCGGAGCGGCCTGCGAGTCGTCTGCCCCGGAAGGGGTGGCGGCTGATTCTTCTGCAGGGGTGGTTTCGTCGAGCACGTGAGCTCCTCGACCGGTGCCAGGCACCGGGGTGTAGGACGCCAAGCCCCGAGTGTCCAGGAGCCTGACGCAAAGCCTGTGGGTGGCGGCGACTCCTCCGCTGCTGCGTCATGAGAAGCGTGCCGGCCACCTGCCGCGGTCGCGAGGCCCTCGTCCCCCTGCTCTCCCAGGGATCACACGGGGGGTCCCTGTCACTGACTCCCCGGGCCGCGTCGCGGTCTGGTGACGACCTTCAACTCACGTGCCGAGCTGGACGGACCAGCACGGCGAGAACGTCGTCGTCGGGTCACACCCTGCGACGGGTGCCGCTGAATGCGACCGCCGTCATTCTCGCACACGCCTCGGCAAACGTCCCTATGACGCGGTCTGCAGCGGGTCGCCGACCGTGGCGGTCGAGCGCTCCAACGGGCCCTGGGCGACCCGGGTCAGCAGCGGCACGATCCCGGGCGGGAACTCCCCCACTGCGGCCAGCGCGGTGAGTACGTCGTCGGGACGCACCGCCGGGACGACGTGCTCCAGGACGACGTCGAGCACGGTCACGTCGCCCGAGGTCTGGGCTTCGAGGGAGAGCACGGCTGCCCGGGCGTCGAACTCGCGCAGCCCCTTCTTGGTCATGCGCTCGACCAGGACCGTCTCGGAGGCGAGGAAGGCGTCGACCAGCGGCGTCAAGGCGCCCGCACCGGGCAGGGTGATGCGCCAGCGGCTGGCCTGGAGGAGGTCGGCCAGGGAGCCGCCGGCCGACTCCACGACCTCGAGCACGTCGAGGCCGTCAGGCAGGGACTCGTCGAGCAGGCGGTGCACCTCGGCCGGGTCGAGCACCTGCGCCAGCCCGATCTCCAGGTACTCGGCCTCGGAGGCCGACCCGGTCGGCGCGGCACCCGCGTACGAGATGCGCGGGTGGGGGTTGAAGCCGGAGGAGTAGGCCATGGGCAGGCGGGCGCGGAAGATCGCCCGCTCGAAGGCACGGGAGAAGTCGCGGTGGCTCGTGAAGCGCAGGCGTCCTCGCTTGGCGTAGCGGACACGGAGTCGCTGGACGGGCGGGGCCTGCTGCTCGGGCTGCGTACGTGGCACGGCCACACGGTAGCCCGCGAGAGGCGCCTTCTCCGATTTCGTCGCGCGCCCCGGCCTTGGCCGTCGCCCCGGCGCGTCGGGCGCTGGCCCTCCCCCGCGTGCCAACCGTGTGCCTGGCTGCGGACAATGGTTCAGGTGTCCACCCGCAACCGCACGCTCGTCCTCGTCGGCCTGGTCCTGCTGGCCCTCAACCTGCGCCCGGCCGCGGTCAGCGTCGGGCCGGTGCTGGCCGAGGTCCGCGACGGCCTGGGGCTGTCGTCCGCCACCGCCGGCCTGCTGACCTCGCTGCCCGTGCTCGCCTTCGCCGTCGTCGGGGCCTCGGCCCCCTGGCTGGCCCGCACGATCGGGCTGCACCGGGTGCTGTTCCTCTCGCTGGTCTCGGTCGTCGCCGGACTCGCCCTGCGCGCCGTCGTGCACGACCAGGTGCTCTTCCTGGCGCTGACGCTGCTCGCGGTCGCGGGCATGGCGTGCGCCAACGTGCTCGCCCCTTCGCTCGTCAAGCTCCACTTCCCCGACCGGATCGGCACGGCCACCGCGCTCTACACCACCGCCATGGCCCTGGGCCTGACGCTGGCCCTCATGGGCACCGTGCCGATCTCCGACGCCCTGGGCAGCTGGCGCTACGGCCTCGGTTCCTGGGCCCTGCTGGCGGCGCTGGCGGCCCTGCCGTGGATCGGCCTGCTGGCTCACGACCGTCATCCGGAGGCCCGAGCGGCCACGATCACCTTCGGCCAGGTGGCGCGTACGCGGCTGGGCTGGGCACTCGCTGCGTTCTTCGGCGTGCAGTCCGCGATCGCCTACACGATGTTCGGGTGGTTCGCACAGCTGTGGCGCGACAACGGCTACTCGGCGACGCAGGCCGGCGTCTTCGTGGGGATCATCGCTGCGGTCGGCATCCCGCTCAGCCTGGTCCTGCCCAACCTGGTGGCGCGCGTGCGCGACCAGCGGCCGCTGATGCTCGCGGTGATGGCCTGCTACCCGGTGGCCTTCCTGGGCCTGCTGGTGCTGCCCGACCGGCTGGCCGTGCTGTGGGCGCTGCTCTGCGTCGGCGGCATGACCTTCCCGCTGATCCTGGTGCTGATCAGCCTGCGCGCGCGTACGCCCGAGGGCACCGCGGCCCTGTCGGGCTTCACGCAGTCGGTCGGCTACCTCATCGCGGCGCCGGGCCCCTTCGTGGTCGGGCTGGTGCACGGCACCACCGACGGGTGGACCTGGCCGCTGGTGCTCATGCTCGCCCTGCTGGTGCCGCTGGTTGCCCTGGGCGCCTACGTGGGTCGCCCCGCCTACCTGGAGGACCAGCTCACCCCGCGGCGCCAGCCAGCGGGCTGAGCCTCAGTCCTTGACGCTGCGCGCGAGCAGCGCGAAGGCGGCGAAGAGCCCGCCCACGACGAGCAGGACGACCGGGAACATCGGGATGTCGAACTGGGCGGCGCCCCAGACGATGAGGCCGATGACCAGGGCGATCAGCAGGAAGACGCCAGCCGTCGCGAAGGCGGCCTTGGCGCTCGGTCCGGGCTCGGAGGAACGGAAGGCATGCTCGAGACCGGGGCGGGACTTCTCGTCACCGCGCCCCTGCGTGGGCTGACCCTCGGGACGGGGCTCGTCTGCGCGTGCCATCCCCGCCTCAGACCACGCTCAGCGGCAGGAGCCGCTGGCCGGTCGGACCGATCTGGATCTCGGTGTTCATCTCCGGGCACACGCCGCAGTCGTAGCACGGGGTCCACCGGCAGTCCTCGACCTCGATGTCCTGACCCTCGGCCGCTGCCAGCGCGTCCTCCCAGTCGCCCCACATCCAGTCCTTGTCGAGACCGGAGTCGAGGTGGTCCCAGGGCAGGACCTCGTCGTAGGTGCGCTCACGGGTGGTGTACCAGTCGACGTCCACGCCGGTGCCGGCGAGAGCCTTCTCGGCCGACGTCATCCAGCGGTCGTAGGAGAAGTGCTCGCTCCAGCCGTCGAAACGACCGCCGTCACGCCACACCTCCTCGATCACGCGACCGACGCGGCGGTCACCACGCGACAGCAGTCCCTCGACGATGCCGGGCTTGCCGTCGTGGTAGCGGAAACCGATGGCACGGCCGTACTTCTTGTCGTCGCGCACCAGGTCGCGCAGCTTCTTCAGCCGCTCGTCGGTGGTCTCGTGGTCGAGCTGCGCCGCCCACTGGAAGGGCGTGTGCGGCTTCGGCACGAAGCCACCGATGGAGACGGTGCACCGCACGTCGTTGCGCCCGGACGCCTCGCGGCCCTTCTGGATGACCCGCTTGGCGAGGTCGGCGATCTGCAGGACGTCGTCGTCGGTCTCGGTGGGCAGGCCCACCATGAAGTAGAGCTTCACCTGACGCCACCCGTGGCTGTACGCCGTGGCGACGGTGCGGATCAGGTCCTCCTCGTCGACCATCTTGTTGATGACCTTGCGCATCCGGTCGCTGCCGCCCTCGGGGGCGAACGTGAGGCCGGAGCGGCGGCCGTTGCGGGAGAACTCGTTGGCCAGGGTGATGTTGAAGGCGTCGACGCGGGTCGAGGGCAGCGACAGCGAGACGTTGGAGCCTTCGTAGCGGTCGGCCAGGTCGGTGGCGAGGTCGCCGATCTCGGTGTGGTCGGCCGACGACAGCGAGAGCAGGCCGACCTCCTCGAAGCCCGACTTGCGGATGCCGTTCTCGACCATCGCCCCGATGGTGGTCAGCGAACGCTCACGCACCGGACGCGTGATCATGCCGGCCTGGCAGAAGCGGCAGCCACGCGTGCAGCCGCGGAAGATCTCCACGCTGAAGCGCTCGTGCACGGTCTCGGCGAGCGGCACCAGCGGGTTGGCCGGGTAGGGCCACGCGTCGAGGTCCATGAGCGTGTGCTTGCGCACCCGGAAGGGGATCCCGGGACGGTTGGGCACGACGGCCTCGATGGAGCCGTCGGGGGCGTAGGTGACGTCGTAGAACTTGGGCACGTAGACGCCGCCGCTCACGGCCAGGCGACGCAGGACCTCGTCGCGCCCACCGGGGCGTCCCTCGGTCTTCCACTCCCGGATGACCTCGGAGATCTGGAGCACGACCTCCTCGCCGTCGCCGAGCACGGCGGCGTCGATGAAGTCCGCGATGGGCTCGGGGTTGAAGGCCGCGTGGCCACCGGCGAGCACGATCGGCTCGTCGTCACCACGGTCGACGGCGTGCAGCGCGATGCCGGCCAGGTCGAGGGCGTTGAGCATGTTGGTGTAGCCGAGCTCGGTGGAGAAGCTCAGGCCGAAGACGTCGAACCCTCGGACCAGGCGGTGGCTGTCGACGGTGAACTGGCCGATCCCGTCCTGGCGCATCACCGCCTCCATGTCGGGCCACACGGCGTAGGTGCGCTCGGCGACGATCCAGTCGCGCTCGTTGAGCACCTCGTACAGGATCTGGACGCCCTGGTTGGGCAGGCCCACCTCGTAGGCGTCGGGATACATCAGCGCCCACCGCACGGTGGCGCCGGCCTCGCCTCCGTCACCACAGTCCCAGTCCTTGGTGACCGAGTTGAGCTCGCCGCCCACGTACTGGATCGGCTTGGAGACCGAGGGCAGGCGCGGCTCGAGGAGGTGGAAGACCGACGCTGCGCCGGCAGCGGGGTCGGAAGCGGGAGACATGCGGGACCTCACCGGTGGGGATCAGGACGATCAACAAGGGTACGCCGAAACCGGCGATGCACCGCACCCACGAGCACTTCCCCCTAGAGTGGGCTCGCGCGGTCGGGGGGCGACCGGTGCTCGCGGAGGGGGAACCGTGGCGACGGCAGCAACGGCTGGGAGGCCGGACCGGGAGTACTGGGTCCTGTGGGGCGTCGCCCTCGCAGTCCTGTGCTCCTCGGCGTACGCCGCCGCGGCGACCGGCGTCGTGGGGCAGATGCCGCGCATCTGGCTCTTCTCCACCGTCGCGTTCAGCTGGATGACCCTCGACTGGAACGAGGACGGACGACTCCTCCCCCGCCTCACCCCGCCGTTCGTGCTGACGGTCGGCGCGACCGCACTGCTGGCCTGCACGACCGCCCTGCTCATGGACGCACCGACGTCCGACGTCATCCGCAGCGTGGTCGGCGTGCCGCTCCAGGCCTTCCTGATGGCCTTCCTCTACCGCTCGGGGCGTCGGACGCTCCAGTCACCGCACCACCCCCACCTCGACGGCGTCGGGCCGTGGCGCAACGCGTGGGCCCGCAACTGGGCGCCCACCTGTGCGCGTGACCTCGGCCTCCTGGCAGGCAGTGCCCTGGTCAGTGGCGCGGTCGGCCTGCTGCTCGGTGCTGTGCCTGGCCTGCACCTCGGCGAGGTCTCGACCAGCGTGGCGTTGCAGTGGATGTCACACGTCTTCGTCGTCTCCAGCGTCGGCGGCGCGACCACGTTGATCACCTTCGCCACCTGGTCACCCGCGAGCCTGCGCGAGCCCTGGCTCAGGATCCTGGCGGTATGGCTCGTCTCGGTGGGGCTGCTCTCCTGGGTGTACGCCACCGGCGCGGTCACCATGGCGTGGCTGGCCGTCCTCCCGGTCGTCTTCGTCGCGCTCAACCGCGGCCTCTGGGTGACGAACACGTTCGGGCTCCTGGTCGGGCTGGTCAGCATCCTGCTCTCGCCCGCCCTCAACACCCTCGACGGTCGGTCGAACCTCGTCCGGGGCTCGTCGCACCTCGTGCCGCTGGGGAGCGTGATGGACCTGGTGGTCTCCACGTTCATCCTGGTCTCGCTCCTCGTCGCCCAGCTCAGCCAGCGACGTGCCCAGCTCGTGGACGACCTCGAGCGCGAGCGCTCCCGGGTCAGGCGACGGGCCGAGATGCTGCAGAACGTCTTCGAGGCGATGCAGGACGGAGTCGTCGTCGTCGACCGCCACCTGGCCGTACGGATGCACAACCCCGCCGCGGTCACGCTCCTGGGGCGCCCCTTCCCGAAGGGACGGCCCGAGAGCTGGACCGGCTGGTTCGGCATCACCCGCATCGACGGCACGCCACTGAGCGACTCGGAGCTCATCGCCTCCGACTTCATGAACCTCGGCATCCACGGCGGGCAGCGGATCCTGCGCCAGAGCGTCACCCGGGTCAGCAGCGACCCCGCCGACGGCTGGATGATCTTCCTCACCGACAACACCGAGCACCACGCGCGCCTGCGAGAGCTCAGCGGCTTCGCCGGTGTCGTGGCCCACGACCTTCGTGCTCCCCTGACCAGCGTCGAGGGTTGGCTGGAGATGGCCGAGGAGTCGCTGGCGAGCCGCGACCCCGACGAGGCCAGCGCCCTGCTCGCCAGGGCACGAGCGAGCAACCGACGGATGCGCGAGGTGATCTCGGACTGGCTCGACTACACCGTCGTGCGCGAGGGCACCCTCGAGCTCGCGGACGTCCCCCTCACCACCCCGGTCCGAGCCGTCATGGCGCAGGTCGCCGAGATCGGTCCCCACGTCTTCACCGTCGACACGCCCCACCACGTCAGCGCCGACCTCGGACTGGTGCGGCAGCTGCTGGCCAACCTGATCGGCAACGCGTCGAAGTTCGTGCGCCACGGCGAGACGCCCACGATCACGGTGCGGTCGATGACCGACGTCGCTGGCTGGATCCGGGTGGACGTCATCGACGAGGGCATCGGCCTGCCGGTCGGCGAGGAGGACCGGATCTTCGAGGACTACCACCGCGCCGCGGGGGCCGCCCAGTCCAGGGAGGGCTTCGGCATGGGCCTGGCTGCCTGCCGCCGCATCGTGGAGCGGCACGGCGGACAGATCAGTGCCCACACCAACGACCGGGGCGGGGCGACCTTCAGCTTCACCCTGCCCGCCGCGGAATGGGCGGACGAGCTGACGGGCCTCGAGTGACCCACCGGTAGATTTCACCCCATGAGTGCCTCCACCGTCCGCGGCAGGTTCAACTGGACAGTGGTCGTACCGCCCCTGGCCCTGCTCCTCCTCGTCGCCACCTGGACCAACCACGAGCACTGGGCCGTCCTGGTCGCGATCGCGATCGCGCTGGTGGCTGCCGTGGTCTCCTCCGTCCACCACGCGGAGGTCGTCGCCCTCCGGGTGGGCGAACCGTTCGGATCGCTGATCCTGGCCGTGGCGGTCACCGTCATCGAGGTCGGGCTGATCGTCATGCTCATGGTCTCCGGGGGCCAGGGGGCGAGCACCTACGCCCGCGACACCGTCTTCGCGGCCATGATGATCACGCTCAACGGCATCGTCGGCATCTCCCTGCTCGTCGGCGCCACCAAGCACCACCTGGTCAGCTTCAACGCCTCGGGCACCGGCGCCGCACTGGCCACCGTGATCACCCTGGCCGGCATGACGCTGGTCCTGCCCAGCTTCACGGAGTCGGGCCACACCCGGGAGTTCTCCACCGCACAGCTCGCCTTCGCCGCGGTCGTCTCACTCGTGCTCTACGTCGTCTTCGTGCTCACCCAGACCGGGCGCCACCGTGACTTCTTCGTGCCGGTGAGCAGCGACGAGTACGGCCGCGTCACGGGCCTGCTCGACCTCGACCGCGACGACCGTGCCGACCCTCCGACGGTGCGCGAGACGTGGACCAGCGTCGGGCTGCTCCTGGTCGCCCTGGTCTCGGTCATCGGCCTGGCCAAGATGCTCTCCCCCACCATCGAGGACGGCGTCGCCTCGCTCGGCCTGCCCTACACCGTCGTCGGCGTCATGATCGCCCTCGTCGTGCTCGCGCCCGAGACCATCTCGGCGGTGCGCAACGCCGCGCGCGACCGCGTGCAGAACAGCCTCAACCTGGGATACGGCTCGGCGATGGCCTCCATCGGCCTGACCATCCCGACCATCGCGGTGGCCATGATCTGGCTCGACGGCAACCTCGAGCTCGGCCTGCTGCCGATGCAGATGGTGCTGCTGGCACTGACGGTCGTGGTGTCGGTGCTGACGGTCGGGCAGGGGCGCGCGAAGCCCTTGCAGGGAGTGGTCCACCTGACCCTGCTGGCCGCCTTCATCTTCGTGTCGATGGTGCCCTGACCCGAGGGCTCAGCGCACGGCGTGCCGGCTCAGCGCAGGGCGTACGAACGCGACGCGAAGACCGCGCCCGGCACCAGCGTGCTGGAGCGCAGGTGGATGTTCTGCAGCAGCCCGACCGCGAGCATGCCTGCGAAGATCGAGGAGCCTCCGTAGGAGACGAACGGCAGCGGGACGCCCGTCACCGGCATGATGCCCAGGCACATGCCGATGTTCTGGAAGGCCTGGAAGCCGAACCAGCAGGCGATGCCGGCCGCGGCGACGCGACCGAACATGTCGTCGGTGTGGAACGAGATCGACAGCGCCCGCCAGATCACCAGGCAGGTGAGGGCGATGACCGCACCTGCACCCAGCAGGCCCAGCTCCTCACCGACGGCGGTGAAGATGAAGTCCGTGTGCTGCTCGGGCACGAAGCCGGCCTGGGTCTGGGACCCCTCGAAGAGTCCCTGCCCCCACAGGCCTCCGTTGCCAACGGCGATGCGCGCCTGCTCGGTGTTGTAGCCCGCCCCGAGCGGGTCGAGCTCGGGATCGGTGAAGGCCATGAACCGGTCGACCTGGTAGGGCTTGAGCACCCTCAGGGTCACCGCCGCCGCCGCGACGGCGACGCCCCCGAGGACGAGGCTCCCCAGCCAGCGCCGCGGCGCGCCCGAGATGGCGAGCACGCCGAAGACGGTCGCGCTCAGCACGAGCATGGTGCCGAGGTCGGGCTGGAGCAGGATCAGCACCGCAGGCACGCCCGCGATCAGCAGCATGCCGACCACGTCGCTGGTGCCGACCTGCCGGCGCCAGCTGCCCTCGGTGCGCTCGGCCACGAGCAGGGCCATCCCGATGACGACGGCGAGCTTGGCGAACTCCGAGGGCTGGACCGACATGCCTCCCAGCCGCAGCCACGACTGTGAGCCGTTGGCCTCCGAGCCGATCGCGAGCACCAGCACGAGCCCAACGATCGCCCCGAGGTAGACCACCGGGGCCAGGATGCGGACCCACCGGTGGTCGGTGGCCATCACCAGCACCATGAGTACGCCGCCGATGGCGAGGTTGACGAGCTGCTTGCGCAGGTAGGCCGTGGAGTCACCGCCGGTCAGCGCCTCGCGTGAGCTGGTGCTCGACCAGATGACCAGGGTGCCGATGACCAGCAGGCCGAGCACGGCTCCCATCAGCACCCAGTCGAAGCCGGGGCCGCGCAGGCCCGAGCGGCGTGGCACCCGACTCATCGCTTGCCCCCGGCCTTCTTCTCGCGCGCCGTCACGGGCGGAAGGATCGAACCGTCGTCGGCGAAGGTCGGCAGCTTGGCGGGCGGGGTGGTGCCCGGGATGGCGGCCTTGCGCGGCACGACGCGGTCGCCCTCGACGCCGTACAGCGTCTCCCAGATCTTGCGCACCGAGTCACCCGTGGAGCCCGAGCCGGTGCCGCCCTGGCTGATCATCATGATGACGACGTAGTCCTTGGTGTAGCTGGCCACCCATCCGGTCGACTGCTTGCCGTAGACCTCGGCCGAGCCCGTCTTGGCACGGATCGGCACCTGGTCGAGCGGGAAGCCGCCGAGCTTCCAACTCATCGTTCCGACGCTGGCGACACCCTTGAGGGCGTCGTCGATGAAGGCCAGCTGGGCCTTGGTCGACTTCACCTTGCCGGCCTTCTTCGGCTTGATCCTCTGCAGCACCTCGCCCTGGGGGGTGACGATGGCCTTGCCGACGCGGGGCTGCCACAGCGTGCCGCCGTTGGAGAGGGCCGCGTAGCCGACGGCGAGCTGGAGCGGCGTCACCATGGTGTCGCCCTGGCCGATGGAGAAGTTGACCGCGTCACCGGCCCGGTAGGCGTAGCCCTCGATGCAGAACTCGCGGGCGAACCGGTGGAGGAAGTCGGAGGTGTCCGCCTCCCTGGGCTTCTTCGCGATGCCGCAGTAGTACTTCTTCTGCGCCTCGTAGTAGGCCCGCTTCCAGGCACGGTCGGCGATGCGGCCCGAGGCCTCGCCCGGCAGGTCGATGCCCGTCTCCGAGCCGAAGCCCCACTCCTGCGCCCCCTCCACGAGCGGGTCGCGGGCGTCGACGTCGTCGACGTCGGAGCCGAACTTCTTCCAGAAGTCGTGGCCGATCGAGTAGAAGAACGTGTTGCAGGAGACCTCGAGCGCCTTGGCGAAGCCGATGACGCCGTAGGCGCCGGACTCGAAGTTCTTGAACGTACGGTTGCCCACCCGGTAGCCCGAGCCGCAGGGAATGCGGCTGTCGCGGCTGTAACCGTTGCGCAGCGCCGCGGCCGTCATGAACGGCTTCCACGTCGAGCCGGGGGCGAACTGGCCCTGGGTGACGCGGGAGAGCAGGGGGGTGCCGGCCTTCTCCGAGTAGAGACGGCTCAGCTCCTTGGCCGAGATGCCGTCGACCCAGACCTCGGGGTCGTACGTCGGCTGGCTGGCCATGGCGACCACGCGACCGGTCTTCGCCTCGAGCACCACCGCGGCGCCCGAGTCGGCCTCGAACCTGCGACCGGTGACCTTGTCGACGGTGGCGCGCTGGGTGGCGATCGAGCGGGCCAGCTCCTTCTCGACGACCGACTGGACCTTGGCGTCGATGGAGGTGACGAGCGTGTCGCCGGGCGTGCTGGCGATCTCGCTGTCGTCGCCCAGGACCCGTCCCATCGAGTCGACCGAGACGCGCCGGTAGCCGGGCATCCCGCGCAGCCACTCGTCGTACTGGCGCTCGACGCCGGCGCGCCCGACGACCGAGGCGCCGTTGAGCGAGCGGTCGTCCTGCTCGGTCGCTCTGTCGAACTCCTCCTCGGTGATCGGGCTGAGGTAGCCGAGCACGTGGGCCAGGTTGACGCCGAAGGGCGCCGGGTAGGACCGGACGTTCTGCTGCTCCACGACGACGCCGGGGTAGTCCTCCGGCTGCTCGAGGATGCGCAACGCCACCGCGCGGTCGATGTCGGTGGCCACCGGGACGGCCTGGAAGGGCGAGCCGTTCCAGCAGGTGCCGGACTCGGCGTCGGGCGAGCCGCAGTCGAGGAGCTTCTTCTCGACGCGCGCCGGCCGCAGGCCAGCGGCCGTCGCCACCCGGGCGACGAGCTTCGTGCGCTCGTCCTGGTCCAGCTTGCCCAGGACGGAGCGGTCGATCGCGACGACCCAGCTCAGCCGGTTGGCGACCAACGGACGGCCCATGTCGTCGACGACCAGGCCTCGCTGAGGCTGGACCACGATGTCGCGCACCGACTGGTCGGCCGCCTTGGCCTGGTAGTCCTCGCCCCCGACGACCTGGAGGTAGTAGAGCCGCGCGAAGAGCGTGAGGAAGAGCGTCAGCACGAGGGCACGCAGCACCAGCAGGCGCAACCGGCTGCGCTCGGCTCCCGTCACCGCCATCAGACGCCGACCCGCTCCGCGCCCCTGACGGCGCCGCGACGCAGGACCTTCATCGTCAGCGGAAGGACGAAGGGCGTGAGCAGCAGGTCCCACAGGACCGCGACGCCGATCACCGCGAGCATCTCCCCCACACCCACGACGGGGTCACGGAGCACGAGACCGGTGAGCGCGAAGACCGAGGTGCCGATGAAGGACGACGCCACCACCGTGACGAGCACGGCCAGCGTGCCCGGGCGGGTGTCCTGACGGACCCGCGACGCCACCCAGGCCACGACGACCAGCGCCAGGGCCCACCGGCCGGCGACGTGGTCGGCGGGGCCGACCACGTCCATCAGCACGCCCCCGGTGAAGCCGAGGACGAGCGCGAACTGCGGGCTGCGGGTGAGGGCGGCGGCGACCACGACCAGGAGGACGAGGTTGGGCACGACGCCGTTCCACGCCAGGTGCGGGAAGAGGGAGGTCTGCAGGCCGAGCGCCACGACCACGAGGAGCAGCGCGACCAGGCCACGGACGAAGGTCATCCGATGCTCCCGTCGACGCGGACCAGAGCGCGGTCGCTGGAGGTGTTCGGCGGCACGACGACGCCGACCACGTCGAGGGCGGTGAAGTCGACGAACGGCTCGATCACGGCACGGCGGCTCTGCTCGCGCACGCTCTCGAAGACATCGGTGACGGTGCCCACCGGGACGCCGGGGATGTAGGGGCCGACGCCGTCGCTGCCCCAGCTCAGGACCGTGTCGCCCTGGGCGGGGACGAGGCTCTGGTCGAGCAGCTCGAGGTCGAGGCGACCCTGGCTCCCCAGGACGCCGCGGCCCTTGAGGAAGCCGATCTCCTTGCTCTGGCCGATGCGTCCTCCGACCACCGACTCGGGGTCGAGGATCAGCAGGACGGTCGCGGTGCGGCGGGTCGCCCGCAGCACGCGGCCCACCAGGCCGTCGTCGTTGACCACGGTCATGTCGGGACGGATGCCGGCAGAGGTGCCGGCGTCGATGGTGACGGTGCGGCTGAACGACTGGGCGGGGCCGTAGCCGATGACGCGAGCCGGGACGAGGGCGCGGCCGAGGTCGGCCGCCGCCGTGGTGAGGCCCTCGAACTCGGCCAGCGTCGCCACGTCGAGGTCGCTGGAGGCGACCTCCTCGCGCAAGGCCGCGTTCTCGGCCTCGAGGTGCTCGACCTGCTCACGCAGCGAGCTCTTGGTGCGGAACCAGGTGGGCACGGCGGTGAACGGACGTACGGCGGTCGAGGTCACCGCCTCGACGGGCGCGAAGACCTCGCTCGCGACCGCGCGGACGGGCTCGACCGGCGAGGAGTCCCCCGTCTGCTGGTCGAGGACCATCAGGGTGATCGAGGCCAGCACCAGCGCGATCAGCGTGGACCGGGGCGGCTGGCGGTCGTCGAGCCCGCGCCAGCGCTTCTCGGGCAGTCGCAGCCCCATCAGAATCTCCGCGGGTCGGAGACGAGCACCTGCTGGAGGGCCTCGAACTCCTCCACGCAGCGGCCCGCTCCGAAGACGACGGCCTCGAGGGGGTGCTCGGCGACGTGGACCGGCATGCCCGTCTCGTGGCGCAGACGCTCGTCGAGGCCACGCAGCAGGGCGCCGCCACCGGTGAGCACGATGCCGCGGTCCATGATGTCGCCGGCCAGCTCGGGCGGGGTCTGGTCGAGGGTCATGCGGACCGCGTCGACGATGTCGTGGATCTGCTCCTCGAGCGCCTGGCGCACCTCGACCGTGGAGACGGTCACCGTGCGCGGCAGGCCGGAGACCATGTCGCGGCCGCGGATCTCGGCCTCGGGCTCCTGCGGCAGGGGGAAGGCGGAGCCGAGGGTCATCTTGACCTCCTCGGCGGTGCGCTCCCCCAGCATCAGGGAGTACTCCTTCTTCATCCACGCCATGATCGCCTGGTCGAGGTCGTCACCGGCGGTGCGCACGCTGAGACTGGTGACGATGCCGCCCAGCGAGATCACGGCGACCTCGGTGGTGCCTCCACCGACGTCGACGACCATGTTGCCGGTCGCCTCGTGGACGGGCAGCCCGGCACCGATCGCGGCAGCCATCGGCTCCTCCACGACGTACACGCGCCGGGCACCGGCGGAGTAGGCCGCCTCCTTCACCGCGCGCTGCTCCACGGCGGTGATGCCGCTCGGCACGCAGATGACCATGCGGGGCTTGGCGAAGTAGCGGCGCCGGTGGACCTGCTGGATGAAGTAGCGCAGCATCTGCTCGGTCGCGTCGAAGTCGGCGATCACGCCGTCCTTGAGCGGGCGGATGGCCGCGATGGACTCGGGGGTGCGACCGATCATGCGCTTGGCCTCGTGGCCGACGGCCAGGACCTCGCCGGTCGTGGTGTTCATCGCCACGACGCTCGGTTCGTCGAGCACGACGCCCTTGCCGCGGACGTAGACGAGCGTGTTGGCCGTTCCGAGGTCGACGGCCATGTCACGGCCGATGACACTGTTCGCCATGTGCACGCCTTCGCTGGTCGATCTGGGGGGAAGTCACGTCACCCGGGCGGCTCCGAGGCGACACGGATCAGCCTAGGGAGGCGAAGGCGTCGATCCCGGCAGGACACGCGCGCCCCTCACGGGGCCGGTGAAGTGACCGGCGAGGTGAGGCCGGACGTCAGTGGTGGCCGCCGCAACCGCACCCGCCGGAGGGCGGTGCGGCGGGGGCGGGACGAGGGGCCTTCCTCGGCGAGGCCGCCGCGCGCTCGGCGAGCTTGCGGGCGGCGTACGCGACCAGGGGCGCCTCCTCGGCGTCGGCCACGACCTGCTCCGGGACGCCGCCGCTGAGGAGGCCCGCCGGCTGGGTCAGCCAGATCCACACGTCCCACGGGTCGGTGCCCGAGGCGAGCAGCGGCTCGAGCACGGGCAGCAGCTCGGGGCGTACGTCTCCCGCCGGCGTGAGCTGGAAGGCGGGCACGAGCAGGTGCTCGCCCGTGCTCACGGTGAGCAGGTGGTGGGCCTGGGCCTGCTTGTGCACCCAGAAACGGGTCGCGTTGACCGAGGCGTCGCGCACCTGGGCCAGGTGCTCGTAGGTCCAGGCAGGGGTCCCCAGCAGCTCAGCACGCAGCCGCGCCTTGCGGGCCAGGAGGACGAGGGCCACGGGCACGCCGTGGGCCGGGTCGTCCCCCTGGTCGCGCAAGGAGGAGTCCAGCTGGACCAGACGCTCCTCGGAGAGCGGCTCACCGGTGCCGGCCTCCGTCCACGTGACGACACCGTCGTCGTCACGGGTGAAGCTGGGCAGGCCGGCGTCGGCCAGGTGCTCGGTCAGGCCGAGTCCGTCGATCCAGTCGGCGAGACGGGCGGCGAGGGTGGTGCCCATCAGGTGTTGCCTCCGTGCGGGTGGGGCTCAGAGAGCGGGGAACCAGAGGGCGATCTCGCGCTCGGCCGACTCGGGGCTGTCGGAGCCGTGCACGAGGTTCTCGCGGTTGGAGAGGGAGTAGTCGCCGCGGATGGTGCCGGGGGCGGCCTGACGACCGTCGGTGGCGCCGTTGAGCGCCCGGACGACCTGGACGGCCTCGTCACCCTCGAGCACGAGGGCGACGAGCGGACCGGAGGTCACGAAGTCGCGCAGCGGCGGGTAGAAGTCGCGCTCGACGTGCTCGGCGTAGTGCCCATCAGCCTGGGCGGCGTCGATGGTGCGCTGCTCGAGCGCGACGATGCGCAGACCCTTCGACTCGAAGCGGGCCAGGATCTGGCCGACCAGACCCCGCTTGACGGCGTCGGGCTTGAGCAGGACGAAGGTGCGCTGAGTCATGGAGTCAGCCTAACGAGCCGTAGCCCGAACGGCACGATCGGCCAACCCCGCGGCCCGGGCGGCCACGTCCTGGGGCACCGCACCACTGGCGTCGGGGTCAGGGAGTGGGGCGTCGGCCACCCGTCGCAGCGGGATGTGCCCGCCCCACGTCCCGGTCGCCACGTCGGCCTCGTCGTCGACCGGTCCCCCCGCCCGCTCCTTCATCGACGCCTCGGCCAGGGGCACCGCCAGGACGGCCGTGGCTGCCAGCTCCTTGCGGGTGCTCGGGCGCAAGGTCGCCGAGCGACCCGGGACCATGTGGTCCACCACGAGGTCGAGCGCGTGCCGCCGCTCGTCCGGGTCGACCACCTCACGGGCACGACCCACCACCACGGCCGAGCGGTAGTTCATGGAGTGGTGGAAGGGCGAGCGGGCGGTGACCAGCCCGTCGAGTTCGGTGACGGTGACGCAGACGGTCGCCCGGGCGGGATCGGCCAGCAGACGGCGGATCCAGCCGGCCGCCACGGAGCCGTGGAGGTAGAGCGTGCCTCCCTCGTCGGGACCGTCGACGGCGACGGCGTAGGCGCACGGCAGCACGACGGGGTGGTCGCCGCCGTCGACGCCGACGTGGGCCATCAACCCGTCGGCCAGCAGGTCCAGCAGCTTGGCCCGGTCGGCGACCACCCGGTTGCGTCCTCGGGTGACGGTGGTGCGGGCGGTGGGCTCCAGCGGGAGGGCGAACGCTTCGGCAGACGGGAGGGTGGATGCGACGTCAGAGGAGATCGAGCTCATGCGACCATCGTTCTCGACAAGTGGCCCGATGCAACGGGCCAATCCAGACCCTTATCGACAGGCCACTTCCGGCAGTGAGGCTGACCCTGTGACCACTCCCCTGCCGGTGCGCCTCGACCGCGACTCCCGTACGCCGCTGAGCGTGCAGCTCGCCGACGGCGTACGGCGCCTGGCCCTCGACGGCACCCTCGTCGTGGGCGACCGCCTGCCCAGCACCCGAGCCCTGGCTTCCGAGCTGGGGATCTCCCGGGCCACGGTCGACACCGCCTGGGACCAGCTGCGGGCCGAGGGCTGGCTCGAGGGACGCACCGGGTCGGGGACGTGGGTCTCGGCCGGCCCCGAGGTCGCCCGACGCCAGGCCGCACCACGAGCCACCGCCACACCGTCACCCCCGCTGGTGCCGATGGATGCCGGCACGCCGTGGCGACCGACCCCCCTGCCGCGCACGACGAGAGCTGCCTGGCGCCGCGCCTGGCGCAGCGTCACCGACGCCACCCCTCCGCGCGGCTACGACGATCCGCTCGGCCTCCCAGCCTTGCGCACAGCCCTCGCCGAGCGGATCGCCCGGACCCGCGGCCTCGACGTCGATCCCGACGACGTGCTGGTCACCAGCGGCACCACCCAGGGGCTGCGCCACGTGCTGACCGGGCTGCCCCCGCTGCCCGTCGGGGTGGAGGACCCGGGCTACCGCGCCGCGGTGGCGGTGGTCCTGGCGAGTGGACGGCAGGTGGTCGACCTGCCGGCCGCCGGTCCCGTGGGCGACCTGTCCGGGCTCGCTGCGGTCTACGTGACGCCGGCCCACCAGCACCCCTTGGGCCACGTGATGGGTGCCGACGAACGGGTCCGGCTGCTGGCCGAGGCAGAGCGCACCGGGGTGCTCGTCATCGAGGACGACTACGACTCCGAGTTCCGCTACGACGTGGCCCCCGTGCCTGCGCTGGCTGCCATGGCGCGTGGACAGGTCGCGCTGCTCGGGACGGCGTCGAAGTCGGTGATGCCGTCCCTGAGGCTGGGCTGGGCGGTGCTGCCCGACGGCCTGCGTCCGACCGTCGACGCCTTCCGCGCCCTCACCCACGACACCCCGCCGTGGGCGGTGCAGGCGGCGTTCGCGGTGATGCTGCGCGACGGCCACGTCGACGCGGTCGTACGCGCGGCGAGACGTGCGTACGCCGAGCGCGCACCGCGGGTGGTCGCGGCCCTGTCGCCGTACGCCGAGCTCGCCGGCCCGGTCGCCGGCATGTACTCGACGTGGCTGCTGGAGGAGGAACGGGCGGTGGCCGCCCGGAAGGCCGCCGAGGAGGCGGGGTTCCGGGTCAACCTGCTCTCCACCTACTGCCGCAGCGCAGGGCTCAGCGGGCTGGTGGTCGGCTTCGGGGGTCCGGACGACGCCGAGCTGGACCGCGCGCTCGACGTCCTCGTCCGGGCGTTGCGCTGAGGCCGGTCAGGCGCTCTTCTGCTCCACCAGCCATGCCTGCCAGGCAGCCGCCTTCTCGCGCTCGATCTTGCGGCCGAGCGCGATCGCGCCGCCCCAGAGCACGGCGAAGATGACGCCCAGCACGAACATCAGGGGGATCACGAAGCCCAGCGCGAGCGAGGCGACCTGGATCGCCGTGCCCAGGTGGTAGGCCCAGGGTCGACGCAGCATCCCGGCGGCGAGCAGGCAGAGGACGGCCAGGCCGAGCCCGATCACCAGCGCCACACCCTGCGGCACGTCGGCCACCATGATCATCACCGGCGTGGTGAGACCCAGGGCGATCGACTGGAGCGCGAGGATCGCGGCGCACATCCCGCGGGTCGGCGACTTGGCGAGGTTGCGGGCGACGATCTCCTCCGGGGTCTCCTCGGGGGTCACGGCCGCTGCGTCGTCGGGGTCGACGCCGGTGGGCACGGGATCAGTCATCGGAGCCTCCAGCAGTGCGGTCACGCCGGCGCAGCATGGCGCGGGCCTCCCCCACGGTGACGACCGAGCCGGTCACCAGGACGGCGCCGGCTCCGAGGCCGCCGCCGAACGCCTGACCAGCCTCCGCGAGCGTGGCGGCCCGGTCGATGGCGTCGGCCAGGTCGGGCACGACGGTGACGCGGTCCTCACCGAAGACGCCGCGGGCGATCTCGCCCAGCGACTCGGCGCTCATGGACCGCGGGGTCGAGTTCTGGGTGACGATCAGGTGCTCGAGGTGCGGCTCGAAGGCAGCGACGACGCCCTCGTAGTCCTTGTCGTTCATCACGCCGATCACGCCGATCAGCGGCTCGAAGGCGAAGGAGTCCTCCAGTGCCGCTGCGGTCGCCCGGGCACCGTGCGGGTTGTGCGCGGCGTCGAGGAGAACCGTGGGCGAGCGGCGTACGACCTCGAGGCGGCCCGGCGAGGTGAAGGCGGCGAACGCGGCGCGCACCAGCTCCTCGTCGAGGGGGCTCTCCCCCAGCAGCGCCTCCACCGAGGCGAGGGCGACGGCCGCGTTCTGGGCCTGGTGGGCGCCGTGCAGGGGGAGGAAGAGGTCGTCGAAGCGGGCTCGCAGGCCCTGGATGGAGACCATCTGGCCTCCGACCGCGGGCACCCGCGAGATGACGCCGAACTCCATGCCCTCGCGCACGATCGTGGCGCCGACCTCCGCCGCGCGCTCGAGCAGCACGGCCGCGACCTCCGGGGTCTGCTCCGCGAGCACGGCGTGGCTGCCGGGCTTGATGATGCCGGCCTTCTCACGGGCGATCTCGACGGCGGTCTCGCCCAGGTACTTGGCGTGGTCGAGCGCGATCGGCAGCACGACCGCGACCTGGGCGTCGGCGACGTTGGTGGCGTCCCACGAGCCGCCCATGCCCACCTCGACCACCGCGACGTCGACCGGGGCGTCGGCAAAGGCGGCGAATGCCATCCCGACGACGGTCTCGAAGAAGGAGAGCGGGTGCTCGCTGGCCGAGTCCACGAGGTGCGTGTAGGGCGCGACGTCGTTGAACGCCTCGACGAAGGCCTCGTCGCTCAAGGGCTGACCGTCGAGGCAGATCCGCTCGCTCATCTTCTCGACGTGCGGCGAGGTGAAGCGCCCCGTGCGCAGGTCGAGGGCCTGCAGGAGGGTGTCGATCATCCGCGCGGTGGAGGTCTTGCCGTTGGTGCCGGTCAGGTGCACGACCTGGTAGGCACGCTGCGGGTCTCCGAGCAGCTCGGTGAAGGCCTCGATGCGGTCGAGCGAGGGCTCGAGACGGGTCTCGGGCCACCGGGACAGGAGCGCGTCGCTGACCTCGTCGTAGGTCTGCGCAAAACGGGGGCCCTCAGGGGCGTCAGGAGTATGGGTCATCGCTCGTTGATTCTAGGCGCTGGGTCCGCAGAGACCCGCACCCTCGCCACTGGACCACCTCATACCCAATCCTTGGGATGACCTGTCGAAGTGGCTGACGCCACACCCGGCAGCGCCGACACTCAGGCGTCAGCCCCGACCCAGCCAGCCCGCCAGCTCGCTCCGCCGGCACAGCCCTTGAGGAGTCCGCCAGTGACCGTCGCCCTGCACGCCCACCGCGTCACCACCCTGGCCAGGGGAGCTCTGGCCACGGGAGCTCTGGCCACAGGAGCTCTGGCCGCCTCGCTGCTCGTCGCCGTTCCTGCCACGGCCGCCACCAGCGCCTCGCTCGACTACACCTGCCTGCCGGAGAAGAGCGCCCTGGTCCCGGCGCCCACCGCCTTCGAGATGCCGGTGACCGCGGAGCTCACGGCCACGGCCGACGGCGACGCGGTGAACCTCACCATGACCACCGGCCGACCGGTCATCCCCGACGTCAACGACCCGCTCACGGTCACGATCCGCAGCTCGATGGCGACGACCGTCGACGGGGTCGCCGTCCCGCTGGCCGGGAGCCGCGACGTGACGATCACCCCCGGCGCCCCGACCGACCTGCCCGTGCTCACCGGACGGGTCGCGTCGTCGCGGGCGACGGTGGCCCTCACTCCCGGTGCCCTGAGGGTCGAGTTCACCGTCGCCGCCTGGACCGTCGCGATCACCTGCACGCCGGCGAGCACGCCGGTCATCCGGATCCCGGTGGACGGGCGTACCGCCACTCCCCCGGCCCCTGCCCCCGCCGTCAAGCCGGTGCTCAAGGCCAAGCTCACCAAGAAGGTGCAGCGGGTCGGCAAGGCCCCGGCCAAGGTCGTCGTGACCCTGGCCAAGGGCAAGGGCGCGACCGCGCAGCCGACCGGCACCGTCAAGGTCACCGTGGGCAAGCGCGTCCTGGCCACCCGCACGGTGAGGAAGGGAGTCTCCTTCCGTACCGCGCTGCCGCGGAAGCTGCGCCCCGGACGCCACAAGGTCACGGTGACCTTCACCCCGGCCGGCGGCGGCCACCTGAGGAGCACCGCGTCGACCACGGTGCGCGTGCGGCGCTGACACGAGTTTCCGGCGCACGGCTGCGCGGCCCTCGATAGGATATAGACCTTCGAGGAAAGGGGCGCAGTCGTGCGCATCGGCGTGATCATGGGGACCGGCCACGGCAGCACCGGCACCACCGGGGCACTCGTCACCCAGCTCCTGGAGCGGGTCCGCGCCGTGGATCCCTCCCTCACGGTCGAGGTGGACGTCGTCACCACCGACGACCTCGACCTCGGGCCCAGCTGTCCCGCCTGCCTGTCGTGCATGACGGCCGGGGAGCAGAGCTGCCCCTCCTTCGAACGCACCTCACCGGCCCGTGCGCTGATGGACGCCGCCGACCTGGTGGTCTTCGCCACCCCGGTGCACTCCTTCCACGTCTCGGCGACCATGAAGCGGTTCGTCGACCACTTCGCCTACCTCATCCACCGCCCGGCGTACGTCGGCAAGCCGGCGGTCCTGGTCTCGACCGCCGCGGGCGCCGGTCACGACGCCGCACTCGGCTACCTGAGCAGTGCCGTACGCCGCTGGGGCTTCCACACCGTCGGCCAGCTCGGGGTCAACGGGCCCGGGCTGGCCAAGGCTCCCTACCGCGAGAAGGTGGACCGCGCGCTCGACGAGCTGGTCCGGACCCTGCACGCCCAGGCCCTGGACCCGGTGGAGCCGAAGCAGACGGTCGCCGACCTGATCGGCTTCCGGGTGGCCCGACTCCTGGTCGAGGGCGGGCGCTCCGAGGGCCCCGTCGACGCAGCCTACTGGGACGAGCGCGGCTGGTTCGACGCCGACTGGTTCAGCGACCGGCCGGTGCCGAAGCTGGCCAACCGGATCGCCGCCATGGTGGAGAAGAAGATCCGCGCCGGGATCGAGGAGGGCTCCGCGAAGCCCTGGACCGGCGGTCGCGCACGCGGCTGACCCGCAGGTCACGCCCAGAGCGGGAGTTCGCCGGAACCAGCACATTTCGTCTGATGCCGCCGTTACGATCAAAATCCCTCGGGACAGCCCCGGGAGACCCCGCCCAGGGAGGGTGACGTGACGGACATCGCTGTAGGAGACCTCGGCCTGCCGACGGGAACTCCGGTTCCTGCCCAGAACTCCCCGGCCCCCGGCCAGGAGTGGCTGGCCACCCTGTGGCAGCAGGTCTACACCGTCGACGCCAGCTCCATGCTGCAGGGAGCCACCTCCGTCGGCCCCCTGGAGCAGCCCGGCCTGTGGCACTTCGTTCGCACGGTCGCCATGGAGTCCGGCACCCCGGCCCCCGAGCAGATCCGGGTGGTGGGCAACGCCCACGTGGTCACCCACGAGGACCCGTTCTCCCTCGACATCGGCGTCCCGCTGCTGCTGGCCCTGGACCAGGGTGACCTGGCCGAGATCATCACCCGTGCGCTGACCGACCGCATGGCCGCCCGCGGCGAGACCGTCGAGACGCCGGTGCACCAGCGCCCCTCCCGCAAGGGTCGTCTCGGACGCCTCCTCGGTGGCGGCTCCTCCTCCCACGGATCGGCCACGGCCAGCACGCCCGGACGCAGCCGCCTCGAGGAGGCCATCGCCGCCGCCACCCAGTGGTGGATCGACGAGTTCGTGCTGCCCGACCTCAGCGACAACCTGGTCCCGCGCCCGGTCTACCTGGGTCTCATCGAGCTGCTGATGGAGCGTGGTGGCGAGATCGCCGACCTCGCCGAGCTGGGCGAACGCCCGCACGACCCCGCCCACCCGCAGGCAGGCGAACCGGCCATCTTCCTCCTCACCAACGAGGACGCGCTGCTCGAGGCCGTCGCCGACGCGGGCCTGCCACCGGGCACCCAGGAGCTCTACTGGGAGGACGCGATGACGCGCTGGGCGCACCGTCGCGCGCGTTCCTCGTCGCTGATCCTCTTCAACGCCGCCTCCCCCGAGGTGCGGACGCTGGCCGGACTGCTCGACGTCATCGAGCGCGGCGACCTGGCCAAGCGCGTGGGCAACGCCCTGCGTACGAAGGAGGCGGGCGTGCGTGACGCCTGCATCTTCCTGCTCACCGGGGTGCTGGCCGACGCCTTCGCCGAGCACGGCGCCGGAAGCCTCACCTGCTCGTGGGGTGGCGTCATCGACCTGGTGAGCCCCACCGAAGGACCCCTCGACCTGCGCGGCGTCGCCCGGCAGGTCGTCGACGACACCAGCGTGGTGCCCTTCCTGCGCGACATCCTCACCGACTACCAGGTCACCTCCGGCTGGTCCCCCGCGCCGGGCTCCGCCGACGACGACCGCGCCTACCAGTCCTTCCTGGCGACGACGGGTCGACGCAAGGCGCCCGGAACTGGTTTCCTGCACGAGGCGGGCGCCTCCTAGACTTCCCCCCATGACTGACAACCAGCAACCCGACCTGTCCCCGACGTCGCCTGCCCCGCGCGACGTCGTCGTACCGGACAAGCCGGCCCTGGAGGGTCTTGAGGAGAAGTGGGCCGCGCAGTGGAAGGCTGACGACACCTACGCCTTCGACCGCACCCAGCCGCGGGAGAACGTCTACTCCATCGACACTCCCCCGCCCACCGTCTCCGGCTCACTGCACGTCGGCCACGTCTTCTCCTACACCCACACCGACGTGGTCGCGCGCTACCAGCGCATGACCGGCAAGTCGGTCTTCTACCCCATGGGGTGGGACGACAACGGGCTGCCGACCGAGCGCCGCGTCCAGAACTACTTCGGCGTCCGTTGCGACCCGAGCCTGGCGTACGACCCCGACTTCACGCCGCCGGCCAAGCCCGACCCGAAGAAGCAGGTGGCGATCAGCCGCCCCAACTTCGTCGAGCTCTGCGAGCAGCTGGTCGAGCAGGACGAGCAGGTCTTCGAGTCGCTCTGGCGTCGCCTGGGCCTCTCGGTCGACTGGAACACGACCTACACCACCATCGGCAACGACGCCCAGACCGTCAGCCAGCGCGCCTTCCTGCGCAACTACGCCCGCGGCGAGGCCTACCTCCAGAAGGCCCCCACCCTGTGGGACGTCACCTTCCAGACCGCCGTCGCCCAGGCCGAGCTCGAGGCCCGCGCCTACCCCGGCGCCTACCACCGCGTCGCCTTCCACGGCCCCGAGGGCCCGATCCACATCGAGACCACGCGTCCCGAGCTGATCCCCTCCGTGGTCGCGCTCATCGCGCACCCCGACGACGAGCGCTACCAGAAGCTCTTCGGCACCACGGTCACGTCGCCGGTCTTCGGCGTCGAGGTCCCGGTGCTCGCCCACCCCGCCGCCGAGCCCGACAAGGGTGCCGGCATCGCGATGTGCTGCACCTTCGGTGACCTCACCGACGTCCAGTGGTGGCGCGAGCTCCAGCTCCCGGTGCGTACCGTCGTCGGTCGCGACGGCCGACTGACCCGCGAGACCCCCGACTGGCTCTCCAGCGAGCAGGCATCGACCGCGTACGCCGACCTGGCCGGCAAGACGGTCTTCTCGGCGCGCGAGGAGATGGTCGCCAAGCTGCGCGCGACCGGTGACCTCGACGGCGAGCCCAAGGCCACCGAGCGCATGGCGAACTTCTACGAGCGGGGTGAGAAGCCGCTAGAGATCGTCTCCACGCGTCAGTGGTACCTGCGCAACGGTGGCCGTGACCTCGACCTGCGCAACGAGCTCATCGCCAGCGGCGACCAGATCACCTGGGTGCCCGAGCACATGAAGCACCGCTACGACAACTGGGTCGGCGGGCTCAACGGTGACTGGCTGATCAGCCGCCAGCGCTTCTTCGGCATCCCCTTCCCGGTCTGGTACGCGCTCGACGCCGAGGGCGAGCCCGACTACGACCACCCCCTGCTGCCGACCGAGGCCCAGCTGCCCGTGGACCCCTCCACGGACGCCCCCGAGGGCTACTCCGAGGAGCAGCGCGGCAAGCCCGGCGGCTTCATCGGCGACCCCGACGTGATGGACACCTGGGCGACCTCGTCGCTCACGCCCCACATCGCCGGCAAGTGGGAGCTGGACAACGACCTCTTCAACCGGGTCTTCCCGATGGACCTGTGCACGCAGGCCCACGACATCATCCGCACCTGGCTCTTCGCGCGCGTGGTGCGTGCGCACCACGAGAACGGCGTCGTGCCGTGGTCGCACGCCATGCTCTCGGGCTTCGTGGTCGACCCCGACCGCAAGAAGATGTCGAAGTCGAAGGGCAACGTCGTCGTGCCCACCGAGATCCTCGACAAGTTCGGCGCTGACGCCGTGCGCTGGCGGGCCGCCATGGCCCGGCCCGGCCTGGACTCGCCGTTCGACGAGAGCCAGATGAAGGTCGGCCGTCGTCTCGCGATGAAGGTCCTCAACGTCTCCAAGTTCGTCCTCAGCTACGTGGGGGCGACGAACCCGAGCCCGGTCGCCGTCTCCGAGCCGGTCGACACCGCACTCATGGGGCGCCTCGCGGAGACCATCCGCAGCGCCACGGAGGCGTTCGAGGCGTACGACTACACCACCGCCCTCGAGGTCACCGAGCGCTTCTTCTGGGAGTTCTGCGACGACTACGTCGAGCTCGTGAAGGAGCGTGCGTACGCCGAGGACGGCGGGCTGGCGACCGAGTCGGCCCGGGCGGCCCTGGCCGTGGCCCTGCACGTCCAGCTGCGTCTGCTGGCTCCCTTCCTGCCCTACGTGACCGAAGAGGTCTGGTCGTGGTGGCGTGACGGCTCGATCCACACGAGCAAGTGGCCCGAGCCCAACGACCTGGGCAGCGCGGCAGCGATCGACCCGGGCGCCCTGGTCGGCGTCTCCGCCGCCCTGGGCGGCATCCGTGGCGCCAAGTCGAAGGCCAAGGTCTCGATGCGCCACGAGCTGACCCGCGTGGAGATCTCCGGTCCCGCGGCCCTGGTCGAGGGTGCCCGCGCGGCTGAGGCTGACCTGCGCCAGGCCGGCAAGGTCAGCGGAGCCCTCATCTTCACCGTCGACGAGGCAGCCACCGAGCTGACCGTCGAGGCAGAGGTCGCACCCGCCGCGGAGTGACCCGCGACGACGACGGGCTCCCCACCATCAGGTGGGGAGCCCGTTCGTCGTTGGGGGGCGTACGCCCGCTGCGGCGCGGCGCGGCCCGGACGTGGTCCGGGACCGGCTCAACGCAGTGGCTCAGCGGTGGCCGCGGCCACCCTTGCCGTGGCCCCGGCTCTTGCCGTGGGCCTTGCCGCGGCCGTCGGACTTGCCGTGCGCCTTGCCCCGGCCGCCAGTCTTGCCGTGGGCCTTGCCGCGGCCGTCAGTCTTGCCGTGCGCCTTGCCGCGGCCGTCAGACTTGCCTTGCGCCCTGCCCGGACGGTCGCCCTTGCCATTGGACTTGTTCTTCCCGTGCGACGTGTGCGGACCATGGGCCTTGCCCTCGCCGCCGTGATGGCTCTTCGGGTGCCTCTTGCCGGGGGTCTTGTCGCGTCCCTTGGCCTGGTCACGCCCCAGCTGGTGTCCACGCACCTGCGGGGCAGACGTGCGTCCGTCGCCCTTCGCAGCGGAGCGGGGCTTGACCGGCGCCTTGCCCTTGGCCTCGGCGGTGGTCTCTGGTGCCGACCTGGTGGCCGAGCCGGAGACCGGCGTCCGGGCGACGTCGGACACCATGGCGGGCGCGTCCTCGCGCGGGGCCAGGTGGGGCAACGCCATGCGGGGGGACTCGACGACCTGCAGCATGCCGACGAAAGCGTCGCTGCGCAGACCGTTGCCCACGAAGAGGGCGCACAGCAGCGCGACGACCGCGAAGGCGTACAGGGGGCGCTTGTGATCGGAGCTCATTGCTGGGGTTGCGGTCCTTCTCGTCCCGAGAGTCGTTCGATGACTTCTCCCATTGTGTCGCGTTCGTCCGGGGAACGTGACGATTCCCCCAAAGTCCTGTGGCCCTGGGGAGGGCGATCGCGGCCGAGAAGGAGAACCGCGTCAAGCGGGCAGCTCAGGCGGACTTCTTCTTCTCCGGCTCACGCAGCACCAGGGTGGGCGCGGCCCCGTCCATCACGGAAGCCCGGGTGACGACGACCTTGGCGACGTCACCGCGCGAGGGCACCTCGTACATCACGTGGAGGAGCACCTCCTCGATGATGGCGCGCAGTCCGCGCGCACCGGTCCCCCGCTCCAACGCCTTGTCGGCGATGGAGTCGATGGCGTCCTGGTCGAACTCCAGCTCGACCCCGTCGAGCTCGAAGAGACGCTGGTACTGCTTGACCAAGGCGTTGCGCGGCTCGGTGAGGATCTGCACCAACGCGTCGGTGTCGAGCTTGCTCACACTGGCGATCAGCGGCAGACGGCCGATGAACTCGGGGATCAGGCCGAACTTGGTCAGGTCCTCGGGGCGCACCAGCGCCATCAGGTCCTCGGCCTCGCGCTCGGCCTCGCCGCGGACCTCCGCGGTGAAGCCCAGGGACTTCTTGCCCACCCGCTGCTCGACGATGTGCTCGAGGCCGGCGAAGGCGCCACCCACGATGAACAGGATGTTGGTGGTGTCGATCTGGATGAACTCCTGGTGGGGATGCTTGCGCCCGCCCTGCGGGGGCACCGACGCGGTCGTGCCCTCCAGCATCTTCAGCAGTGCCTGCTGGACGCCCTCACCGGAGACGTCGCGCGTGATCGACGGGTTCTCGGCCTTGCGGGCGACCTTGTCGATCTCGTCGATGTAGATGATGCCCGTCTCGGCCTTCTTGACGTCATAGTCGGCAGCCTGGATCAGCTTCAGCAGGATGTTCTCGACGTCCTCACCGACATAGCCGGCCTCGGTGAGCGCGGTGGCGTCGGCGATCGCGAACGGCACGTTGAGCATGCGGGCCAGCGTCTGGGCCAGGTAGGTCTTGCCGCACCCGGTCGGTCCGATGACGAGGATGTTGGACTTCGCGACCTCGACGGCCTCGTCCTTGTGCTTGGTGGTCGCGATCGCCGCCTGCGCCTGCACGCGCTTGTAGTGGTTGTAGACCGCGACGGCCAGCGACTTCTTGGCGTGCTCCTGGCCGATCACGTAGGAGTTGAGGAACTCGAAGATCTCGCGCGGCTTGGGGAGCTCGGCCATGCCGACCTCGGTGCCCTCGGCGAGCTCCTCCTCGATGATCTCGTTGCAGAGCTCGATGCACTCGTCGCAGATGTAGACGTTGGGTCCGGCGATGAGCTTCTTGACCTGCTTCTGGCTCTTCCCGCAGAAGTTGCACTTCAGCAGGTCACCGCCGTCACCGATTCGAGCCACGAGCGATCATTCCTCTGGTCTGGGCCGGGAGCGTTCCCCGCCGGGGTGGTGCTTGGAACTTGGTCGAAGGTACCCCGGTCCCGCCCTCGCATGAGGGCGGGACACGGAGTCCCTCCAGGAGCCGGGCGGTGCCGACCCGTGGGGCGCGCGGCCTCAGCCGAGGGCGAGCGCCGGGTTGCGGTTCTGGAGAATCGCGTCGATCAGACCGTACTCGACGGCCTGCTCGGCGGTGAGGATCTTGTCGCGCTCGATGTCGCGGCTGACCTGCTCGATGTCCTTGCCGGAGTGCTGGGAGATCATCCGCTCCAGCAGCTCGCGCATGCGGAGGATCTCGTTGGCCTGGATCTCGATGTCGGAGGTCTGGCCGAAGGTGCCCTCGGTGTAGGGCTGGTGGATGAGGATCCGGCTGTTGGGCAGCGCGAGCCGCTTGCCGGGGGTGCCGGCGGCGAGCAGGATGGCCGCCGCGGAGGCCGCCTGGCCCAGGCAGACGGTCTGCACGTCCGGCTTGATGAACTGCATCGTGTCGTAGATCGCGGTGAGCGCCGTGAAGGAGCCACCGGGCGAGTTGATGTAGATCGAGATGTCCTGGTCGGGGTTCATCGTCTCCAGGCACAGCAGCTGAGCCATGACGGCGTTGGCCACGTCGTCGGAGATCGGCGACCCGAGGAAGATGATGCGCTCCTCGAAGAGCTTCGCGTAGGGGTCGATGCGGCGGAACCCGTAGGAGGTCCGCTCCTCCCACTGCGGGATGTAGTAGTTCATGTGGGTCAGTCCTTCTTCATGTGGGCGGGGCGACCCTCGTCGGCGGCGTCGCGGGCACTGGCGATCACCTTGTCGACCAGGCCGTACTCCTTGGCCTGGTCAGCGGTGAACCAGCGGTCACGGTCGGCATCGGCAATGACCTGCTCGACGCTCTGGCCGGTGTGGTCCGCGATGAGGTCGAGGAGCACCTTCTTGATGTGCAGGGACTGCTGCGCCTGGATCTTGATGTCCGAGGCGGATCCGCCCATGCCCGAGGAGGGCTGGTGCATCATGATGCGCGCGTGCGGAAGGGCGTACCGCTTGCCCTTGGTGCCGGCGCAGAGCAGGAACTGACCCATCGACGCGGCCAGACCCATGCCCACGGTGACCACGTCGTTGGGGATGTAGTTCATCGTGTCGTAGATCGCCATGCCGGCGTCGACCGAGCCACCGGGGCTGTTGATGTGGAGGAAGATGTCTGCCTCGGGGTCCTCCGCCGAGAGCAGCAGGAGCGCCGCGCAGATCGCGTTCGCGTTCGCGTCACGGACCTCGGACCCGAGGAAGAGGATCCGTTCCTTGAGCAGGCGCTGGTAGATGTGGTCGTCGAGCCCGTAGGAGCCGCCGCCGTTCATCTGGGGCGACGTCGGGGAAGCGCTGGAGTTCAGGTTCACGTCGCTGACACTAGCCCGTGGCACCGACCAATCCACGCGTTGTGGCGCCCTGTTCGCCCACAGCGCACACGCCCGGGTACGCCGGGTCCCCGCGCCCACTCGCGCCCGGCAGCCGCGCGGCGTACGAGCGCGACGACGCGCAGGACCCCCGCCGCCCTGGTGGGCGACGGGGGTCCGGATGCTGCGGGGTCAGCGGGAGGCTCAGGCCTCCTCGCCGGCCTCCTCCTCGGCAGCGGCCTCGTCGGCGGGCTCACCGATGGTGCCGTCGGGGCGGAGGTTCTTCAGGTCGACCACGTTGCCGGAGGCGTCCTTGACGGTCGCCGACTCAACGATCTGGGCCAGCGCCTTGCCGCGCAGGATCTCCTGCACCAGCTCGGGGATGTGGTTGTGCTCGAACATGTGGTTCGCGAACTCCTGCGGGTCCTGGCCGGACTGCTGGGCGCGCATCACCATGTGCTGGCTGAGGTCGTTCTGGTCGACGCCGATCTCCTCGGCCTTCGCGACCTTGTCGAGGATGAACTGCGCGGTGATCGCGTCACGCACGCGGCGGTCGAGGTCGGCCTCGAACTCCTCCAGGGTCTGGCCCTCGTCCTCGAGGTACTTCTCCATGGTGGTGCCGGAGAACACGAGCTGCTGCTCGACGTTGGCACGGCGGGAGTTGAGCTCGTCGGTGACCACGGTCTCCGGGAGCGGGATCGAGACCTTCTCGAGCAGGACCTCGAGCACGGCGTCGCGAGCGGCTGCGGCCTGCTCGAGGCGCTTGCCGCGGCCCAGGCGCTCACGCACGTCGGCGGTGAGCTCCTCGGCGGTGTCGAACTCGGAGGCGAGCTGGGCGAACTCGTCGTCGAACTCGGGCAGCTGCTGCTCCTGCACGCCGGTGACCTTGACGGTGACCTCGACGGGCTCGCCGACCAGGTCGCCACCGACCAGCTCGGAGCTGAAGGTCTTCTCGTCGCCGGCCGACATGCCGGCGAGGGTCTCGTCGAGGCCGTCGAGCATGCCGCCACGGCCGACCTTGTAGGACATGCCGGAGACCTCGCCGCCCTCGACGGTCTCGCCGTCCTGGGCCGCGCGGAGGTCGATGGTCACGAAGTCGCCGTCGGCAGCCGGACGCTCCACGTCGACGAGGGTGCCGAAGCGCTCACGCAGCGCCTGGACCTGCTCCTCGACGTCGGCGTCGGTGATGACGATGTCCTCGACCTCGGCCTCGAGGCCGTCGTAGGCCGGGAGCTCGAACTGGGGCTTCACGTCGACCTCGGCCACGAACTCGACGAGGTCGTTGTCCTCGAGCTTGGTGACCTCGATCTCGGGCTGGGCCAGCGGCTCCAGCTCGTTCGCCTCCAGGGCCTCCATGTACTTGGCCGGGACGATCTCGTTGATCGCCTCGTTCAGCACGGCGCCGCGGCCGACCTGGCGGTCGATGACGGCGGCCGGGACCTTGCCGCGGCGGAAGCCGGGCACGTTGATCTGCTGAGCGATCTTCTTGTACGCCGCGTCGAGGCTCGGCTTGAGCTCCTCGAAGGGCACCTCGACAGTCAGCTTGACCCTGGTGGGGTTCAAGTTCTCGACGGCGCTCTTCACAGGTGTTCTCCTATCGATGGTGGTGCAGTTCAGGGGCGCCCGCTCGGGGCGTGGTCACCACGTCGTCGCGCGTACGACGAGCGGCTGGTCCGAACGGGCAGACCTTCGCAACACTCAGTACGGCTGGTCGCGTGGGGCCCGGCAGATTTGTCCACCGACCAGACTACTGGCCGCCGGCGGCTGGGCGTAAATCCCCCTTCAGCACGCGTGCGCGTCAGGCCCGTTGGTCGGGGCGACAGGACTCGAACCTGCGGTCTCCTGCTCCCAAAGCAGGCGCGCTAGCCACTACGCTACGCCCCGTCAAAGCGCCCCGGGGGGCCAGCCGAGCACTCCCCCGAGCTCCTTGGAGCGGATGACGGGAATCGAACCCGCGTAATCAGTTTGGAAGACTGAGGCTCTACCATTGAGCTACATCCGCGTGCACGTGCCACGCTCCCGACGTACGTCGGTGGAGCAGGTCACGCGGGACACATGTTGCCACACCTCGACGCCGGTGGTGCAAGTCGGGTCGTCAGGCGAAGCGGCGGTGCAGCAGCAACAGGCCCCGGTCGTCGTCAGGGCCACCGACGGCGTCGACCAGGCGTGAGGCCCCGCCGGAGAAGTCTCCGCGCAGGACCCGCTCAGCCTGACCGAGCATCCGGTCGATGCCCATCGAGATGTCGCGTCCCTTGATCTCCACCAGGCCGTCGGTGTAGAGCAGCAGCGCGTCGCCGCGACGCATCGTCCCTGTGGTCACCGGGAACTCCGCCCCCGGGATGAGGCCCAGCAACGGCCCCTCGGTGTCCAGCACCCCCCAGCGGCCGGAGCCGGCGTCGTGGAACGCTGCGGGCGGGTGGCCGGCT
The DNA here is from genome assembly GCF_006007965.1 of Nocardioides jishulii. Classification (NCBI taxonomy): domain Bacteria; kingdom Bacillati; phylum Actinomycetota; class Actinomycetes; order Propionibacteriales; family Nocardioidaceae; genus Nocardioides; species Nocardioides jishulii. Next base: position 992,706 of record NZ_CP040748.1, on the reverse strand, counting down.
GAGCGCGCCTCGAAGTGGCCGGTGGTCAGGTCGAGCGAGAGGTGGACAGCAGAGGCGAACCCCTCCACCCACTCCTGGCGCAGCAGGTAGTCGTTGGCGGCCGGCAGGAACTCCTCGGGCGGCAGCGCCCCCATCAGGCCGCCGAAGGCGCCGGACAGGAGCAGCGCCCGGGTCCCGGCCTGCTCCCCCTTGCCCGAGACGTCGACCACGACCAGGTCGAGTCGGCCGCAGTCGGCGCGCGAGGCGACCACGAAGTCACCGGAGAAGAGGGTCCCGCCGGAGGCACGCAGCTCCCACTCCACCTGCCAGTCGTCGGGAAGGTCGGGGATGGCGCCCTGCTTGAGGATCCGGTCACGGAGGTCGACGAGCATCGACTCGCCACGCAGCCCCGCCACCCCCAGCCGGGAGCGCCGGAAGGAAGCCAGCAGGATGATGAAGCCGAGGGCGAAGACCACCCCGACGGTGACCGCGGAGCGGGCGTTCAGGTCGGCGCGCTGCGTGGTCGTCAGGGCCAGCACCAGCAGCACGAAGACCACGAACCAGGGCAGCTCCTTCGGGCTGAGGACGAGGCTGCCCACCGCCAGCGGCAGCACGAGCATCATCAGCGGCGCCCACGAGGGGAACGTGACGATCACGAGCGCCATGCCCACCGCGACCACGATCAGCGCCAGCAGCTCGGCCGACCAACCGGTGCGGGCAGCCCGCTGCCAGCGGCGACGCACGGTGCGGACGGGCGCAGACAGCAGCGACACCTGCTCAGCCATTCCTCACCCCGGTCTCCGTCGCCGCCAACACTAGTCTCGCCTGCGGGGCGCGGGCTGGCATTTGGCGCACCAGAAGAGGTTGCGCCCTGCCAGCGTGCTGCTGCGCACCGGGGCGCCGCACACGTGGCACGGCATCTGGGCCCGTCGGTAGACGTACACCTCGCCGCCGTGGTCGTCCTTGCGCGGCGATCGTCCCATCGCCTCGGGGGTGTGCTCGGGCCGGACCGTGTCGATCCGCCCGGTCGCGACGCCCTCGGTCATCAGCACCACGAGGTCGTCCCACATCGCCACGAACTGCTTCTTGGTCAGGTGGCGCCCCAGCCGGAGCGGGTGGATGCGGTGGCGGAAGAGCACCTCCGCGCGGTAGACGTTGCCGACCCCGGCCAGCACCGTCTGGTCCATCAGCAGGTCACCGATGGTCCGGTTGCTGACCCGGACCTTCGCCCACGCCCGCTCGACGTCGCCGTCGGCACGCAGTGGGTCAGGCCCGAGCTGGGCACGCACCCGTTCGACGGTCTCCGGTCCGACCAGGTCGCACCGGGTCGCGCCGCGCAGGTCCGCGTACGCCGTCGCCGTGGCCAGCCGCAGCCGCACGGCGCCGACCGGCGCGGGGACCTCCTCGACGCCCGTGGTGACCTCCCACCCGCCGATCAGACCGAGGTGCACGTGGACGAAGCGCTCGCCGCTGAACTCGACGAAGAGCTGCTTGCCGATCGAGTCCGCCCCCACCATGAGCGCGCCGTCGAGCTGGCGCGCCTCCACGGCGAAGCGGCCCTGCGGGCTCGACGCCCTCACCGGCAGACCGGCGAAGGCGTCGTCGAGGTGTCCCGCAAGACGACGAAGGGTGTGGCCCTCGGGCATCGGCGACCGGAGTCCGGTGGTCCCGGCTCAGGCCTCGGGGCCGCGCAGGGCGGACTCGGGCAGCGGCGGCAGCTCGTGGGTCTGCTCGTAGTCGCTCATCTGGCCGATCCGACGGACGTGGCGCTCGTCGTTGGTGAACGGGGTCCGCAGGAAGATCCCGATGAAGCGGGTCATCTCCTCGATGGAGTGCTGCCGTCCGCCGAGGGAGATGACGTTGGCGTCATTGTGCTCCCGGGCGAGGGCGGCGGTGTCGTCGTTCCAGACCAGGGCGGCGCGGATGCCCTGCACCTTGTTGGCGGCCATCTGCTCGCCGTTGCCCGAGCCGCCGATCACGATGCCGAGGCTGTCCTGGCCCTCCGCACGCTCCCCGGCGACGCCCTCGGCGGCGCGCAGGCAGAAGACCGGATAGTCGTCGAGCGCGTCGTAGACGAAGGGGCCGTGGTCCACGACCTCGTGACCCTCGTCGACGAGCCAGTTGAGCAGGTGGTCCTTGAGTTCGAGGCCGGCGTGGTCGGAACCGATGTGAACGCGCATGGGGCCATTCTTCCTCAGACGCTGCGCGTCAGAAAACCGGCCACCTGTCCCATCAGGACCTCGGCGGCGGGGAACTCCTCCGGGCGGCGCCAGAAGCCGTGGACGACGCCCAGGTAGCGGGTGCCGACGACCTCGACCCCGAGCTCGGTCAGCCGCTCGACCAGTGTCTCCCCGTCGTCGCGGCAGGGATCGTCCTGCGCGGTGGCCACCAGGGTGGGCGGCAGCCCGGCGAGCCCATCACTCAGCAGGGGCGCGAGGTCGGGGTGGGTCAGGTCGTCGGGCGAGGCGGCGTACTGCTCCCAGTACCACCGCGCCTCCGCGGCGTCGAAGCCCTCGGTCTCCTCGGCGTACGACGGCCCGGCCAGCGTCGGGTCGAGGAAGGGATAGATCAGGACCACACCCGTGAAACGACCGGGATGACGCAGTGCGGCGACCAGCGCGAGGTTGGCGCCGGCGCTGTCGCCGTGGGCGAAGACCGGCACGCCCGCAGGGAGCCCCAAGGCGTCGACGCCGCCCTCGTCGAGCCACCGGACGACGGTGGAGACGTCATCGACGGCCGCCGGGAAGCGGTGCTCGGGCGGACGGCGGTACTCCACGCTCAGGACCGCCAGCCCCGACCGGTTGGCCAGTCGGCGGGCCGACGCGTCGTGCACCTCGACGTCGTTGAAGACGAACCCTCCCCCGTGGAGATGGACCACCAGCCCGGCCGGCGCCTCGACCGGTCGGTAGTGGCGGACCAGCACGCCGTCGACGTCCAGGTCCTCCACGTGCCGTACGTCCTCTCGCGGCGCCCGGAGCGCTGCCTCCCGGTCCTGCGCACGCGCGACGGCCACGTCGAAACGTGGATCGGTGACGTCCAGGTCGTCCATGTCGACGACCGCGTCAGGTTCGGGAGGCAGCATCAGGATTCCCTCGGGATCGGTCAGCGAGCCATCAGGACGTCCATGCCGACCGCGATCGCGGCGGCGACCCGGAAGTCGACCCGCGGGTCGGCGACCTGGACGTCGTACTGGTCGCGCAGGGCGAACTTGCGGGTGATCGAGAGCAGGGGCGCTCCGGTGTGGTCCACGTAGTCGAAGTGGACCGGGACGGGCAGGTCGCCGAAACGACGCAGCAGGGCGAAGACCAGCGAGCGCTCCTTGCCGCTGCCGGCGTAGCCCGGGCCCTCCACGTGGAAGGTCGTCTGCAACAGGCTCTGGGCGAAGTCCTTCTTGAAGAAGCCCAGGGGTGCGCCCACCTCGTCGGTGATGTCGTAGCCGGCGTTGAGGTCGATCACCTGGCGAGCCTTGAAGCCGAAGACCGGGCGGGTCTTCGAGGCGTCCTCGAAGAAGGTCACCTGCTCCTTGAAGGCGAACCGCTTCTGCTCGGCGAAGGCCATGAGCTGCCCCTGGGCGCCCGTGGCGGGGTCGGCCGCGTAGATCTCGAAGCGGTTGACCATCATCGTGATCTTCTGCCGCACGAAGAAGCGGGGCAGGTGCATGGTGTGGGACGTGGCGTCAGGCGCTGGCTCGGTCATGGCGTGACCCTAACGGCAACGAGCCCTGCCGCACCCCCAGAATTCACAGGAAGGCGACAGGGCTCGGGGCGGGCGTCACAGACCCAGACGGGCGAGCTCCTCGTCGACCACGGCCGGGTCGAGCTTGGTGAAGACCGGGGTGGGCTTCTCGATCGGAGTGCCGACCACGACGTCGTGGCGGCCCCACGTCCGCACCGAGGAGTAGTCGCCTGTGATCACGGGGTAGGCACGCCCCTCGATGTCGAGGTCGGCCACCTCCTCGACCCGCGGCATCGGCTGGAGGTTGCCGTCGCCACCGAGGATCGTGTCGATCTGGTTGGCGGTGAAGGGCAGGAAGGGGCTGAGCAGCGTGTTGAGGTCCTGCACGCACTGGGCCATGACCCACAGGACGGTGCCCAGACGCTCGGGGTCCTCCTTGATCTTCCACGGCTCCGCGTCGGTGACGTACTTGTTGACGTCGCCCACCACGCGCATCGCCTCGTTGATGGCGTTGCGCATGCGGTTGCGGCTGATCAGGTCACCCACGGTGTCGAAGGCGGCCAGCGTCGTGGCGAGCACGGCCTCGTCGTCGGCGGTCAACGCCGCCGGCGCCGGGACCTGACCGAAGTTCTTCGCGATCAGCGTCGCCGTGCGGCTCACCAGGTTGCCCCAGCCGGCGACCAGCTCGGAGTTGGTGCGTTGCACGAACTCGCCCCAGGAGAAGTCCGAGTCCTGGTTCTCCGGACCGGCCGCCGCCACGAAGTAGCGGAACGCGTCGGCCTGGTAGCGGCTCAGCAGGTCGGCCACGTAGATGACGACCTTCTTGGAGGAGGAGAACTTGCGCCCCTCCATGGTCAGGAACTCCGAGGAGACGACCTCGGTCGGCAGGTTGAGCTCACCCAGCTCGTGGGCGGAGCCGCCCTTGGCGCCCTTGCCGTTGTAGGCGAGCAGCTCGGCGGGCCAGATCTGCGAGTGGAAGGTGATGTTGTCCTTGCCCATGAAGTAGTACGACAGGGCCTGCGGGTCGTTCCACCACTCGCGCCACGCGTCGGGGTTGCCCGAGCGACGCGCCCACTCGATCGAGGCCGACAGGTAGCCGATCACGGCGTCGAACCAGACGTACAGCTTCTTCGTCGGGTTGTCGCGCCAGCCGTCGAGCGGCACCGCGATGCCCCAGTCGATGTCGCGCGTCATGGCGCGCGGACGGATCTCCTTGAGGATGTTCATCGAGAACTTGATGACGTTGGGGCGCCAGGTGCCCGACGCGTCGCGCTCGTCGAGCCACTCCCCCAGTGCCTCGGCCAGGGCGGGCAGGTCGAGGAAGAAGTGCTGGGTCTCGATGAACTGCGGGGTCTCGCCGTTGATCCGGCTCACGGGGTCGATCAGGTCGTGCGGGTCGAGCTGGTTGCCGCAGGCGTCGCACTGGTCGCCACGGGCGCCGGGGGTCTTGCAGATCGGGCAGGTGCCCTCGATGTAGCGATCGGGCAGCGTGCGCCCGGTCGACGGGGAGATCGCCCCGAAGGTGGTCTCCTCGACGAAGTAGCCGTTCTCGTAGACGCCCTGGAACATCTCCTGCACCACCGCGTGGTGGTTGCCGGTGGTGGTGCGCGTGTAGAGGTCGTACGAGAGCCCCAGGCCCACGAGGTCCTCGACGATCAGGCGGTGGTTGCGGTCGGCGAGCTCCTGCGGGGTCAGGCCCGCCTCGTCGGCCGCGATGAGGATCGGGGTGCCGTGCTCGTCGGAGCCGGAGACCATGAGCACGTCGTGGCCCGCCATGCGCATGTACCGACTGAAGACGTCGGAGGGCACACCGAATCCGGCCACGTGGCCGATGTGGCGTGGGCCGTTCGCATACGGCCAGGCGACAGCGGAGAGGACTTTGCTCATGGGGCGATCCTAGTGACGCGCGTGAGGAGTCGTCGCCGCCGGATAGGTTCCTCGCCATGAGCCAGCTGCCTGCCGAGTCCGAGACACTGATCGCGGAGGACCTCCTCCTGCTGCTGATGGACGACGAGAAGGGGCGGCTGGCGGCCGCCTCCGCATCACGCCCACTGTTCGGGGGCGCGCTCCTGATCGAGCTCGCGCTCGACGAGGCCGTCGAGGTCGAGGAGAAGCGCGGCCTCCTGCACACCCCCAAGGTGCACGCGCGCCAGCCGCGCGTCCGGGAGCGGCCCGACCCGCTGCTGGCCCGGGCCTGGCACACGGTCGCGGAGAAGCCGCGCAGCGCCCAGGACCTGGTCAACCGGCTGGGCAAGGGCGTGCGCGAGGAGCTGCAGGCACGCCTGGTCACCCGCGGCATCCTCGAGCGGCGGGAGACGAAGGTGCTGGGCCTCTTCCCGAGCACGACCTGGCCCGCGGCGGACATGCGGCACGAGCGCCAGCTCCGCCAGGAGCTCCAGGGCTGCCTGGTCACCGGCCTCACCCCTCGACCACGCACTGCCGCGCTGGTCGCCCTGCTCTCCTCGGTCGACCAGGCGCACAAGGTCGTCGACCGCGGCCCTCTCAGCAACAGCGAGGTGAGGAAGCGGGCCAAGGCCATTGCCGAGGGCGCTTGGGCGGCGAAGGCGGTCCGTGAGGCCGTGGCTGCCTCCCAGGCTGCGGTCACGACAGCCGTGATGGTCGCCACGTCCTCGGCGACCGCGTCGACCTGACGTCACCGAAGGCCTCTCGGCTCAGTGGCGCCGGATGCGGTACTGCGCGCGGCTGCGGATGCCCGGCAGCACCTTCACCAGCTGACGCCCGGGGCAGGCCGTCTGGTTGGTGTGCAGGTGACCGTCGATGACCGGGAGCGTGACCTTCTTGCCACGGCGGAACCGGTCGGAGCCCTTCGAGACGACCTTGACCTTGCCGACAGCGCGGCGCTCGTTCTTGTCGAGCTGCCAGGCGGCCACGCGAGCGACCGTGCGGATCACGGGCCTGGTCGGCTTCTTCTTGCGGTAGTCACCGATCACGGCGACACCGATCGAGTTGTGGTTGAAGCCCAAGGTGTGGGCGCCCTGCACCATGTCGCCGCCGTAGCGCCCGACCCAGGCGCGCCCGAACCGGTCGACCAGCACGTTGTAGCCGATGTCGGACCAACCCAGCGACTTGGTGTGGTAGCGGTAGAAGCCGCGCAGGATGCCCGGGACGTCGTCACGTCCGTACGAATTGCTGCTCGCGGTGTGGTGGACGTGCACCTGCTTCAGGGTCCGACGCATCACCGGCGGGCTCGTGCGCCACTTCTCCTTCGCCCCCCACTTCTTGCGCGGGCGCATCCGGGGTGGGGGCGCGCTGCGGCGGGGCGCTGCCTGCTCGGTCGGCTGCGCGGTGGGAGCAGCGGTTGGCTCAGTCGTGGGCGCAGAGGTTGGTTCTGAGGTCGGCTCCGCGGTGGGCTCTGGTGAGGGGGTCGGCTCAGGGGCGGGGTCAGCCGCCGGCCTGCCGGACGTGTCGAGCAGGAGGAGCCGCAGGCCCTGGGGGCGCTGCCCCAGCGTCCGGACTCGCACGGACGACGACGCACCGACCCACACCAGGTCGGTGCCGCGTACGCCGTCGCCCTCGGCGCCGGCCGTGGGCCCGTCGTGGAGGACGGGCAGGTCACGCCAGCCTCCCCACCCGTCACGGGCGCGGAGGCTGAACTGCACGCGGGGCTCACCGGCACCGGTCCAGGTGGCGCCGACCATCGTGAAGCGGTCGCTGCGCAGGGTGGACGTGCCCGCCGGGAGGGCAGCACGGACCTCACGTACGCCGCCGCCCACCGGCGCCAGGGAGACCTGTCGCGAAGGTCCGAGACCGGAGGGGTCGGTGGCGTGCACGGCCGGCGAGGCCGACCTCGTGGGGGCGGGGCGTGCTGCGGATGACGCCGACACCGGGACGGTCAGCCCTGCCGCGGCCAGCACGAGGGCGACGGTCGCGGCGCTCCGGGGACGGCGAGAACTGGGGGGTGCCGGGAGTCGCTGCATGTCGTCCAGCATGCACCGACCGCCCTGCGCGGAAACACCCCCCAGAAGCCGGCGGAGGCGGGTCAGCTGAAGTCGAGGTCGCCCGTCCGCGAGCGCTTGAGCTCGTAGAAGTAGGGGAACTTCGCGACCGCCACGCAGCCGTCCCACAGCTCGCCGGCCTCCTCGCCGCGCGGAGCCTTCGAGAGCACCGGGCCGAAGAAGGCGGAGCCGTTGATGGCGATGGTGGGCGTGCCCACGTCGTCACCGACCTGGTCCATCCCCTCGTGGTGGGAGCGGGCGACGGCCTCGTCGAGCGAGGTGTCGTCCATGGCGTCGACCAGGTCGGGCTCGAGGCCGGCCTCGGCAACGGCGTCAGCGATCAGCTCACGGTTGATCTCGCTGCCCTCGGTGAGGTGGATCCGGGTGCCGAACGCGGTGTAGAGCCGAGCCAGCACCTCGCGGCCGTGGCGCTGCTCAGCCGCGATGCAGACGCGGACCGGACCCCAGGCGGGCTCGAGCATGGCCCGGTACTCGTCCGGGATGTCCTTGTCCTTGTTGAGGTAGGCGAGGCTCATCACGTGCCACACGACCTCGACGTCGCGCACCTTCTCCACCTCCAGGATCCATCGGGAAGTGATCCAGGCGAAGGGACACAGCGGGTCGAACCAGAAGTCGGCGGTGTCCTTGCGGGGCGTGTCGGTCGTCTCGGTGCTCACGCGCCCCAGTCAAGCAGACCCCTCCCCTCACCCGACGCGCAGACAGTCGGGCGCACAGTCCGCCCACGGAGTCCGGGCGTCTCCCTCCTCCTGCCACACACAGGGGTGTGACGGCCCCTGTCCGGCTGTGCGACGAGGTGACATGATCGGGCGCATGCCTGGAACCAACCTGACCAGGGACGAGGCCGCCACCCGCGCCGCCCTCCTGGACGTCACGTCGTACACCGTCGAGCTGGACCTCACCACGGGTGAGAAGACCTTCGGCTCGACGACCACCCTCGAGTTCTCCGCCACCACCCCCGGCGCGAGCACCTTCGCCGACCTCGTGGACGCAGAGATCCACGAGATCACCCTGAACGGGCGCTCGCTCGACCCGGCCGTCGTCTACTCCGACAGTCGGATCGCCCTCGACGACCTCGCCGAGAGCAACACGCTGGTCGTGAAGGCCGACTGCACCTACTCCCACACCGGAGAGGGCCTGCACCGCTTCGTCGACCCCGTCGACGACCGCGTCTACCTCTACAGCCAGTTCGAGGTGCCCGACGCCCGCCGCGTCTTCACCACGTTCGAGCAGCCCGACCTCAAGTCGGTGTTCACCTTCACCGTGACGGCGCCGGAGCAGTGGAAGGTCGTCTCCAACTCCCCCACGCCCGAGCCCGAGGCAGCTGGCGAGGGCACGGCGGTGTGGCGCTTCGCCCCGACCGAGCGCATGTCGACCTACATCACCGCGATCGTGGCCGGCGAGTACCACGAGGTGCTCGACACCTACGAGGGCAAGTACGGCACGATCCCGCTCGGCCACTACTGCCGCCAGTCCTTGGTGGAGTTCCTCGACCGCGACAACCTGGTGGAGACCACCAAGAAGTCGTTCGAGTTCTTCGAGGAGAAGTTCGACTTCCCCTACCCCTTCGGCAAGTACGACCAGCTCTACGTGCCGGAGTACAACATGGGCGCCATGGAGAACGCGGGCTGCGTGACCATCCGCGACGAGTACCTCCCCCGCTCGCGCCAGCCGCGCTCGTTCTACGAGTTCCGCACCTCGATCATCACCCACGAGATGGCCCACATGTGGTTCGGCAACCTCGTGACGATGCAGTGGTGGGACGACCTCTGGCTCAACGAGTCGTTCGCCGAGTGGGCCTGCTACTGGTGCGAGGCCGAGGCCACCGAGTTCACCGACGCCTGGACCGGCTTCGCCAACGCCCGCAAGCAGACCGGCTACCGCGCCGACCAGCTGCCCTCGACCCACCCGGTCGCGGCCGACAACGTCGACCTGCACGCGGTGGAGGTCAACTTCGACATGATCACCTACGCCAAGGGCGCCTCGGTGCTGAAGCAGCTGGTGGCCTGGGTCGGGCTCGACCCGTTCCTGGCCGGCCTGCGTCAGTACTTCAAGGACCACGCCTTCGGCAACGCGACCTTCGACGACCTGCTCGCCGCTCTTGAGACCGCCTCGGGGCGCGAGCTCAAGGGGTGGGCGAAGGAGTGGCTGCAGACCGCCGGGGTCAACACGCTCCGTCCGGAGTTCACGCTCGCCGACGACGGGACGTACGCCTCGTTCTCGGTCGTGCAGACCGCTGCCCCCGAGCAGCCCACCCTGCGTCGCCACCGCCTCGGCATCGGTCTCTACGACCTGACCGACGCGGGTTCGCTCGTGCGCCGTGAGTACGTCGAGGTCGACGTCGAGGGCGCCGACAGCGCGCTGGAGGAGCTGGTCGGCAAGGCTCAGCCCGACCTGCTCCTGCTCAACGACGAGGACCACGCCTACGCGAAGATCCGTCTGGACGAGCGCTCGCTGGCCACGGCCGTCGCGCACCTGTCGGACCTGGAGGACTCGCTCGCCCGTGCCCTGGTCTGGGGCGCTGCGTGGGACATGACCCGCGACGCGGAGATGGCGGCCACCGACTTCGTGCGGCTCGTGCTCGCCAACATCGGTTCGGAGACGGACTCGTGGGGCGTCACGCGCATCCCCGCCTCCGCGGCGCAGGCCGTGGCCACCTACTCCGACCCGGCCACCCGCCCCGCGCTCAAGAGGGAGTGGGAGCAGGGCCTGCTCCAGCTGCTGGTCGACGCGGAGCCCGGCAGCGACCACCAGCTCACCTTCGCCCGCCAGTACGCGGGCGCGGCGCGCTCGGAGGAAGGGCTGGACCGCCTCGCCGGCCTGCTCGACGGCTCGGTCACCATCCAGGGCCTCGCGGTCGACCAGGACCTGCGCTGGCTGCTCGTCGGTGCCCTCGCCGCCGGGGGCCGGTTCACCGACGCCGAGATCGACGCCGAGCTCGAGCGTGACAGCACGATCGCCGGCAAGGAGGCAGCCGCAGCGGCTCGCGTCGCGCAGCCCACCGCCGAGGCCAAGGCCAGCGGATGGGCCGCGATCCTCGACCCGAAGACGCCCAACGAGACCTCGCGCGAGATGGTGCTGTCGATCTTCCGCCACGGCCAGGACGAGGTCGTCGCGCCCTACCTGGGCCAGTACCTCGAGGCCGCCGAGACACTCGTCGACGTGCTGGGCTTCCACAAGGCCTCGGTCGTGCTCGAGTACGGCTTCCCGAAGGCGCTCGCCTCCCAGGAGACGGTCGCGACGGTCGACGCCTGGCTCGAGCAGACCCAGGCACCCGCCCAGGCGCTGCGCTACGTGCGCGAGGGCCGTGCGGACGTCGTACGGGCGCTCGCCGCCCAGGAGCGCGACGCCCAGGCTTCCCGGGCCTGAGAACCGCCGACGGCCCCGCCCCCTCACAGGAGGGGACGGGGCCGTCGTACGTTCCGGCGCGGCCGGGGGCCGAGCGTGGGTGCGTGGTGGCGTCGGTGCTGCTGGGCCCTGCGTTGCTGGGCCGTGTGGTTGCTGGGCCGTGTGGTTGCTGGGCCGTGTGGTTGCTGGGCCGTGTGGTTGCTAGGCCGTGTGGTTGCTGCGCGGGGCGCGAGCGTGCTCGGCGAGCAGGTTGATGCCGCGCTTGAGGCCGCCGACCTCGTCGCCCTCGGCGAAGGCCGTCTGCATGGCGACCACCGCGAGCCCGGCCTCCGCGTCGGTGAGGGTGCGGCGTACGTCGGCGCCGGTGACGACCTCGACCACGCGCCTGAGCGGGTCGACCATGATGAGCACGGAGCGGTCCGGAGCCGCGAGGGAGGCGTGCAGCGACTGCGCGAAGGCCTTGGGGTCGCCTTCGCTCACGCCGCGGAAGAGGGAGAACTCGACCCGACTGGCCTGCTCCGCCGCGCGGATGACCTTGTCGAGATCGGCGCGCTCACGCGCGCTCAGCTCACCACTTGCCACTGGCGCCACCGGCATCCTTGGCGGCGCCGGCCTCCACCTCGGCCTTGCCACCACGCGGACCGCCGAACCAGTCGTCGCTCACGGGCGAGCTGTGGCCCGAGAGCTTCTCGCCCCGGACCAGGCTCGGCAGGATGGCCGCCAGCGTGATCACGAGGGCCAGCGCGAGCGGGAAGACGAGCACGAGGAGGAAGTAGTCCATGAAGCTGACCGATTCCGGGGTGTCCCAGCCCTCGGGCGGGAGGGCCAGGGCGGGGGCCGCGAGCAGCGCGGTACCGATGACGGTGAGCGGCACGGACAGGCGCAGCGACGAGCGCAGGGCGCGGGCGGGGCTGGTGGTCACGGAGGTGCTCTTGGTGGTCACGGGCCAAAGGATATCGTCTCGTCTTCCGGAGCCCTCACCCTGATCGAACCTTCGCGCCCAACGCCGCTCCCCGACGCTGCTTCCTCCGCCCAGCCCGCGCTCCAGCTCACGTCCCACCCCGCGCCCTGCTCCGCGCTCCACCCCGCGCAGGCACCCACCACGCGTTCGCCATACTGGGCGCCATGTCTGTCCTGAGCACCGCGAAGAGCCCCGTCGAGAGCGCCGCCGAGTCGCCCTGCACCGACGGGCAGGCAGTCTGCGAGATGATGCTGCGGGCCACCGGCAACGAGGGCCTCTCCGCAGCCACCCAGGTGATCGTCACCATCACGCTGCTCATCGTGCTGGCCATGGTGGCCCGATGGTTCCTGCACCGCATGGTCGACCGCCTCGTCCGCTCGGCCGAGACGCCGATGGTCCCGAACCGCCTGGTGCGCAACGGCGGCCTGGGTCGCAGCGTCACGCAGTCCCCCTCGGACCTGGCCGCGACCACCCGCCGCGTCCAGCGCGCCAAGACCATCGGCAGCCTGCTCAAGTCGGTGATCACCGGCGTGCTCCTGGCCGTCGGCATCACCATGGCGCTGAGCGAGCTCGGGCTCAACATCGCGCCGGTCCTGGCCAGCGCCGGCATCGTCGGTCTGGCGCTCGGCTTCGGGGCCCAGACCTTGGTCAAGGACTTCCTCTCGGGAATCTTCATGATCTTCGAGGACCAGTACGGCGTCGGCGACGTCATCCGGGTCAACGACGTCCAGGGCACGGTCGAGGCCGTCACCTTGCGGGTGACGCGGCTGCGCGACGGCAACGGCACGGTCTGGTACGTGCGCAACGGCGAGATCCTGCGCGTCGGCAACATGAGCCAGAACTGGGCGCGTGCGGTGCTCGACGTCACCGTCTCGCACGAGGCCGACGTCACGCGTACGCGTGAGGTGCTGCTCGACCTGGCCCGGGAGATGTGGCGCGACGACGACTTCACCGGGCGCATCATCGAGGAGCCGGAGGTGCCCGGCGTCGAGGCGATCTCAGTGGAGGGCGTGACCGTGCGCCTCTCGGTCAAGACCGCGCCGATGGAGCAGTGGCCGGTGGCCCGCGCCCTGCGGGAGCGGATCAAGGCCCGGTTCGACGCCGAGGGGATCGTCGTGCCCCACACCCGCTACGTCGAGGAGCCCGTGGCGGCGGAGTGAGCGGCGTCGAGGAAGCGGCTCGCGCTGGCTCGACCCGGCACAATGGGGCCATGAGCACGTTCTACGACGAGATCGGCGGCATGGAGACCATCCGGACGATCGTCGACACGTTCTACGCGGGCGTCGCCGAGGACGAGGTGCTCCGGCCGATGTACGAGGAGGAGGACCTCGCTCCGGCAGCGGACCGCTTCGCCCTCTTCCTCGCCCAGTACTGGGGCGGCCCCAGCACCTACGGCGAGCAGCGCGGTCACCCGCGCCTGCGGATGCGCCACGCCACCTTCCCCGTCGACTCCGACGCCGCGTCGCACTGGCTCCAGCACTTCCGTGCCGGGCTCGACGCCGCCGACCTGACGCCCGAGCAGGACGAGAAGTTCTGGGCGTACGTCACGCACGCCGCCCAGTTCCTGGTCAACACGCCCGGGTGACGCAGGCTCCAGCCGTCAGGCGCTGAGGGCCGCGAACTCCCGCAACTTGGTCATCAGCGACTCCGGCGGGGTGGCACTACGCTGGGTGAGCGGGTCGAAGAAGACCATGACCACCTTGGCGCGGCTGAGGAGGGTGTCCCCGTCGCGGATCTCCGACTCCACGGTCACCGACCGGCTGCCGACCCTCGACACCCAGCTCCACACGTCGTAGGGCTCGGCACGGAAGTGAATCGGCCGCAGGTAGTCGACCTCCTTGCGCGCCACCACGACACCGACGCCGCTGTGGTCCTCCCCGGCGCTGATCCGCTCCACGACGGGGATGCGCGCCTCCTGGAAGTACTCGAAGTACTTGACGTTGTTGACGTGGCCGTAGACGTCGACGTCGCTGAAGCGCACGTGCAGGGGGTAGTGACCGGCCTCGAGGTGGCGCGGCTCGGAGCGCTCCGGGCGCGGGGAGGGGCTCTCCTCCAGGAAGACCGACAGCGCGTCCTTCTCGGCGGCGGTGAGGCGGCGCGGCCGCTCCTCGGCGAAGACGAAGGGCGTCAGCACGGTCTGGGCCCGTGCGTGGACGACGCGCTCTCCCCCGTCGGACGGTTCGTCGAAGATCTCGTACGCCATGGTCACCGTCGCGGCACGGACCTCGGTGACCCACACCTCGATCGCGATCGGCGCCGTGCGCGGGGCGATCGGGGCGAGGTAGGTGATGTCGTGGCTGACCACCACGAGCCCTTCGGTCGGGCTGCCGGCCAGGTCGTGGGCGCGGGTGTCCGGGGCGTGGGTGCGCAACATGTCGACCCGCGCCTCCTGGAGGTAGTCGACGTAGGTCACGTTGTTGACGTGGTTGAGCATGTCGAGGTCGGCCCAGCGCACCGGGCACTCGTAGACGTGGCGCACGCGCGTCATCGTCTCACCCTCAACTACCGCGTTCTGCAGCGGAGTCACACCCACGTCGGAGCAGAGCGATAAGGTCACCCCCATGACTGATCAGGGGGAGACCCGATGGCTCGACGAGGGGCAACAACGATCGTGGCGGGCGCTCCTGCTGGGGCACACGCTGCTGCTCCACCGGTTGGACGACGACCTGCGCCGGGCGCATGACATCTCGCTCACCGAGTACGAGATCCTCGTCCGCCTCTCCGAGCAGGAGGGCCACTCCATGCGGATGGCCCACCTCGCCGACGCGCTTGCCCACAGTCGCAGCCGCGTGACCCACACGATCGACCGGATGGAGAAGGCGGGCTACGTCGCCCGCAGCGCCTCCCCGGAGGACGGCCGCGGCGTGGTGGCCTCGATCACCGACCGGGGCATGAAGCTGCTGGAGCAGGCAGCCCACGTCCACGTGCGGGGCGTGCGTGACAACCTCGTCGACCTCGTCTCCCCCGAGGACTTCGAAGCGGTCGGCCGGGTCTTCAACACTCTCTCGGACCACCTCGTCGGCTCCCACCCGGCCATGGAGTTCCGCCGCCAGCGCTGAGCCCTCGGCCTCGGCGCCCGGTCCCCCGCTCCCTGTACGACGAAGCCCCCCACCGCAGTCGCGGCAGGGGGCTTCGTCGTACGGAGGTCAGTCGCGGGTGAGGCGACGGTGGGTGACGCGGTGCGGGCGGGCGGCCTCGGCGCCGAGACGCTCGACCTTGTTGGCCTCGTACGAGGCGAAGTTGCCCTCGAACCAGAACCACTTGCCGCCGTCCTCCTCGTCACCCTCCCAGGCGAGGATGTGGGTGGCGACCCGGTCGAGGAACCACCGGTCGTGGGAGGTGACCACGGCGCAGCCGGGGAAGTCGAGCAGGGCGTCCTCGAGCGACGAGAGGGTCTCCACGTCCAGGTCGTTGGTGGGCTCGTCGAGGAGCAGCATGTTGCCGCCCTGCTTGAGGGTCAGCGCCAGGTTGAGGCGGTTGCGCTCACCACCGGAGAGGACGCCGGCCTTCTTCTGCTGGTCGGGACCCTTGAAGCCGAACGAGGCGACGTAGGCGCGCGAGTTCATCTCGAAGTTGGCGACCTTGATGAAGTCCAGGCCGTCCGAGACGACCTCCCAGACGTTCTTGTTGGGGTCGATGCCGCCACGGCTCTGGTCAACGTAGGAGATCTTGACCGTCTGCCCCACGGTGAGCTTGCCGGAGTCGGGCTCCTCCTGGCCGGTGATCATGCGGAAGAGCGTGGTCTTGCCGACACCGTTGGGGCCCACGATGCCGACGATGCCGGCGCGCGGGAGGCTGAAGGAGATGTCGTTCCACAGGACCCGGCCCTCGAAGCCCTTGGTCAGGTGCTCCGCCTCGAGCACCACGTCGCCCAGGCGCGGGCCCGGCGGGATGTTGATGTCGGCGGTGTCGATCTTGCGGGCCTTGTCGGCCTCGGCGGCGAGCTCCTCGTAGCGGGCCAGACGCGACTTCGACTTCGTCTGGCGGGCCTTGGCGTTGGAGCGCACCCAGTCAAGCTCGCGCTCGAGCATCTTGGCGCGCTTGGCGTCCTTCTGGCCCTCGATCTTGAGGCGGTCCTTCTTGGTCTCCAGGTAGGTGGAGTAGTTGCCCTCGTAGCCGTGGATGGAGCCGCGGTCGACCTCGGCGATCCACTCGGCGACGTTGTCGAGGAAGTACCGGTCGTGGGTGATGGCCAGGACGGCGCCCGGGTAGGTCTTGAGGTGGCCCTCGAGCCACTGGACCGACTCCGCGTCGAGGTGGTTGGTGGGCTCGTCGAGGAGCAGCAGGTCGGGCTGCTGCAGCAGCAGCTTGCAGAGCGCGACCCGGCGACGCTCACCACCGGAGAGGTTGTCGACGAGGGTGTCCGGCGGCGGGCAGCGCAGGGCGTCCATCGCCTGGTCGAGCCGACTGTCGAGGTCCCACGCGTTGGCGTGGTCGAGGTCGGTCTGGAGGTCACCCATCTCCGCGAGCAGGGTGTCGAAGTCGGCGTCGGGGTCGGCCATCTGCTCGGAGATCGCGTTGTAGCGGTCGAGCTTCGCCTTGATCTCGCCGACAGCCTCCTCGACGTTCTCCAGGACGGTCTTGCCCTCGGTCAGCGGCGGCTCCTGCTGGAGCATGCCGACGGTGGCCTCGGGGTCCTTGATCGCGTCGCCGTTGTTGGGCTGGTCGAGACCGGCCATGATCTTCAGCAGCGAGGACTTGCCCGCGCCGTTGGGTCCGACGACACCGATCTTGGCGCCGTGCAGGAACGAGAGGGTGACGTTGTCGAGGACGACCTTGTCGCCGTGGGCCTTGCGCACGTTGCGCAAGGTGAATACGTACTCAGCCATGAGGCCAGAGCCTACCGGGACGCCCGGGCCGGGCGTCCATCGGCGACGGCGGCCCGGCCCTGCCCGCGCGTGACCGGACCACCGCGCACGAGGTGCACCTCAGCCGTCCGGCCGGCTCAGGCCGCCGTACGCTCCGGCTCCGCCCCCTCCTCGGGAGCCTCCGTGGTCCCGGCCACCGCCTCGTCGGCGCTCTCCCCTGCCGACTCGCCCGCCGACTGCCCGGCTTCCTCCCCCGGGTCGCGTGGGGGCACCCCGGCCGGGGCAGGACGCACGAAGGTGCTGGTCCCCTTGCTGAGGTCGTGCCCCACCGACTGGGCCACGACGACGTGACGGGTGACGCTCGTGCCGTCCTCCTTCTGCCACGTCTCGGCGGTGAACCGGCCGGTGACGAGCACGGGGTCACCGCTGCGGACCGAGGCGGCGACGTTGGCGGCGAGGTGCCGCCAGGCCTTGACCGCGTACCAGATCGTCTCGCCGTTCTCCCAGCGTCCGTCGCGCAGGCGCCTCGGTGTGCTCCCCACCCGGAAGGAGGCCAGGGGCACCGCGTCGCCCACGTGGCTCAGCTCCACGCGGGAGCCGACCCATCCGCTGAAGGTGATCAGGTCGTCGTTCATGTCGTGCTCCTCGTCCCGACGCCCCGGTGGCGTCGTCCCCCCGATGCTGGGTCGGAGCACCTCGGGTGCGCGTGGCACCGGACGCACACCTGTGGAGGTTCACGCCCGAGCGGCGGTGGGAGCGCGCGGCGGGCCCCAGCCCGGCTTGGTGAGCCGTGAGGACGTCACAGCCCTGCGCCCGACCCCAGGGTCAGCCCAGGCGACCGATCAGGCCAGAGCAGCAGCGATGCCGGCGCGAGTGGCCGCGTAGTTGTCCAGCTCGGCGCGCACCGGACCCACGACCAGGTCCTCGGAGACCTCGTGGATGGCGGCCCGCAACCGCGCCTCGGCCATCCGGGCGCGACGCTTCGCGGTGGCGGAGACCAGGAGGCGGCAGACCAGCGCCAGGACGATGCCCAACCCGATGCCTCCCGCGAGGAGGAACAGCGGGAGCGGCCAGCCGACGACCTCAGGGGTCTCGGTCCCGGAGAGTCCGGCGCCGGTACCCAGCATCAGCAGGGCGAGCCAGGCGGCGCCCGTCACGGCGGAGAGGATGAGGATCCACTGGAGCACACGCACGGCGTTGGCCCAGACCGGGATGCGGTCGGCACCCAGCTCGGTGGTGGCCAGGGCGCGGTCGAGGCGGTCGTTGACGTCGGTGAGGCGCGAGACCGAGGCGACCCGGACGGCGTGCGCCCAGTTCTGCTTGAACCCGGTCGTCACGTCGTCGACGAGGGCCCGGACCTCGTTGTCCACCCGGGCACGCTGCACCTGGGTGGCCTGGGGCACGGACGTCCGCGCGGCACCCGTGAGCATCTTGCCCTCGGCACCGAGGTCGAGGTGCAGACGCTTGAGTGGGTCGGGCTTGAAGCGCGCGGCCCATGCGGTGACGGGCCACCCGGTGGCGAGGTTGGCGCGCAGGCGGGTGGAGTCCTCCACCGCCTTGACGACGGTCGGGACGCCGGCGGCGTCGGCGAAGGCGTCCTCGAGGGCCTCCACAC
Source organism: Nocardioides jishulii (assembly GCF_006007965.1). Lineage (NCBI taxonomy): Bacteria > Bacillati > Actinomycetota > Actinomycetes > Propionibacteriales > Nocardioidaceae > Nocardioides > Nocardioides jishulii. Next base: position 974,346 of record NZ_CP040748.1, on the reverse strand, counting down.
GCTGGGGCGACAGCGTCGGGACCTCGGCGGTGCCGGTGTAGCCCTGGAGAGTCGTGGCGGCGGCGCGCAGGTCGGCCTCGAGGCGCGCCTTGGCGACCTTCTTGCTGGCGACCTTCTTGGCGATCTCGGAGCGGAGCTCGGCCACGCCCCAGCCCTCGCGCGAGCTCACCGGGATCACCGGGACGCCGGTGAGGCCGTCGGCGGCGAGCAGGCGTCGTACGTCGTCGACCATCGCGTCACGGCGCTCGGCGGGGACGCGGTCGATCTGGTTGAGCACGACCAGCATCACGTCCTGATAGCCCGTGAGCTTCGACAGGTAGCGGTCGTGGATCGCGGCGTCGGCGTACTTCTGCGGGTCCAGCACCCAGATCAGCATGTCGGCGAGCTCGACCAGGCGATCGACCTCGAGGTGGTGGCTGACCTCGGTCGAGTCGTGGTCGGGCAGGTCGAGAAGGATGACCCCGTCGAGCTCGTCCTTCTCGTTGCCCACGCTGAGCATGGAGTCGCGGGTGACCTGGTGGCGTGGCGGGATGCCGAGCCAGTCGAGCAGCTCGGGAGCACCCTCGGAGCCCCACACGCACGCCGTCGCCCACGACGTGGTCGGGCGGCGTACGCCGACGGCGCTCAGCTCGAGCCCGGTCAGGGCGTTGAACGTCGTGGACTTGCCGGAGCCGGTGGCACCGGCCAGCGCGACGATGGTGTGGTCGGCGGAGATCCGGAGACGGGACGCGCTGCGCTGGACCAGCGCAGAGGTCTCGGCGAGGACCGACTCGTCGACGCGGCCGTGCGCGGAGTCGACGGCCTTCTCGAGCCCGTCGAGACGGGCACCGATGTCCGAGCCACGGGTGACCAACTTCTTGGCACCCTCAAGGAGAGACGTCATCGCTTCCTTCTGCAACCGGGGGAAAGGTCTGCGGTTACCCAGAATAGTGGTCGACAGCCGCCGGAGCAGCAAGCGGGCACGCCCCAGTGGTCACAAGCCCCCCACGCCTCGGCGACCAGACCCCCTCCTCGAGGGGTCGGCGAGGCCCGGGTCACGGGTGTGCCGGAGGGTGCTGGACGCCGGGAGGAACGGTCAGCTGGACGACTGGGCGAAGCGGAGGTCGTCGATGCGGCGCGCGGCCTGGCGCAGGTTCTCCGAGGCCCCGGCAGCGTTGCCCAAGGAGTCGAGCAGGTCGGTGTAGCGACGCCGCTCGGACTCGAAGAGCTCGTTGACGCGCTGCTCGAGGTCGCGACGGGCACGGGCGGCCAGGGTCCGCACCGCCTGGTCGCCGAAGACGGCCTCCAGCAGCTTCTGGCCCAGCAGGGCGCCACCACCAGCCACGCCGACCTCGGCACCGACGAGCATCCCGCCGGTGTGGGCGAAGACGACGATCATCAGGGCCACGGAGAGACCGTTCACGCCGTAGGCCAGGAAGCGGGCGGTGCTCCGCTTGTCCGCGCCCTCGGTGCGGACCATGTCGAGCACCCCTCCCTGCCAGTCCCGCACCGCTCGCTCGGCCTTGCGACGGAAGTCGCGCGACGCACGGGAGAGGTCCTCCCCCGCGTCGGCGAGCAGCGCCTGGCCGGAGCCCAGCGAGTTCCAGGACGCCTCGGCTGCCTCGGCGGCTGCCTCGGCATGCTCCATCAGGAGGGTCTCCAGGCCCGACTCGACCGCCACGGTGACCCGTTCGGCCTGCTGGGGCTTGCCCTTGACCGCGTTGACGACGCGGTCGCGCAGCCACCCGACGCGGTTCTCCAACGACTTGAGCAGCTCGCCGGTGCCGACGAACTCCTGCCAGCGGGCCAGCACCTCGCCACGCAGCAGCGTGCCGTCGGCGGTCGCCTCCAGCACCTGGGCCGTCGCGTCGTCGTAGGCCTTGTCGACCCCCGTACGCAGTCGCTCGAGCGCAGCGGCCTGCTCGCTCTCCGCGTCGGCGATCTGGTGGGTGCGGCGGGCGATGGTGCGGATCGCGCCATCCAGGGTCTGACGGACCACCCCGGCGCGCGCCTCGGCGTCGGCGGCCAGCGACTCCAACCACTCGCGGATGTCGGCGACCGCCTCACCGGGAAGCAGCCCTGAGGGCGGCAGCGGACGCTCGGGGACGGTGAAGAGCGGGGAGTCCTTCAACCCGCGCGAGGCGAGCATGCGGGCCAGGTGGGTGGCCACCGTCTCCAGGGCGTCGTCGGGGGTGCGGTCGAGGACGATCGCGACGGCTGCGGAACGCTCCGCGGCCTCACGCAGGAAGTCCCACGGCACCTGGTCGGCGTACCGCGCGGCGGAGGTGACGAAGAGCCAGAGGTCGGCGGCGGCCAGCAGCTGCGCGGCCAACGTCCGGTTGCGCTCCTCCACCGAGTCGATGTCGGGGGCGTCGAGGATGGCGAGTCCCTGCGGCATCGACTCCGAGGAGACGAGCTGGAGGGCGGCGGGGTCGTTGGTGGAGACGGCGACCCGCTCGAGGTCGGGCAGGAGCCGGTCCTGGCCGAACCAGTGGCCGTCGTCGGGGTGGTGCACCAGGACGGGTGAGCGCGTGGTGGGTCGCAGCACACCGGGCTCGGTGACCCGGTGCCCGACGAGGGAGTTCACCAGCGTCGACTTGCCGGCGCCGGTCGAGCCGCCGACGACCGCCAGCATGGGGGCCTCGATCGTCATGAGGCGCGGGATCACGTAGTCCTCGAGCTGGGAGACCATCTCGCGGCGCGACGTGCGGTCGTCCGCGACGCCGGGGGTCTCCAACGGGAGCTCAGCGGCCAGCAGGGCGCCGCGCAGCTGGACCAACGCGGTCAACATCTGCGTGCTCTCGACGCTCGGCAGGGCGGTGGCCTCCGAGTCGGCGGAAGTGCCCTCGGCGGGGGCCTGGGTCGAGTCGGGCTGCGGGGTCGGCTCGCCCTCGACGTGAGTCTCGTCGGTCATCGCGTGGGGACCACCTGTCCGGGGAAGGAGATGTAGGGACGTACGGCGTTGAGCCTGGCCACGAAGGTCTGGCCACGGACGGCGAAGTCCGGCGGCGGCGTACCTCGAAGGTACCGGTGATGGAGGAAGCCGAGCTCGACGGCTGCCTGCTGGTACTCCTCCATGGCCTCCTCGCCCCGCTCGCCACCGTGCAGCCGGGCGAAGCGGCGAGCTGCGCGCCGGGCCGAGAGGTCCACCAGCCAGGGGACGTCGGTGGCGGGCAGGAGCCCGCGCCGGGCGGCGTCGTCGAGGGCCGCGTACAACATGCGTCCCTCGGAGGAGCGGAGCCAGACGGCGAAACCGACGAGCGCGAGGAAGAGGGGCGCCATCAGCGTCAGGTAGACGATGACGAAGTTGCCGGTGAGGCCCACCGAGGCGGCGTTCCAGAGCATGTGGGCCAGCACCGCCAGGGCGTAGCCCGTCGCGAGGGCGAGCAGGCGGCCTCCCCTGGTGCGACTGCCGACGGCCAGGCCGACGCCGATGCCGATGAAGGCGGTGAAGAGCGGGTGCGCGAAGGGACTGACCAGGCAACGGACGACGAAGGTCGCGGTCAGCGCCTCGGTGCCACCGGGGCCCAGACCGTCCGTGCCGTTGTAGGCCGCGGCCAGGTAGAGGATGTTCTCGACGAACGCGAACCCGATGCCGACCATGCCGGCGTACACGATCCCGTCGAGCATGCCGTCGAGCTCGGCGCGGCGCCACCAGAGCAGGAGCACGAGGAAGGCTCCCTTGGTGGCCTCCTCCACGATCGGCGCGACGACGGCGATGCTCTGCACCTCGTCGAAGCCCGCGAAGAGGCCCCCGACGCCCTGGAGGATGATCGCCGCTGCCGTGGCGACGAAGGCACCCCAGGCGAGGCCGGAACCCAGCAGGACGCGCGGCTCGGGCTCGTAGCGGTCCAGCCACAGGAAGCAGGCGACGAGCGGCCCGACCGGCAGGAACGCCACCACCGTGGCCAGCGCCAGCGTCCCGGGAGCCCCCGAGAGCGCGATGATCACGAGCATCACGCCGGCGCCGACGAGCGCCATCAGGGTGACCACGAGCGTGAAGACGAGGCTCTCGCGGTGGTGTCGGACCATGCGCGAACCCTATCCGGGACGCCCTTCGGCGCACACCTGCCGTCGCAGGCGCGGGCGTACAGTGGACTCCGTGAGCGAGCAGACTGATCCCCAGGCCCCACTGAGCGAGCAGCCCGACGCGCAGGCTCCCGGCACCCAGTCGCACGATCCCGCGGTGCCCGAGGCGTACGCCGCGTTCATGCGCACCGGGTGGGCCGACCTGCCCTCCGACACAGGGGTCCACGCCGTCGCGCCGCACGCCGCACGCCGTCGCGCCCACCTCGCCGGGCTCTTCCCGGGCGAGCGCCTGGTGGTGCCTGCCGGCACCTTCAAGGTGCGGGCCAACGACACCGACTACCGCTTCCGGCCCGACACCGCCCACACCTGGCTGACGGGCAACCAGACCACCGACGCGGTGCTGGTGGTCGAGCCCGACGGCAGCCAGGTCCTGTACGCCCGTCCCCGTTCCTCGCGGGAGACCGACGAGTTCTTCCGCGACCGGCAGTACGGCGCACTCTGGGCCGGCAAGCGCCCCTCCCTGGAGGAGATCGCGACCTCGCTGGACATGGAGGTGCGCCACGTCGACGAGCTGCCGCGCCGCCTCGCCGACCAGACCAAGACCCGGGTGCACCGTGGCGTCTCCGCCGAGGTCGACCGTGTGATCGACGGCGACGAGGGCGCCGACGCCGAGCTGACCCGGGTGCTCTCGGAGCTGCGCCTGCTCAAGGACGACTGGGAGGTCGAGCAGCTCCAGCAGGCGTGCGACATCACGACCCTCGGCTTCGAGGACTCGGTGCGTGAGTGGGACCGAGTGCTCGAGTTCGGCGAGCGCTGGATCGAGGGCACCTTCTTCCGTCGCGCCCGCGCGATGGGCAACGACATCGGCTACGACTCGATCGTCGGCGGAGGGTCGCACGCGACGACCCTGCACTGGATCGAGAACACCGGGCCGGTCACCCCCGGCGACCTCCTCCTGCTCGACATGGGCGTGGAGAACACGAACCTCTACACCGCCGACGTCACCCGCACCCTTCCCGTCACCGGTACCTGGTCCCCCGTGCAGCGCGACCTCTACTCGCTCGTGCTCGCCGCCCAGACGGCCGGCATCGACGCCGTCCGCCCCGGCGCCCCCTTCTCCGCGCCGCACGAGGCCGCGATGCAGGTGCTCGCCCACGGGTTGGCCGACATGGGCCTGCTCCCGGTGAGCGCCGAGGAAGCGCTCGACCCGTCGTCGAAGGTGTACGCCCGCTGGACGCTCCACGGCACCTCGCACATGCTCGGCATGGACGTGCACGACTGCGCCCAGGCGGCTCCCGAGTCCTACGCGAAGGGCGACCTCGCCGAGGGCATGGTCCTCACCGTCGAGCCGGGCCTCTACTTCCAGGCCGACGACCTGCTCGTGCCCGAGGAGCTGCGCGGCATCGGCATCCGCATCGAGGACGACATCTTGGTCACCGCCGACGGGTCGCGCAACCTCTCCGAGGCGCTGCCCCGCACCCCCGAGGCCGTCGAGGAGTGGATGGGCCGGCTGCGTGGCTGACCCGTCTCCCGGGACGGCGCGGGTGGGGGCACGGCCGTGATCGAGTGCGCCCACTTCGCGACCGGGCGGTGCCGCTCCTGCAGCCTGCTCCCCGTGCCGCGCGTCGACCAGGTCGCCGACAAGAGCGCCCACGTGCGTACCCTGCTCGACCCGCTCGGGAGCCCGGAGTGGCTGGAGCCCTTCACCGGCCCCGAGGCAGGTTTCCGCAACAAGGCGAAGATGGTCGCCGGCGGGACCGTGGAGTCACCCACTCTCGGCATCCTGACGCCTGGCGGCGCCGGGGTCGACCTGCGCGACTGCCCGCTCTACACGCCTCGCATGCACGCCGCGCTCGGCGTCCTCGCCCACTTCGTGACGCTCGCGCGCCTCGTGCCGTACGACCTCGCGACGCGCCGCGGCGAGCTCAAGCACGTGCTGGTCACCGAGGCGCCCTCGGGCGCGCTGATGGTGCGCTTCGTGCTGCGCTCGACCGAGCCGGTGCTGCGGATCCGCAAGCACCTGACCACGCTCCTGTCGCAGCTGCGCGAGGCCGGCAGCCCCGTCGAGGTGGTCTCGGTCAACCTGCAGCCTGAGCACAAGGCCGTCCTCGAGGGGCCCGACGAGGTCGTGCTCCACGGCGAGACGCTGACGATGCAGGTCAACGAGGTGGGCCTGCACCTGCGCCCGCAGAGCTTCTTCCAGACCAACACCGCGGTGGCCGCCGGGCTCTACCGCGCCGCCCGCGCCTGGGTCGGCGAGCTCGCCGGCGACGCCGAGAGCGTGTGGGACCTCTACTGCGGGGTCGGCGGCTTCGCGCTGCACCTGGCGACGCCGGGCCGACGGATCACCGGCGTGGAGGTGAGCGCCGAGGCCGTCGTGAGCGCCCGCACCACCGCCACCGAGCTCGGGCTGGACAGCCTGGACTTCGTCACGGCCGACGCGACCACATGGGCCCTGGCCCAGGACGAGGCGCCCGACCTGGTCGTGGTCAACCCACCGCGGCGCGGCATCGGCGACGACCTCGCGGGATGGCTGGAGCGCTCGGAGACGCCGTACGTCCTCTACTCGAGCTGCAACGCACAGAGCCTGACTCGCGACCTGGCCGCGATGGGATCGTTGCGCCCCGTACGCGCCCAGCTGCTCGACATGTTTCCGCAGACCGGTCACTACGAGGTGCTGGTGCTCCTCGCGCGGTGACGCGCGTGGGACCAGAGCACAGCCAGGTCGCTCACGCTCACGCGGCCGGTGAGGCGTAGGGAGGACAAGTCGACTACCCATGGGTAACCTCTGGGCAGTCGCCGACGCGACAGACGTACGCAACCAGGAGAGAGAACATGCCTGCACTGATCAAGGACGGTCCGGTCTGGACCCTCGACCTCGGCGGCGACGAGAACCGCTTCTCCCCCGACTTCCTCACCGAGGTCGACACCGCCCTCGACGAGATCGCCGCCAGCGCCGAGCCGGCCGTGCTGCTGACCACGGGCAGCGGCAAGTTCTTCTCCAACGGCCTCGACCTCGACTGGATCATGGCCCACGCCGGCGAGCTGCCCGGCTACGTCGACCGCATCCACGCGATGTTCGCCAAGGTCCTCACGCTGCCCGTGCCGACCGTGGCGGCGATCAACGGCCATGCCTTCGGCGGGGGCGCCATGCTCGCCATCGCCCACGACTTCCGGGTGATGCGCGACGACCGCGGCTTCTTCTGCTTCCCCGAGGTCGACATCCTCATCCCCTTCACCGCGGGCATGAACGCGCTGATCGTCGCCAAGACCACCCCCCAGGCCCAGGTCGCCTCCATGACCACGGGACGGCGCTGGGGTGGCGCCGAGGCGGCCGAGGCCGGACTCGTCGACGAGGCCACCTCGCTCGACCGGCTCCGCGAGGCCGCCGAGGCGCGGGTCGCGCCCCTGGCCGGCAAGGACCGCCGCACCCTGGGACGCATCAAGCAGGTGCTGTACGCCGGTGCGGTCGAGGCGCTCCTGGAGCCCCAGCCGTCCGACCTCACCTTCTGAGTCAGACAGGTCACACGCGAAGGTCCCCCGCCGTGGACGGCGAGGGACCTTCGTCGTCGCAGGCGTAGAATTCCGGGACGTGAATGACACTCCGTGGATCGAGGCCCGCACCATCGACCTGGAGAACGCGAGGGAGACCTTCGCGCTGGCGGCGCGCCACGTCCTGGCGGACGTCGCGACCGAGTACCACGCCGTGATCACGGTCCCCGAGCTCGCGCGTCAGGTGCAGGAGCGCACCCGCATCCGCAACCGTCAGGCGCCCGGCCTGTGGATCGGCGACATCCTCTTCCGCGTGGCCAAGGACTGCCGCCGGCGTGCCGAGCCGCTGCTCGGCTCCCTCGTCGTGGGACCGGACGGCCGGATGCCGGAGTGGTACGCCGACACCGTCAACGCCGTACGTGGCGACGTCGTCACCAACCCCGAGATGCATGCCGCGATCGAGCGCCTCGAGTGCTACCGCCGCCACGGCGCCGACCTCCCCGCCGACGGCGGGGAGCCCGCCCTGCCTCCCGCCCCGGCGGCGGGTGAGCGGGCGCCACGCGCACCTCGGTCGTCGACGCCGCGGGCGAGCAGCCCGCGTACGAGCGCCCCCCGGACGCCGCGCACCACCACGCCCAAGGCCCCGGCGAAGCCCGCTCCCCCGGCCGAGAAGCTCTGCCCCCACTGCTTCATGGTGCTTCCGGCCACGGGGTTGTGCGACAACTGCGACTGAACGCTCCTAGGCTCAGGGCATTCGAACCTGCTCCGCGGGTTCCTCCACCTCATTCCCACAGGAGGACTTCTTGTCCTGGTCCCTTCACGGCGACGGCAAGACCGTAGCCCCCGACGCCATCGTGGCGCCGCACGAGCGACTCTCGTGGCCGCGCACCATCGGCTTCGGCGCCCAGCACGTCGTGGCGATGTTCGGCGCGACCTTCCTGGTCCCGATCATCACCGGTTTCCCGGCCAGCACCACGCTGCTCTTCTCCGGCATCGGCACGATGCTCTTCCTGCTGATCACCCGCAACCGGGTGCCCAGCTACCTCGGGTCCTCCTTCGCCTTCATCGCGCCGGTCCTGGCCGCCAAGAACGGCGACGACTTCAGCGCCGCCCTCTTCGGCATCATCGTGACCGGCGTCCTGCTGGCGCTGGTCGGCCTCCTGGTCAACCAGGTCGGCACGCGCTGGATCCACGTCCTCATGCCGCCGGTGGTCATGGGCGCGATCGTCGCCCTCATCGGCTTCAACCTCGCCCAGGCGTCGTGGAACAACGTGATCGCCCTCGATGCAGGCGGTCTCTTCGCGCCGGGCGGCAAGCCGGCCGACAACGAGAGCGTCCTGCTGGCAACCGTGACGGTGCTCTCCATCGTCGTGATCGCCGCCCTCTTCCGTGGCCTCGTCGGCCGCATCGCCGTGCTGCTCGGCTTCGTGGTGGGCTACCTCGTGGCCCTGGCGCTCGGCGTCATCGACTTCACCCAGGTCGAGGCTGCTGACTGGATCGGCCTGCCCGACTTCACCACCCCCAGCGTCGACTGGTCGATCCTGCCGATGTTCCTGCCGGTGGTCTTCGTGCTCATCGCGGAGAACGTCGGCCACGTGCGCTCCGTCGCCCACCTGGTCAAGGACGACTCGATCAACGAGATGACCGGTCGCACCCTCTTCGCCGACGGCGCCGCCACCGTCGTCGCTGGCCTCGGCGGTGGTTCGGCGACCACCACCTACGGCGAGAACATCGGCGTCATGAGTGCGACGCGGGTCTTCTCCACCGCCGCCTACTGGGTGGCGGGCATCATCGCCGTCCTGCTGGCCATGTCGCCCAAGATCGGCGCGCTGCTCTTCACGATCCCCAACGGCGTCATCGGCGGCGCCACCCTCGCGCTCTACGGCATCATCGGCCTCATCGGCGTCCGCATGTGGATCGACGAGCGCGTCGACTTCGGCCAGCAGCGCAACCTCTTCCCGGTCGCCGTCGCCCTCATCCTGGCCATGGGCATGGGCAACGACGTCCTGGTCTTCGGCGACGTCAAGCTCGGTGGCATCGCCATCGGCACGGCTGCCGTGCTGGTGCTCTACCACCTGATGGCCGGTCTGGAGAAGCTCCGCAAGGACCCGGCGAAGGCCTGACCGTCAGGGTCGGTCCTCCCCGCCCTTGAGCACCAGCCCCGAAGCACCTGCCCGCACGGGCTGACGCAGCACGACGGGCTGGTCCTGGGCCGTGTGCACAGCGACCGCAGCCCCGCGGCCAGGCAGGCGCGTACGTCGCTGGCGACGACCTCGCCTCTGGCGCAGCGGACCCGGCCGGGCCACACTGGGAGGACCAGCCAGGCGTGGTGCGCGCTCGGGCGCACCACGGGCAAGTGCTGGGCAAGCGCTGGGGTGGAGTCGGCCATGGCGATCTCGGACGACAGCAGGAGCAGCACGAGGGCCGGCGAGCCGGTCCGCACG